>DASUDK010000137.1:0-45150 GCA_036275655.1 Limnobacter sp. | reverse complement strand
GGGCTCACGCATTGGCACCCGGGCCAACACCGTGGAGTTTGCGTTCAGCATTCGCAGCACCCAAGCCATGGACCCTTTGCAAGGGATGTCGTTTGAATTGTTCAGTTCGCAGGCCGGCCCCAGCAGCAATGCTGAACAGCGCTACCAAGCGCTGCAGACCCAAACGGGCAAAAGCGGGCGCTTCACCGTGACCCCTGCCGAGGGGAAAAACTGGTACTTTGTTCGCGCCAAACGGGGTGGCCGCATTGTGGCCGTGAGCGCACCCATCTGGGTTTTCAAGGGGAGCGAACCCTTGCCGGAGTGTGCACCAAGCTAGGCTTAAAACTCCTCAGCCCATTTTTTGAACTGACCCAGCGAGCTTTTGAACAGGTGGTCGATGTCGGCCAGGTGTTCATCCACAAACTCACGAATCACAGAGCTGGTGCTTGCGGGCTGCACTTTCAAGTGGGCCTCGCACTGCCCATCTGCATTGCTCACGCGCATGCCCAGCTTGTGGGCAATTCGCAGCATGGCTTCGTTTTCCATCAGGGTATAAATAAACAGCATTTCAACCCCCTCATTGCGTGCGCGGCGCAAGGCTCGCTGAAACAATAGCGTGCCCAGGCCATGGCCACGCATGTCGGCTGCCAGTGAAATGCCCAACTCTGCACCTTTGGGATTTTTGTCGTCGGCACTGGGGTTGAGTACGCCCAGGTGCACCACGCCCAACAGGGCATCGTCGCGGCCAAAAATACCAAACACCGAGTCGCGCTCAAAATCCAGGCTGCTCACATATTTGGCGATGGCCGCATCCCCCAACGCGTAACTGAAGCGCAGGCGGCGGTCTTCCTCGTTCAAGGCCAGCAAGTGTGCAAGAATCAGGGGGCGATGCGTGTCGTCCAGTTCCACAATTGGCACCTTGGACAATCCCAGAATGGACGCGGCCCGGCGACCCAGGACGCTGGGAACATCAAACCATTCAATGGGCTCAGAAGACATGGCAAACTCGACTGCAAAGTGTTGAAATTCTTAAAATATGCACCCATGATCCACCAAGAACAATCCAAGCCGCAAGACAACACACCCCATGTTGGAGGACGTATTCAAATTCGCCATCTGGGTTTGGTGGAGTATCTGCCAACTTGGCAAGCCATGCAGAACTTTACCGACACGCGTGGCGATGCGGATCTTGACCAGATTTGGGTGTGTCAACACCCGCCGGTTTTCACCCTGGGCTTGGCTGGGGATCCAGCCCATTTGTTGCAGCGCAGCAACATTCCTTTGGTCAATACCGATCGGGGCGGCCAAATCACCTACCACGGCCCGGGGCAAATCGTGATTTACCCGCTGCTGGACCTGCGCCGGTATGGCTTGAAGGTGCGTGAATATGTGCAACTGCTGGAGCAGGCCATCATCGATGCCTTGGTGGACGTGGGGGTGGGCGATGCGCAGCGCAAGCCCGGTGCCCCCGGTGTGTACACCCTGCAACAGGGTGAATTGGCCAAAATCGCCGCTTTGGGCATCAAGATTCGCCGGGGTTGCAGCTACCACGGTCTGTCTCTGAACGTGGACATGGATTTGAGTCCCTTTCAAAGCATCAACCCCTGTGGGTATGCCGGATTGGAAACAGTGGACTTATCCAGCATTGGTGTTAAAATTTCACTAGATGAGATGCAAGACCATCTCATGAAAAAGTTAATCCATCACCTTGAAGCTGCGCACCACGCAGTGGCAAAGTAAACCCCCCGGCCCGCCACCCTTGGGCCAGTAGGAGCAAAACGTGTCTGAGATCGAGCAAAAACCCAATGTGGCCCGCAACCTAGAGGCTGTGACCGATCCCACCGTCAAGCAAAAAGCCGCTGCCAAAACTGCCCGGATCCCCATCAAGATCGTTCCCATCGAGCAGCTCAAAAAGCCAGAGTGGATCCGCGTCAAGGCGGGCTCCCCCTCCACCCGCTTTTACGAAATCAAACAGATTCTGCGCGAGCACAATTTGCACACCGTGTGCGAAGAGGCCTCCTGCCCCAACATCGGCGAGTGCTTCGGCAAAGGCACGGCCACATTCATGATCATGGGCGACAAATGCACACGCCGCTGCCCATTTTGCGACGTGGGCCATGGGCGCCCAGACCCCCTGGATGACAATGAGCCACTGAACCTGGCCAAAACGATTGCCGCACTGCGCCTGAATTACGTGGTGATCACCAGCGTGGACCGCGACGATTTGCGCGATGGTGGGGCAGCCCATTTTGTGGCGTGCATTGAAAAAACCCGCGAACTGTCCCCCAACACCAAAATAGAAATTTTGGTGCCTGATTTTCGGGGGCGTTTGGACCGGGCGTTGGGCATACTGAATGCCGCCCCGCCCGATGTGATGAACCACAACCTCGAGACCGCGCCCCGCTTGTACAAAGAGGCGCGCCCAGGTTCCGACTACAAGCATTCGCTTAAGTTGCTGCAAGAATTCAAAAAGGCCCATCCCGATGTGCCCACCAAGAGCGGTCTCATGGTGGGCTTGGGCGAAACCGATGAAGAAATTCTTCAAGTGATGCAAGACATGCGTGACCACGATGTGGACATGCTCACCATTGGGCAATACCTGTCACCCAGTGGTCACCACTTGCCTGTGCGCCGATATGTTCACCCCGATGTGTTCAAAATGTTCGAGGCCAAAGCCTATGAGATGGGGTTCACCCACGCCGCGGTGGGCGCCATGGTGCGCTCCAGCTACCACGCGGATCAGCAGGCGCATGGCTTGGTTTAAAGTTCTCGCTTGTCCGCGCACTCACCCAGGCCACCGTCAATTTTGCAGCGCACGCGTTTCAAAATTTTTGTCATCTCGGGATCGTAAAAGCCCTCCTGGGTCATCTGGATTCGGCTCTCGCGCATCAGCACTTCATACTTCGCTTTGTCCGATTCCGGGATGTCCAGCCATGCGGCCGCAGGCACTTGTTTCTCCGAGGTGTCCACCAAGTTGATGGAGCGGTCAAACTGCTTTTGAATCCACTCCCGTGATTTTTGCCCAAAGCCAGGTGGAAATTTGTCTTTGCGGATGAGGATGTTGGCCGTGAGTTGCACCAGTGGGAAGCGATAAATACCGCCTTTGCTCCCAATCCCTTTGTAAAGCTCCAAAGGTTGGTAAGCAATCGCTGGCGCCGCAATAATATCCACCTGGCCGTTGTTGAACTTGGTGCCAAAGTTGATCACCTCGCTGGAGACCGGCTGTGCACCCAATTGTTGCACCATCTTGGCTTGCGATTTGTCGTAATCCAGCACGGCAATTTTTTTGCCCGCGGCTTTTTCTACCGAATTGATGCTTCGATCATTCACAAACACGTAGGCAGCACCGATCGGCAAAATACCAGCCACCTCAAAGTGGCCCGACACCATTTTGTCGGCCAGTTTGGGGCTGCTCATGAGGTCGATCACCACCCGCAAGTGCTTGTAGGTGGGCACCGCGCCAATTGAATCGATGCTGCCAACAAACTTGTTGAATTGGCGGCCCCGCAGCGCTGAAATGGCTGCCGCATCGCATTTGCCAGTTTTAAAGTCCTCCGCAGCCAAGCGTTCATCCACATAGGCTTCCAGCTCAATCTCGGCCCCCCAGGTTTTGGCCACCACCGCATAATCTTTTGCTTGAGCAAAAGCTGGTCCACTGCGCCCGGCAATGTCGAAAATACACATGGTGGTTTTAGCTTGCACAACGGGGGTGTAAAGCAGGCTGGCGCCTGCAAGCGCAACTGCGCTGGCGATGAAGCGTTTCATGGTTTGTCTCCGTGGTGGTGGGTAGCCGGGTTGTTTTAATAATTCGTAAACCCATGCATTTGATTCTACATAAGTTTCAGTCTTTTTCCTGAACAATGAACCACCCGGCAGCCATGAGATCTCTGCATCCGGTTTCAATGCATGGCGATGCGCCTTTCAGCGGTGCATCTTGCGTGACCACACCAAAACCGTAATGGTCTTGAAGACCCAAGGCGGTGTCGTCCCGCAATTGCTCTGTGACCACCACGAGCACTGCATTTTCCCCGGCTGGGCCTGCAGCAGCGATTGGTTCGCTGGCCGGGGGAAGACGAACAGGCACATCGGCCTGAACCAACAAGCTGGGCACGCGTGCGTTTGGCAAAAGCTTGAGCACACTTCCATCGCTGGAGCGCACGTAGACCGCGAGGTGTCCGGCGATTGGCGAACGCACCTCAAATTGCAGCAAATCCTGGCCGATGGTGAGGGCCTCCGTGGGGGCTTGGATGTGCACCGCATGGTCAGCTTGCTGAATCAATTCAGCAAAGCGTGCGGGCAAGGCGCTGTTGGCCGCCAAGGTAGGGCTGGTGGCGGCCATGCCTGGTTTGGCGGTTTCTGTCGCCTGCTCAATGTTGGTGGAGGATGCTTCATTGGCCGATGTTTTGGGGGGGGCGGTCCAGTCCGGTGCAAGCAACAGGGCAAGCAACACGGCCATGGTCAAGACCAAGGCCAACATCGCCCAAATCATCATTCGCCGAGGGCGCTTGGGCTGGCTTGTCAAATCAGGTGCCCGGTCTGGCAAGTCCGGTTTCAAGGGTGGCGTTGGGTTGGCATACGCATCCAGAATATCCACTGCAGCGGCTTGTGCTTGCAAGTTTTGCCTAAATAGCGCCATGGTTTGGGTGCGGTCGTGCGCTTGAACGGCAAGGGCAGCGTCCACCGCTTGGCGAATAGGCAGGTCGTAGGGCAGGTCGTCTCTGCTGGCCAAGGTTTGGTAGTTGTCGTTGACCATGCGCGCCACAGACGACGGCGGTGTTTTGCCCACCATCAGGTAATGGGCCACAGCGGCCAAGGCGTATACATCGGTCCATGGCCCCTGAACCATGCCGGGTGCTTCCGCATACTGTTCGATCGGTGCGTAACTGGCTTTGAGGATGACTGTAAAAGGTTGAGACACGTTGCCAATCGCACGGCGAGCGGCCCCAAAGTCCAGCAGCACCGGTTTACCTGACCCGTTGAGCAAAAGAATATTTTCTGGTGAAACATCGCGGTGGTAGCAGTGCTGTGCATGCAACACCTCCAAGGCCTCGGTCAGCGGGATCAGCAAATCCAGTAGCATGGATTGTGGCATGGCTTGTGCCATTTTTTCTCGCATGGCTTGGAGTGTGTCGCCCTGGTACAAGGGCATCACCATGTAGGCTGTGCCAGCGTTCTCCCAAAATCGATACACCTTCACCAAGGCTGGGTGATCAAATTGTGCAAGCATTTTTGCTTCATTGATGAAGCTGCGCATACCAGCCTTGAAGGTGGCCTCATGCCGAGGGTCTCGCACTTTGACTTGCCCGTGTGCATGCCGCACAGCCAGCGCTGCAGGCAAGTATTCTTTGAGTGCAACGGGTCTTTCCAGTTGATGATCCATGGCGCGGTAAACAATGCCAAAACCACCGACACCAATCACACTTTCAATCTCAAATTCTTCAATGCGCGTGCCCGCTTGCAAGGGCTCTTGTCCAGCGTCTGTGGGCAAGGCAAGGCTTGAGCGAATCACGGTGGGTTCTGCACTCACAGTGGGTACTCCAAACCCATCCAGTGCTCAAAATTTTGGAGCGTGGGCAATCCATGGCAGTCCACGGCATGTTGAAGTAAGCCGTTGGCCTGCAAGCATCCCCAATGGGAAACCCCTGGGGGCAGGTCGTCGCACACGGTGGCTTTGTTCACATGGACCAGGGCGGCTTCAAGGCGTCCAAACACCCAGTCTTCGCTCAAAGCCTGCGCACAAATTTGGTGAAGATTGGACAGCAACGTGGTCGCACTCGCCACATCGCGCAGTGGTGAGGGGTGTTCATGCGAATGCCAGCCAAAAAGAATCAGCGGGAATGCGCGGCCAGCGCTGTCGATGGAGGGCATCCAGACCCCGTGTGCGCCTGTGCCTTGGGTGTTTCCCAAGCATTGTGGTCCCAACGCAAAGCCAAGCATGGGCATGGCCATGTATGCAGCATGCCAAGCGTGCGCATGCTTTGTTTGGCCTGCATGCAAGGTGTGGCTAAGCCAATCATCCAGACAGTCCAGCTCTGCTGGGCGAAGATTGAACACAGAAAAATCACCTGCACCAGGCAGTTTGCCGTACCAAGACCAATGAGCGTGTTGCTGGGGGCTCCCAGCGAAGTGGATGTGCATCTTTGTCAAAGCCCAGAAGGGCAGCGAAACTGCCGAAGTTCAGCCAATGTCAGTGGGTTGAATGCCGAGTTCGCCATCAGCTCAAAATCAAATTTTCGCCCTTCCAGGGTGATGCTTGCACGAACCAACTCGGGGCGATCGCTGGCTTGCACCTGAGCGATTTCAAAGAGCCGGAACAGTGCCCATGGACCTTTGAATGTTTTTGCTTGCCCCTCGGATGCCCGGATGCTGAGAGTGTCTGAGGGCAGTTGCCCACCCCAGCGGATGCGATGTCTGGGTTCATGTTGAACCGAGAACATCAACATCTTGCCGTTGTTGTCCAAGTAAAAAACATCGTTTTTTGAACTGGCATGAACCAGCCGCATTTCAATGTCAAACGCTGGCCCGTTGGGATTGGCGCCAAAAAACACATCGCGAATGCGTTGCGCCCTTTGAAATTGAAGAAGGGCAGACGCTGGCGGGCTCTGGCTGCCGTCGCTGCTGGGCTTGAATTGCCAAGGCTGCTTGCCAGTGTCGACCAAACTGGCGAGCCTGGATTGATAAAACTGATCCATCAAACCGCCTGGTCCAAAAAAACGTGCAAAGTCTTCCAACAAAATATCGCTCCCCGCCTTGGCTTGCACGGGGTAGCGGTTGGCCACTGTGCGTTGGCACACCTCTTCCAATGGGCGAAGATCCGCGCTTAGGTTGGCGCGTTCCGCCGCGCGTCCCTGGGCACTGCCTTGCCCGGCAAGCTGGGTCACGATGCCCTGCACCGGCTCGGGCAGCAAACCTGCGTTCATTTGGATGGTGTTGAAATTCTCGGCAGGAGGGGGAGGTCCTTTGCTGTTTTTGGCCGCTTGCACCGCAGCAAGTTGCGCATACAGTTGGTTGAGCAAACCCGACACTTGCGCATACCCTGGGGCATTGGTGGCAAACAATTGGTTGAGGTCTTGGAAGTAAGTGTCCACCCGTTGCTCCAGTGGCGCCTCCAATTGCACCGGAGCGGACGTGTTGCCGTTGAGCAGCGCCATGCTGCTGGGCAATGCTCTGGCCAATTGTTGGTTGGCCTGTTTCTCTGCCAGATCGGTCAGCGCAGGCGCTGCGCCCGCCAGGCTGGTGTTGCTGCTCACCGCTTTCAAAAGTTGTTGCAAAGGCGACTGTGGCGAGGCCAACAGCTTTGCCAGATTAACCGCTGCCGCGTAGTTGGGTGGTGCTTGCACCTGGATGTCCTGTAAAAACGCATCCCAAGTGGTGATGTATTCCTCAATATAGCGAAGGCGTGCCTTTCGCATCAGGTCGGTGAGCGATTGCGTTTGCTGAGACCTCCCGGTGGTGTCTGTACCCAACACCCAAGATTGTTCTTCTTGCAGTTGCTTTGCCTGCTGCGGGAGGCCTGGCAGGTAATACCCATAATAGGCTGCGCGTGTGTAAAAAGCTGGCACACCCGTTTGAAGGTCCCTGCCGCTGGGCCTTGAGAACACGGCGGCGGCGGAGGGGCCCGACACATCCAGCACATTGAACGCCGGATGAGCGTCTGCTGGGTAAAAGCGAACCATGCGCTGGTGCAGCCGCTGGTCCAGTGTGAGTTGCCCGATCATGCGACGCGCCTGTGCGATCAATTGCTCGTCACGGGCGGGCATTTCGCTCGGCGCACCCAGGCGGATTGCTGAATCCAAGTGGTTCGCCGCATGGGTCTGCGTGCTGGGTGCAAACCCAACAAACACGCTGTTGGTCCAGTCAAACACCACCCATGGCGAGAGGGTCTCTGCATCGTAGCGGGCGGGTTCGTACAGCATCAAATAGGCCTTGAGTGACTCGTAGGCCAATTCAGGGTCGCGCGCCAGGTTTTGCCTCAACTGCTCCTCCAGGCGCTTGGCCACTTGCGGCATAAGCGTTGTTTGCAGGGCGTGCCGGTAAGCCAGTCGCTGTGCTTGGGCGAGGGTGGCGTGTTGGTTCAAACCCAAGTGGTGAGATGCTTCGCCGATGTTGGGTGGCACCACCTCCAGCAACGCATCCAGGCTGACAAACAATGGTTCGATGTTTGCGCTGGTCTGGGTGGGAATCTGTTCGACTTGTGCATACAAACCAGGCATGGCTTGGTCGACAGTGTCCAGCAGATGTTGGTTGTTGCCATGGCTGATCCACCAGCCGATCGCAATGGCCAAAGCACCCACACCGCCAACGGCCAGCGTGCCCCAGTAAGCCAACATTTCCAAGCGTGCGCGCTTGGGTGCATGGCCCACCAAATGTTGTTCGGGGAAAATCACCTTCATCAGCATGTCGCGGATGAAAAAGCTTTTGCCATCGCTGGCATTGGGCATGCCCGCCACCGATGGTTGTGGCGTGGTGAAGCTGGAGAGAATGCGATCAAACACCGTGCCGTCTTGTGTGCCGCTGCTGAAATACACCCCCCGCAGGGAGACTGGTTTGTCAAAGGGCCCGTCACCTTGAAAAACCATGCCCAAGATGTTCAGCAAGGCCGGTCGAAGTTGCCCAAAGGCGTGTGGAAATTCCAGCAACCGTGCCCGCTGACGAGCCTGGGGCTCGTGTTGCAATTGATCCTCCAAGCGTTTGAGCAGGTGTTGCTCCAGTCCAATCAATTGTTGTGGCAAGGTGTGCGTCAACACATCTTGCAACTGGTTGGGGTGTGGCAGGTTCACCCCCCAGGCCTGGGCGCGCTCTTCTTCGTTCAAATACAAAAAGCTTTCTTTGAAACCCTCCAGCCAATCCACCTTGGTGATCAATAGATACACCGGCGGGCACACGCCAAGTGCCTTCACCAACTCCTGCAAACGCGCGTGGATGGTCATCGCCAATGCTTGGCGCTTTGCGGGTGGGCTGAGCAGGTCTTGAACGCTCAGTGTTAGCAGCACGCCATTGAGTGGCTGCTTGGGGCGATGTTTTTTGAGCAGTCCAAGAAACGATGACCAGGCCACCGCATCGGTGTGTTGGTCGGCGTCTTGGGTGGTGAATCGCCCTGCGGTGTCGATCAGCACCGCCTGGTCTGAAAACCACCAGTCGCAATTCCTTGTGCCGCCAACCCCTTGAACAACATCTTTGCCCAGCTGTTGCTGCAATGGGAAGCGCAAACCTGCATTTCGCAAGGCGGTGGTCTTGCCGCTGCCTGGTGGGCCAATAAACACGTACCAAGGCAGCTCGTACAAACCGGGCTTGCTTTTGTACCAGGCCGACTTGCGTTGATGGGCTTTCAGGGTGGAGATGGCCTGATTGAAAATATCCTGAAGTTTCGCGGCCTGGGCCTGACCAAGCTCTTCTTGCCGGGTCAGGCTTGTTTTGAGCGCCCTTTCGGCGTTGCGCATTCGCCACCAGCGCCAAGCCTGTGGTCCAAAAATAAGCAAAGCCAAAGCGACCAAAACCACCAGCCTTGTCCACCAGGGGTCAAGCGGGCGCGATTCCCCGATTTGCAGCAATGGGGCCAGCCAAATCACCAAGCCTGCCAACATGGCATAAGCGAGCAGTGAGAGTAAAAAGCGAATCAACATGCCAGAGAAATTGTCAGGGGTTGGAGTGTAGTAGGGTGACTTCCACGCGCCTGTTGCGCGCGCGCCCTGCGGGTGTGTCGTTGGTTGCGATGGGGTCTGCAGCGCCAGCGCCTTCGGTTGCTATGGCGCGATTGGGCAGGTAAGGCCCCATCAAAGTGCCCACATGCTGTGCCCGTTCTGCAGACAGCTGCCAATTGGATGGAAAGCGCACAGAACGAATCGCCTGGTTGTCGGTGTAGCCCGTGATGGTGAGTGTTCCAGGGTGCTTGGCCACCGCCTCGGAGACGCGCTGGATCAATGCCAGGGCGTTGTCTTTGACCGTGGCGCTGCCAGAGTCGAACAATCCATCCCCGGTGAAAATGATGATGGATCGGTTGCCCTGTTGCTTGAGTGTGAGCGCACCTGAGCGAATGTCCTCTTGCAACTGAATGGGCAGCTCCAGGCCAAGTTGCACGGGTGTAGAAGTCATCTCATGGTTGGAGAACTCGGGTTTTGGAAAGCGCAAACTGCTCAAGGTGTCGAATGTGTCGCTCGCGCCTTGGTTCAATGGCAGGTAGAAGGCGAGAAAGGTTGCCAACAGCGCAGCCAGCATGGCCGATAGGGGCAACCACAGCGGCACATGTTGCCAAGCCCGATTGGCCTTGGGTGCCATGGACTGCCAGCATGGGGGGTGCAGTGGTTTGACCACGCCAGCGGGGTAGAGGGTGCGGTACAGTGTTTTTCGAAGTTCTTCCAGCGCCAGCATGCCATCGGTTTCGATGTGGTATTTGCCTCGAAATCCCAGGCTCAGCACCCAAGCCATCAGCTCAAGCATGGCGCGATTTTCAACAGGACTTTGCATCAGTTGCCGCAGCAACAGGAAGCACTTCTCGCCTCCCCAGGTTTCATTGAATTGCGTGCGCAGCAGACTGTGATTGGCCCAACTGCCAGAGCCACCCCAGGGGGTATTTGCCGCGCACTCATCCAGGTAAGTGCACAACAGGTACTTGCAGGCCAGGCGCTCGTGCGGCGGGCGCGCATGGCTGGTCAGTGCAGAGTCGATCTGTGCCAACGCCGTATTCCACGTGCTGGCCAGTTCGCCCAAAGCGTTGAACTGTGGCCAAGCGGCCACCACAGGGCCCATGCGCAGCACGGCACTGCAATGTTCAATCAACGGGTTGTTGTATGCGCTCAGGGTTTGTGCTTTGAGTTGCTGATACACCACCTCCGGCTTGGGCATTGCCACATGGCCAGGTGCATTGAGGGCATGGGCCTGCGGGGTCTGCTCTGGTGCGGCAAAGCCCATGCCCAACTTGGGTTTGATGATGGTGCGCTCACCGCCAAAAGCAGCAAATGGATCGTAAGTGCTCAAAGCAGTCCCTCCTGCATTTTGCGAACAGCCCACAGTTCCAGCCTGAGCTCCGGCAGATCTCCGGCAAAGTGGATGGCCAGGTGCCCTGTGCTTTCCAGTTGTTGCCACAGTGCTTCATTGCGCGTTTCAAGCTGAAACACCAAATGGTCTGCGTAATACGGCATGGCCGGGGGCACCTGTGAAAGGTGCTTCAGGCGAACGCCCGGCAGGTTGAGATTGACCAAATCCCGCAACCGTTCCACCGGGCCAATTTTTACTGTGGTGGGGAACGTGCGTTGGACATGTTCCTCGGGTGCAAGCGCATGCACGGTGAGAAAAAAGTGCGCTTGGTGAAGCAAGGCACGATCTGCAATGTGCCCAAGGTGAACACCACCCGATTTGGATTGCAAGGGGATTTGCACCGCATGCTGATCGTGCAGGCCGCTTAACACTTGGCTGAGTGCTTTGAACAGGTGATCAAAGGTGGTGTGCAAATCCAGGTGGTCGTAGTGTGGTGAAAATTGCGTGGCGGTGTCGTCCCCGTGCAAACACACATCGCCCAGGCAGGCCAGCAGTTGTTGGTAGGCTTGCTGTGGGTGAACGAGCGGCGTTTGCATCAAGTGTGCAAGCAGCAAGCGGTGGCGTACGCAGCTTTGCAAAAGCATAAAATCACCCAGCTCTGCGGTGTTGTGGCTGCCTTTGCGAAGCCGTCTGCCTTGAAGCATATTGATTTTGTTGTTGAGCAAACCAAGCACCGCTTGCAACAGGTTGTGCAGGCGCAAGCTGGTGTGCACGTTCAGGCAGGGTGGAACGTAATGTGGGTCCACCTGTGCCGTGTTGCCCCGTGTGGATGGTTGCAAGACAGCGATGGGCAAACGCACATGCCCTTGCTCGCTTTGCAGGCCAATACTCAAGTGCAGATTCAACACAGCCACTTGCAAAGATTCTTCCTCAAGACCCTGGTCGTAAATGCTGCTGCAAGGCAGTGCACCTGGAACAAACCGCATGCCCTGCTGAGGTTCGGTGGAGTCCGTCCAACGCAGTTGAAGCGCATTCCAGTGGGGGGCGGGTAGACACAAGAAGACTGTCTGTGTGTCTGACACCGCTGGGATTGGAAAGCTGGCGGGTGCAGGGTCTTTGTCGGGCATTGAAAAATACGTGCCGTCGGCAAAAAAGCCACTCGCCTTTTTGATCGCGATTTGGCCTGCAGAAAGTAGATTGTCGTCCAGCTCCAGCGTCTCAAAACCCATCAAATGCGCTTGCTGTGTTCTGTTTAGCGCATGTATTTCGGCGAGCAAAAATCGCTCTTGCTGTTGCAAGTGCTGGGGCTGAAGAAACAAGCCTTCGGACCAGATGACTCGACTGTTCTTCGTCATAACGGGGGATGAATTTTGTGATCGGGTTAGGGGCGTGTATCACTCGTTGAGCATGATTTTTTTAAACGAATAGACTCGACGCCCGAGTCGAAAAAATGCTAGCACGAGACTTTTCAAGGTGATCTTTTTCGAATCTCCATACCTATTTGGGAGTAGCTATGTTGAAACCGTTTTCAAAGAATCTGATATGCGTTGCCGCAGCCGTGTTGTGCCTGCCTGGTGTTGTGTTGGCGGAGTCCCAGGTGGTGGATTTGGGGGATCGTGTGCCTGCAGCTGAGCAGATCAAAGAGGGGCTGTTTCCTGAAGAGGCTTGTGAGGAGTTGCGTAAAAACGGCTTTAAATGCATGGGTTTCAAGCCCGCTGTGCGGTTTTCAATTCCCAATGCACATTTTGAATTGGGGTCAGCCGAGTTGCCTCAGGCACTCAAAAAGCAACTCGATGTATTTGCACAAGTGCTTGCGTCGCGCCCAGCGGGCTCACCGCCCATTTTGGTCACAGGCCACGCCGATGCAAGTGGTAATCCGGCATTGAACAAATCCTTGTCTGCCGCGCGTGCCGGCGCGGTCAAATCTTATCTGGTATCGAAAGGCGTGCCGCCTGCGTTGTTGGGCATTGAGGGCAAAGGCGCCGATGTGCTGGCTGACTCTTCCAATCCATTTGCCGCAGCCAATCGACGTGTGGAGATCAGCCGTCAACCATGAACAGACTGATCGAGTTATCTGGTTCTGCCCCCATTGACGATTGCTGGTTTCGCTCTGCCCGTTTAAGCGAAGGTTTGTCCGAGCATGCCACGGCCTCGGTGTATGTGGAGTCTGATTCAGCAACCCTCAACCCAGATGATTTTCTGGGTCAAACCCTTTGCCTTGGCTTTGAAACCCGGGCGGAGCAAAAACGCCATTTTGACGGCGTGATCGCAGAATTTGAGCAGGTCAGCTTGAGTACACAGGGGCGATGCACTTACCGTCTGGAGCTCAAATCGTGGAGTTGGTTGCTGGGTAAAAACCAAGAATTCCGCGTCTATCAAAACAAAA
Organism: Limnobacter sp.; assembly: GCA_036275655.1. GTDB lineage: Bacteria > Pseudomonadota > Gammaproteobacteria > Burkholderiales > Burkholderiaceae_B > Limnobacter. The sequence continues at coordinate 31,811 of DASUDK010000137.1, read as the reverse complement.
CTGTCCATGCGATTGCCGCAGAGGTGTTTGCGCGCCACAGTCACCCCGCTGTTCGGTTTGAAGACCGAACCCAAGGTGCGAAACGCCCCTGGGTGTATTGCGTGCAATTTGGCGAAAGTGATCTGAACTTCGTCAAGCGCATTCTAGAGCAAGAGGGGGTTTACTTCTTCTTTGAGCACCAGAAAGACAGTCACACGTTGGTGCTGGTCGACAGCGTGAGCGCGCATGTGCCCTACCCCGCGTATGAATCCTTGTTGCACGACCCCGCCATGAGCACGGGGCGCATGCCGGCGGATGAGCGGATTCAAAGCCTCGCTTTGCGCAAGTCAATTGAGCCGCCACGCCATGCGCACACCGACTACAATTTTGAAACACCTCAACTCTCGCTGTTGAGCAAGTCCGAGGGCAAATCGGAAAGCCACAACGTGGCTTATGAGGTGTTTGAATACCCTGGAGAATTCGAGAATCCAGGTGATGGCGAGGCCTACAGCAAACTTCGGCATGAGGAGGCGCTTGCACGTCAGCAGATCTACAAGGGGCAAACCACTGCGCGCGGTGTGGCCTGTGGCTGCAAACTCAGCATCGCCAGCCTAGACAACCCCATGTTGAACGCAGACGTGTTGGTGGTATCCACCCAGATCACCTTGCACGAGGCCGATCCAGAGGCTGTGGAAGGCGCCCAGAGTTTGTACGATTGTGCCTTTGATGCCATTCACACCGAGCAGGTGTTTCGCCCAGCGAGGCAATCCAGAAAGCCTTTTGCAAAAGGCCCTTTGCCTGCACTGGTGGTTGGGCCGGAGGGGCGAGAAATTCACACCGACGAATATGGTCGAATCAAAATCCAGTTCTATTGGGATCGGTACGGCGAGCGCAATGAAAACAGCTCCTGCTGGGTGAGGGTCGCCTTTCCTGCGGCAGGCCAAGGCTGGGGCATCATGGCCATTCCCCGCATTGGGCAGGAGGTGGTGGTTTCTTTCGAAGATGGGGACCCTGACCGCCCACTGGTGACCGCTGTGGCCTACAACGCGGTACAGCATGTGCCCTACCCGTTGCCCGACCACAAAACAGTGTCAGGTTGGCGCACGCGATCCTCCGAGCAAGGCACTGTCTCCAATTTCAATGAACTGCGCTTTGAAGACAAAAAGGGCAGCGAGTATGTGTGGTTTCAGGCCGAGAAAGACTACTTTGGACTAATCAAGCATCAAAGTCGGGAAGAGGTTGGTGACGATGCCCATCGCTTGATTCACGGCAATTTGTTTGAAGAGATCCGCAAGGACATTTCTCACAAGGTGCTGGGCATGGTGCAGGCACAAATTGACAAAGCGTTCCATCTGACTGTCAATGACGATGCACTCACGCAGGTCAAAGGTCTGCTCAGTCTTATCAACCAGGGCGGGGTCACGCTGTCCACCAGCGGTCAACTCTCGGTCAGCTCGCAACAGTCCGCTGACATTCAGTCCTCCGGTAACCTCAACCTGAGCACATCAAGTTCAGGCAACGTCAAGGCGGGGGCTTCGCTCAAATTGAGTGCTGGCACCAGCCTGACCCTCGCCGTGGGAGGATCGTCCATCTCCATTTCTGCCGCGGGCATCGTGCTCAGTGGCCCATCCATTTCGGTGGCGGGGGGGGGTGGTGCAGCCACAGCCGACACAGCGTCTCCGGCCAGCCCAGAGCAGGGTGAGCTGCCTGCAACGGCGCAGCCGCCGATTGACCCCATTGCGTGATTGGAGTGGCTGTGGGCTTGGTGTGCGGGGTTGTTAGAGATTCATTGTTGATGGGCAGGGCTGCCGACTGGCGCATTGCCACGCCCGCCAACCGGCTCTCACTGGGATGCAGTGCGCCAGGTGAAAAAGTGGCCATTTTGCTGCTGGACGAAGCGCACACCCAAGCGGGCGCACGTTGGCCTTGGCAGCCGGTGGAGGCGGGTTACTTGCTGATTGGCAACCCGCAAGCCTCTTGGGTGGACATCAAAACCCACTTGCGCAGCTTGGGGCGGGTGCAGCACCACGGCAGCACGTTGCAGTGGCCATGGTTCAGTGCTCCGCACATGCAAACCGCCCTCATGCATGTGCAGCCCGACGAGGCGCAGTCCTGGTTTGGCCCACTGCAGGCATTTGTATTTTTGACGGGCGAGCATGCCCTTTGGATAAAACACCAAGGCGCGCAAGTCACGGTTCAGGAGCTTGATTGGCATCCCGCGCACTGAATTTGCAACAAGTGCAACACTTGGCACAGTTGCATCACCAACAACTCGCCTGGCGCATGGATCAATTTTGTGGGCAGACCGGTTTGCCTCGCAGTGCACTGCCCTTTGGGCCTGCCGAACAAACGCCAGCAACCGGTGATTGTTACATTTGGGTGTGCACGGCACTGTGCAGGCAGGTGTTGAGCGATGTGCCGGACCCTGCCACGCATCTTGAGATTGCCAAGGCCATTTGCGCGGGCGCCCCCCTTCGCTGGTTTGCCCTGGCACATCAGTGGTTTGAGGGCTTGCAATTTGCGCTGCCCCTGCAAAGTCATGCCCTTGCGCCAGATCTGCTGCCGCGGGCCATTGCCACGAGTCGTCAATGGCGTGTGCAAGCCTTGCCGCCCTTTGAGCATTTTGCTGCACATCAATGGCCAGTCACTTGCACGGGTTTGCAAGGCGAGGCAGCACTCTGTGATGATTTGGCTTCTCTTGTTATACCGGGTGAATATGCGCAATTGCTGGCGTGCGAGAGCGACGCCCTGGGCGTATTGCCTTGGTTGAATCACGCTGGTTTGGTCCACAACATCGCTGCCCTTGCCCGTGGTCTTTCTGCCGATCCATGGCAAATATCGGCGCATCCCCACGTTGCCACCTTGCGTTGGGGGTGTTTGTCGAGCACAGGCTTCCACATGGTGCATCAATCTGAATTGCTCGATGTTCGGCAGGGTCAACATGCACTCTCAGTGCAGAGCCCACGCCTCGACGACGCCGTTTTGCTAAAAGGCGTGGTGCCCAGTTGGCAAGATCCACGTCAGTTTCCACATGTGCAGGCTGGGTTTGCTGCTGCCAGATTGGCTTGGAATTGGGGTTGGGGCGATGTGTTGCAAAGGCAGTGCGCTGAGCAATTTTGTGTGGCCTTGCGGGGCGAGGTTGCGCTGCAGGCTGACGCATGGATATGGCATGGCGAGTGCTTGCTCGACGATTTGCATGTGCAGTTCAAATTGCGTCCTGCTTCGGATGTGCATTGGCAGATTGAAGAGTCGGCAAGACTGTCTCCGGAGCAACTGACCGCTCAGCCTGCATTGTTAACCTGGACAGGGCAAGTGCCCATGCTGCTCACCCTGGCCTGTCCCGTGGAAGTGGGTTTGCCCGTGTTGGTGCCACATGAAGATCCTGCGGGCATGCTCCAAATCACATGTGCGCTCGTTTACAAGCCAGCGCAGGGTCGCCTGGTTGTGCAAGTGTCCCTGGATGTTTCTGAGCTGCGTTTGGTGTGGTCCACCCACAGCCCTTGTGGCATGGTGCGCGCAACGGAGGTGTGTTGGTCACCAGCCAAGTCGCTGTGGTCATTCGAGGTGGACCATGGATAAAACCCTTTTGCTGCGCGCGTTGTGCTCAGAGCCTGGCGCGGTGGTTCGTCTGAATGGTTTGGTGATGGGGGAGCTGCAAGCACGCGCCGAAGCGGTTTGGCCGATGCATGGTCTCATTGTTCAAGGCGACAACCGCATTCAAATTGAAGTTGTTCAACAAAAACCATTGGGCAAGCCTGTCCAGTCCCGCGCCTGGATTGAGCTTCACAAGGACCGTGGCGTGGGCGTGTTGGTTCAGCCCCGGGTGTTGTTTGAGTTGGAGGCCAATCATTCTGCCGGTGCACGTTTACACAAGGGTCGGTTGTTGGATCACACAGTGACACTCCCCGTTCAGTTGCCGCGCTGGCGATTTTTCGACCTGTTGGGCGGTGCCGATGCGGAATCAACCCAGGCTGCCCTTCACGATTTTGTGTGGCGTTTGGTGCACATGTTTTCTGCCGGCAAGGCAGCCGCGTTGTCGCCTTTGTTCCATGCGCGCAATCAGGAGCTGGCTTTGGCTTACGGGCAAGATTTCCAGCAGTTCCATGGTCGGTTTTTGAAAAACCTGCAAAGCCTCATGGACACGCACACCTTGGCACCGCAGTGCCTTGATGCCGAACATTGGCGATTTCGGCCTGTGCGCGGGGGGGCGCTTTTTTACTGCAGCAATGCGCAGGGGCAAGCACTGTTCCAGTGGGAGCAGCTTGCCGATTCGCAGGCCAGTCGTGCGCAATTGCCCATGCACCTGGCTGTCATCAACCGCGATGTGCTGATTGTGCGATAGGAGCTGTGTTGAACGAGTTTGTATTCCAGATCACTTGCCTTGCCAAACCCTTGCAAGGAGACGCCATGCAATGGGCTGTGCCCGCTTTGGGTGGCACCGTGGGGCGTGCAGAGCATTGCGCGTTGGTGTTGGATGATCCCTCCAGATTCATCTCGCGCGAGCATGCACGTGTGGAGATTCGAGGGGGCATGCTGGTCTGGGTGGACTCGGGCACGAATGTGTCCAGTTTGAATGGCCAGGCCATGGTGAGCGGCCAGCCCAGTGTGTTGAAATCCGGAGACCTCATCCGAATTGGCGACTACCTTCTCACACTCCGAGTGAAGCCAGGGGGCTTGTGTGATTTTCCTGCTGCAACTGTTGCGCAGGCGCCCCCGGCTTTTGAATGCCCCAGCGATGCACTCAATATTGACGATTTGTTGGCAGAGCTTGCACCGCCTCCTGAGGCACGGGCTGAGGTGCCGAACTGGGATGCTCCTGTGCTGGCGCATCGCTTTTTTGTGGGTCAAGCAGACGCCCCTGCGCAGGCGGCCTCGCCTGTGGTCACGCCCACAAACCAGGCAATCCACGCCGATGTGTTGCAGCTTGCTGGCCAAGCCTTGGGTTTGCCTGCTGGGCATGCCTTGTCGGAGGTGGAGTTGCAAACCATGTCGCGCCTTTTCCGCTTGTGCATTGAGCATTGCATGGTTCTGCTGGCTGCACGCCGCAGCTACCGGGGGGAGCTGGGGGGGGCGGTGACCACCATCCGGGCCACTGCCAACAATCCGTTGAAGTTGGCAGCCACACCCCAGGACGCTCTGGGGCGACTTTTGCGGCCAGCAGCGCAGGGTTACATGGAGTCAGACGAGGCATTGACGCAGGCCTTTGAAGACATCCTCCAGCACATGCAAGGCAGTGTGCTGGACATGCAAAACCTGGTTCAGGGTTGGCGCAAGCACCTCAGTCCACAGGCCATTGAGGCCGTGTTGGCAAACACGGGAGGTCTGAGCAACGCGGTCGAATTGGTCCGCAAAGCCAGAGCCTGGGATCTTTTTTGTGAGCGGTACCAGGCCGCGGAGCGCCAATGGAACTGACCGTGCAAATGAGCGAACCTGCCCGTGCTTTGGTGGTGCATGTCCATAGCCACAGTCACACCGGTAACCGGGAGAGCAACCAGGATCGCTTTGGCGCAATGCGTCGAGGACCCTTGTGGTGTGGCGTGGTGGCCGATGGGGCAGGTGGTCATCAGGCGGGCGAAGTGGCAGCCGATCTTGCTGTGCAAACGGTGTTGGATGCGTGGTCGCAATCCCCGCAATGGGATGCACAAGCCCTGCGCGATTTGCTTGAGCTGGCCAATCAACAGATTTTGCATGCGCAATCTGGAGAGCCGGCTTGCCAGGGTATGCATTCAACAGCCTGTGTCTTGGTGATCAACACATCGGTGGGGGCTGCTGTGCATGCGCATGTGGGTGATTCCCGCGTCTATCACTTTCGAGGCGATGCAGTGCTCAATAGAACCCAAGACCACAGCGTGCTGCAATGGCTGATCAATCAGGGGCGGTCGCCTGAGGGGCAGGCAAGAAACGCCTTGTACACAGCCTTGGGTGAGCCACCAGCACATTTTGTGGTGGATACATCGCCACAGCCTGTCATGGTGTTGCCAGGGGATTGGTTTCTGATGTGCAGCGATGGCTTGTGGGAATTTTTTTCAGATGAGGAATTGGCCTTGTTGGGGCAACAATTGCGCGCAAGTCCCGCGTTTTTTACACATTTGCACCACCTGGTGATGCAGCGTGCCCAGGGGCAGGCAGACAACTTCACAGGCTTGGCGGTGTTTGTGGACTAGGCCTCTTCATCCCTTCGGTTGATACCGAACCAACGATGCATTTTTAGAACGGCTTGTTCCGGTGTTTCAATCGTGCGCCACCTCATTCTTTTTTCTTTGGTTTTTCCATGAGTCAACGCTTTTTTGTTTGCCTGGTGTGCGCGCTGGGTTGGTCAATCCCTGTGTGGGCTCAGGTGCCCACCCCCAGTCCTTTGCTCAATGAGCCATTAACACAGAACCAGTCGCCCGGGCGAGCGGAGGCAGATGCCGAACTTCCGGACAGCAAGCCCACGCCACAACTGAACAAGCCCTTGGAAGACGTGTCGGTGAATGTCACCGGCTACCGAGTGGAAGGCTACAGCCAATTGGACATGGCCAAGGTGCAGTCTTTGCTGCAACCCTATGTTGGCCCAGCACGCAGCTTTGAGGACCTTAGCAATGCGGCGCGTGTGGTGGGGGCGTACATGCAAGGCGAGTTGGGTTTGTATTTGGCATACGCCTACCTGCCCGCCCAACGCGTGGGCGATGGCGTGGTGACGATTGCGGTTTTGCCCGGTGAACTGGAGGCCATTGAGGTGGTGTGGCCAGCTCAATTGCATGTGGATCGGGACGTTATTGAGGCCCACTTGGCGCATCTCAAAGTGGGCGAAGTCATCCATGTTTCTGATGTGGAACGTGTGGTGTTCCTGCTCAATGATTTGCGTGGCATGAGCATGTCGTTTGCAGTCAAACCCGGCAAAAAAGAAGGCGCTGCCATTCTGGTTGCCAGCCCGAAAAGCGATGAGCGACTCACAGGAAGCGTCGGTGTAGATGCCAATGGTTCACGCTTTGCGGGGCTGTACCGTGGCATTGCAACCCTGAATTGGGAGAGTCCCTTGGGCCTAGGGGATTCCTTGTCACTGAGCCATTTGCAGTCAGAGACTGGTGGTTTGGATTTCACGCTGCTTGGTTACACATTGCCGGTGGGGGCCGATGGCTTGAAGATTGGCGTCAATGTGTCGCAAGTGAATTACCGCTTAAACGACAACGATTTTCCGCTGGGCTTGAATGGTGATGCCGAGTCTGCAGGTGTGTTTGCGCTCTACCCCTTGGTGAGGTCCAGAAACCTCAACCTCTTTGCTTTGGTGGGCCAAGATCACAAAACATTCACGGATCGCCAAACCTTGAGTGGGCTGGAGAGCACCAAGACGGTGGATACCCTGAAATTCGCTTTGAGCGGGGATCTGCGGGATCGTTGGCTGAAAGGGGGGCTGAGTTTTTTCAACCTCGGCGTCGAGGAGAGCAAAACCCAATATGCCAATGGCCGGCCATTTGGTTTGGACGATGACGCTGTTGCAACACGGGTCAATTACAGCATCGGGCGTTTGCAAACACTCGTGCCCAAACAGTGGATGTTCTGGAGCTATTTGCGCGGTCAGTATGCACTGGACAATCTAGACAGCAGCGATCAATGTGCGCTCGGCGGTGCCACGGCTGTGCGTGCATTTGCACAGGGTGAGGCATCGGGGGACAGCTGCACCTTGTTCACTGCAGAATTGCGTTACCTGCCAACCTTCGCCTGGTTTGGTCAACGTGGACAAGGACTCTCGATCAATCTTTTCTATGACGAAGGGCGTGTGGAAGTGCGGCAGGACGCCAGCGCCCGCCCCTCGGGCTTTGTCAATGACCGGCAGTTGGCTGGCTATGGCCTGGGTCTCTCTTGGGAGCAGACCGACGCGTTTGTTTTTAACCTCAGCCTCGCCTGGGAGCTGGCTGGTCTGCGTCAATCCGATCCAAAGCGCCAGTCCCCTCGCCTGTTTGCTTCCTACACACAATATTTCTAATTCTCAACGCCATGACACGTACGCCATTCAAACCATCTCTGTTGCCCATGGCTCACCCGTTCTCACTGCGCCCGCTGGCTGCATTCACCATGATGATGTTTGCAAGCCAGGCCATGGGTTTGCCCTCCCTTGACAATGCAGGGGGTGGCTCGGGTGTGGTGGTGGATCTCCTCAATCCCAGCACGCTTCGGGTCACGCAAAGCAATGCGAGGGCGGTTGCCAATTGGTCAAACTTTGACATCGCGGTGGGGGAAACCGTCCGCATTGAGCAGCCCAATGGCCAAGCGGTCTTATTGAACCGAATCTCCAGCCAAAACGCCTCGGAGATTTTTGGAAACCTTGAGGCGAATGGTCGCGTGTTTTTGATCAACCCCAAAGGCATTGTATTTGGGCCCAGCGCCCAAGTGGACGTTGGTGGTCTGGTGGCTTCCACGCTTGCGTTGCGGCCTGGGTTTCAAGGCCAGGGCAATGACCTCGAGCTGGAAGCGCTCGCTGACAGTGGAAGCATTGTCAACCAAGGCCACTTGCGTGGGAATGACATTGCCCTGATTGCACCCACTGTTGAAAACCGGGGCAATGTGGAGGCCAGCGCCGGGCGTGTTCATGTGTTGGCCGCCTCAGCAGTCACCGTGAACACTGCATCGGAGTTCATGGTGTTCCAGGTGGAGGCTGGGCATGAGTCGGCCGTGATCGATCAGCTTGGACAGATCAACAGCAGCGGCGGGGAGATCTTTCTGCTCGCCAGGGCTGCTGGCACCGGTGCGGCCAGTGTGATCAATGTGGAAGGCATCCATCAAGCGAACCGACTCACAATCCAAGGCGATACAGTGATGTTGAGCGGCCCGGATTTTCAAGTTGCTGACACGAACATGGCTGCCAGTACCATCGCCATCGCAGGATTGAGCACCAGTGGCAATTTGCACATTGATGCAGGAAACACCACGCAAACGGCGGCTGTCGTCGTGGGTGGTCAAACCAATTTGCGAAATGGCAATGCCGCACTGAACCATGCCGACAACGACTTTGTGGGGCAGGTGGTGTTACACAACGCAGGTCAGGTGAGTGTTCAGGATGCAAACAACCTGACGCTGACGGGAACGGGCGGGCAGACCACAGCCCGGGCAGCAACGCAATTGACTGCCAACAATTTGTCTGTCAGTAGTCTGGATGCACAGGGCAGCGCAGTGGCGTTGGGCGAGCTTCGCACCACGGGAAATTTGACGGTTGCGGCTGTTGACACCTCCCAGACCGCTGCAATTGTGGTGGGTGGGCAAACAGCAATCGTGGGTGGCCGTGCCGATTTGAACCACGCCGACAACGATTTTGTGGGCTTGGTGGCCCTGCAAAACTCGGGGCCAGTCAATTTGAATGACATCAACAATCTGACTGTCACGGGCGGCGCTGGGCAAGCCAGCCTGCAGGCGGCCGATCAGTTGCGAATCAACGATTTTTCGGCCACCCATTTGGATGTGCAAGCTGCTGAGGCAGCCCTGGCGGGTTTGCTTGTCGTGGGTGACCTGACCGTGCAGGCCAACACCACCACACAGACTGGTGGTGTTGCGGTGGGCGGGCAGACCACTTTGATGGGAGGGGATGCCACCCTGGACCACCTCACCAACAACTTTGGTGACGTGGTGACCTTGCAAAATGCAGGGCAAGTGAGCCTGCGCGACAGCAACCAACTCACTGTCTCTGGCAATGTGGTTGGGCTTGACGTGGTCGCGAGCCAACAATTGAACATTGTCAATTTGAATGCGAACAGTCTGGATGTGCACGCCAATCAGGTGGTGATCTCTGGACTGAGCACTCAGGGTGATTTTCATCTCAATGCTGGCGTCGCCAGTCAAACCACCGCCATCACCGTGGGTGGTCAAAGCGCCTTGCGAGGTGGCACTCTGATTCTGGACAATGCGGGCAACAATTTTGTTGGCCAGGTGGCTGTTGAGGGTGCAGATCAGGTGAGCCTTCGCGATGCCGGTGACTTGAGCGTCATGGGCAGCGTTGGCGACCTCACCGCTGTGGCGGGCGGTCAGTTGACCGTCAATGCGCTTGGGACTGGGGGCCTCAACGCCCAAGGCGACACGGTGTTGATCCACGGATTAAACAGTTCAGGCAATTTCTCGCTCAACGCCAACACCGCCGCCCAGACGGCAGCAATTGAAGTGCGAGGGCAGACCACCCTCCAAGGCGGCGTGATCGCATTGAACCATGCGAACAATGATTTTGCAGGACCCGTGCTGGCGCCTCAGGTGGATCAACTGACCTTGCGTGACCGCAACGACCTGGTGCTGGGTGCTTCGAACATCCGCGGCGATCTGGTTCTTGACGCCTCTCTTGGCATTGCCCAAACGGCCGCCATCACCGTGGGCGGGCAAACCACCTTGCAAGGGGCCAATGTGAACCTCAACCAGGCCGGTAACGACTTTGCAGGGCGGGTGGTTCTGCAGAACGCAGGTCAAGTCAGCATGAGGGACAGCAACAATCTCACGCTGTCGGGCACCGCAGACGAGGTCACTGCACAGGCCAATGCCGTGGCTTTGGGTGAGTTAGCCACCGTGGGTGACTTGACGCTGAATGCCGATGGCGTCACACAAACGGATGCAATCACCGTCGGTGGGCAAACCACCATCCAGCAAGGCAGTGTGAGCCTGGATGACGCGGGCAACGATTTTGTGGGCCAAGTGTTGTTGCAAGACGCTGGGCAGGTGAGCCTGCGCGACATCAACAGCCTGACCATCGCTGGCAATGCAGCGCATGCAGAGGTGCATGCCAATCATCAACTGCGTGTCGACCAAGTGGCTGTCGACAGTTTGCAAGCCCAGGCCAACAGCATAGTGCTTGCAGGCCTGCAAAGCAGAGGCGATGTGGCACTACAGGCAGTCAATACCTCGCAGACCGAAGCGTTCACCGTGGGTGGGCAAACCACGCTCCAAGGTGGAAATGCCACATTGAACCATGCGGGCAATGATTTTTCTGGTTTGGTCCAAATGCAAGGGGCAGGCAATGTCAATTTGCAGGGCCAAAACACCTTGACGGTCGCTGGCGACGCAAACGCCTTGGCGCTTCAGAGCACCACCTTGCAGATCCAAGGTGTACGTGTTCAGCAAGACATGGTGATTGAAGCCCAGCAAACCACGCAAACTGGTGCTTTGGAAGTGGGGCGGCAGCTGACCCTGGCCGGTGGCGATGCAACGCTAAACAGACAGGACAACCGCCTTGAGGGCTTGGTGCGATTGAATGCCACAGGGCAGGCTGCGCTTGCCAGCCAGACCCGTGTGCAAGTGCAAGGGCAAACAGACGCATTGCAGACAAGCATGCAAAGCGATTTGCAACTCGCCGATTTGCGCGCGTCAACGTTGCAAGTGCAGGCGCAGGCTGTTGACTTGTCGAGCGTTCAGGTCTTGGGTGATGCGCAAATCCAAGCAGCGGCACTCACCCAGTCTGGCAGTTTGCAGGTGGATGGACGCCTCAACTTGCAAGGTGGGGAGGTGAGTCTTCGCGACACAAACAACCGCTTGGGCTCTGCGGTGGTCTTGAATCACTCGGGGGATGTTGCCCTGGCGACTCAAGGCCAGCTCAATGTTCAGGGCAGCGTGCTGGGTGACCTGGAAGCCAACGCCCCATCCATCGCGCAAGCCCAGGCGCTCTCGGTGGCTGGACGCACGACTTTGCGTGGCGGCGCCGCGAATTTAACCCAGTCGACCAATCAGTTCGGTGGTGGCGTGGTGTTGGATGGTTTGCAGCAAGCAGACTTGCGCGACATCGACACCTTGCGTCTTTCTGGGCGTGTGGACACCTTGCATGCGAGGGCAACAGATCTCATCACGCAAGACGCCGCCTTGCGGGTGGATGGTCAGGCCCACCTGTTTGCGCAGCAGATTGACCTGCGCAATCCAGGCAACCAGTTTGCTGGGCCCGTGCATGGCCAGGCCCGCCAGGCAGACATTCGAGCGCAGGGTGAGCTTGCGCTGGATGTGCAAGGGCTTGAACAGCTCCGTGTGCACGCCGACAGTGTGCATTTGGTCCAAGCCAACACCGATGGCAATTTGGAGATCCAGGCCGAACGTGTTACCCAGGCTGCGGCATTGCGGGTTGGAGGCGATTTTGCCTTGCAAGGTGGGGAAGCGATCCTCCTGGATGCGGGCAATGATTTTCAAGGCTTGGTCACTTTCAATGGTGTTCGACATGCCAGTTTGCACGATGCGAATCGCCTGAGTGTGGCTGGTCAGGTGAGCGGTGTGCTGAACCTGCAAGCCGCTCAGGTGGAGCAGCATGCTGCGCTGTCTGTCGGCAATCGTGTGGTGGTGAGTGCTGAGGATGTTCGCCTCACCCACGCGGGCAATCAACTCGCCAACATGGATCTGAGCGATTCGCGGCGTGTCGCCGTGCGCAGCACCAGCAACACCCAGTTGACCGCGGATGGCCGTTTGGCCAGTTTGGATGTGCAGGGTCAGCAAGTGTCGTTGGGCGAACTGGGGCGGGTCGAGACACTGACTGTGACGGCTTCCCGGCTTGAACAGCAGGCAGCGCTTGACGCTGGGAATGTGCAGGTCACCAGCCCCGTGGTGAGGCTGGACAATCCAGGCAATCACATTGACGGCGTGCTGTCGCTGACTTCGCCCCATGGCGGCGTGGTGGATGCGGCCGTCGCCAGTCAAGGCGATTTGACGGTGGCTGCGCAGCAGCTGGTCTATCGCGGCGATGTTCAAGGCGACTTGATCGTCCGTGCAGCATCCTTGCATGTGGGGGATGTTCGTGTACAGGGGCACACCGATTGGTTGATCAATGGGGCAGTGTCTCAGAGCGGCCCGGTGAATTTGCAATCCGCCCGCATTCAGGCCGCCGAACTGGACTTGCGCAACTCGGCCAATGACCTGAATGGCACCGTGGTTCTTCAAGTGGCGGGTCTCAGCGCCTTGGGTGCTTCGGGCGACCTCGCTGTGGATGCCACCGCAAATCCGGGCGAACTCCGTGTGCGTGCGGGCGGCGACTTCACGCTGCTGGGCAACACGGTGGTGTTGGGGGAGAGTGAGGTCCAGGGCAACCTCTCGGTGCGCGCCAACGCGTTGTCCCAAACTGGGGCACTGCAGGTGGGTGGACATTCAAACCTCGATGTGGTGGGCGGTGCCGTTGCGCTTGCGCATTTGGGCAATCGTTTGAATGGCGAGGTGCAGGCCAACGCCGATGTTGTGAATCTGTTCAACGGCGCAGACCTGCGTTTGCGTGGCTTGCTTGCCCGTGAAGGTCGACTGGAGAGCAATGGTCGGGTTTTGTTGTTGGGCGATGTTCATCAAGGCGCTGGAACCCTTCACTTTGTGGCCCACCACCGCGCAATGCCCCTGTCTTCTGCCGATTTGGGGGTATTGCTGCCAGCCAGCTTGGATGTGTTCTCCAATCGGGAGGTGGTGGATCCTATCACTGGACTTGGCCGGGTTTTTGTGGCCGGGGCCGCGATTGAACAGCGCGGTGGAACAATCACCAGCGAGGCCGGTGCAGACATGCGTTTCCACGCCAGCAACAACGGTTCAGTGGTGCTGGCTCGAGCCAATCGCATGCAGGGCAGCCTGTCGGTGTTGGCGGGTCAATCCCAAAGTGCCTATGCGTATTTGCCCGCCAATGGCGCCAGCTTGGTGGCTGTCAACAATGAAATCGCCCTGCGGGTGGCCGCCCCCGGGGTGGAGGCGGATTTGATCGCAATTCGCGCCAATGGCCTGAGCACTCAGCCTGGCAGTATTTTGCGTGCCCGCATGCCATACAACGATTTTGGTGTGGGGGCTGCACGCTCATTCCCAGCGCTTACTTTGTCTGTGCCCATGCCAGGCAATCCAGGCATGGTGTCTGACCGTGGCGTGGTGCCGTTTGGAGAACCTGGCCTTGCCGCCGGTCCCAATCCACGCGCCGTGCAGGTCAGTGTGGGCGAGACCGATCTGCGAGGTTTGGGTGGGTTCATGACTGTGCTGCCGTTTGAGGGCGCTGCACTTTTGCCAGGCCAGGTGATTCATTTGGCTGGGCCAGGCCAATCTGGCGTTTACAACTTCTTTTACGATGGCGCAGGCTCTGTGACACGCATCCCGGTCAGTTACAACGGCACGGTGTTGTTGTCTCCCCAAGAGACGGCGGCCCTGACCTCTGCCCAGGGGGCCGTGGTGTTGGCACGGCAGGAGCAAACACGCTCGGTGGTGCGCACCGAGAACGTGGCGGGCAAGGTGATCCAGGGTGTGGTGGTGGAGGTAGGGCCAGGGCGCCCTGCAACGGTGGGGTCGGGAGAAGTCAACAAACCCGCCAGCTGTGATGCCTCCGACCAAAGCCTGAGCTGTGCACCTTGATCGCTGTGTATTAGGGTCATCCACCCTAGCCACATGGGCTGGGGTGCGGGCATAATCCGCTTTGAATTTTTGAACCGGGAGTGTAAGGATGAAAACCAAAGCGGTCTTGTCTGTGGACGATGTGCAAACCATTTTGAATGCGGCACGGGCAGAAGCCGAGAAAAACAATTGGGGCGTGACGATTGCGGTGGCAGACGATGGTGGGCATTTGCTTGGTTTGCTGCGTCTGGACGCCTCGCCAACCATGAGCGCGTACATTGCGCCAGCCAAGGCCAACACCTCTGCTTTGGGGCGTCGCGAAAGCAAGTTGCTTGAAGATGTAATCAACAACGGTCGCACATCCTTTTTGTCGGTTCCCAAATTGGAAGGCATGCTGGAAGGCGGTGTGCCCATCTTGGTGGATGGGCAGTGCATTGGTGCCGTGGGTGTCTCTGGCGTGAAGTCCGACCAGGACGCTCAGATTGCTAGGGCGGGCATTGCAGCGCTCAATCTTGCTTAAGCACCCAAGCAGGTGCTTAGACCCAGCGTGTTGATGCCTAGCAAGCGGGCCGTGCGCGTTTTTGTTTGGGCACTGCTCCTGGGCCTGGCCCATGGATGCGCCTCATTGACCGAAGAGCCTTTGGATTCGGTGGTGCTTGGCGATGGTTCCGTGTTTGAAGCCTACCCGGAAGATGCCCGTGGCGTGACCCGTGGCCTGCTGGCGCAGTACCGCGCTTGGCGGGGTGCGCCTTACAAGCTGGGTGGAGAGAGCAAAGCGGGTGTGGATTGCTCCGCGTTTGTTCAAATCACCTTGCGCGAGCATTTCGGTGTGGAGGTGCCGCGCACCACCGCCGCGCAATCCAAGCAAGGCGAGTTCGTCGAGCGTCCATTCATTCGCCCTGGGGACCTTGTGTTTTTTCGCACAGGACCCACCCGTCGACACGTGGGTTTTTACCTGGGCCGAGGCCAGTTTTTGCATGCATCGACGCGGGTGGGTGTGACCATTGGTCGCTTGGATGATCCCTATTGGGACAAATCTTTTTGGACTGCCCGGCGCATATTGTAAAAAAAACCTGCCTGACCCGGTGGGTCGGCAGGTTTTGACTGTGCCAAGCCAGCGTTTAAGACTGTTGCAACGCTGCGATGCGCTGCTCAATGGGCGGATGGCTGCTGAACAGTGCCATCACGCCACCTTTGCCCGAGATGCCTGAAGCGGCCATGGTGCCGGGCAATTCGCCGGCTTGCAAACCACCCAAGCGGCGCAGTGCAGAGATCATGGGCTGCTTGTTGCCCATCAGTCTTGCAGCGCCCGCATCTGCGCGGTATTCCCGCTGGCGTGAGAAGTACATCACGATGATGGAGGCCAAGATACCCAGCGTGATTTCCATGATGATCACGGTGATGAAGTAACCCATGCCCTGGCCGCTGGATTCGGAGTCGTCTTTGCGCAAAAACTGATCCACCAAAAAGCCCACCACGCGAGCCAAGAAAAATACAAACGTGTTGACCACGCCTTGGATGAGGGTGAGGGTCACCATGTCGCCGTTGGCAACGTGGGCCACCTCGTGGGCGAGCACGGCCTCTGCCTCCTCGCGGCTCATGCTTTGCAGCAACCCTGTGCTCACCGCCACCAGGGAATTGCTCTTGCTTGGGCCAGTGGCGAACGCATTGGGTGCCCCGTCATAAATGGCCACTTCGGGCATGGGGATGTTGGCGCGTTGGGCCAGTTGCCCCACAGTCTGGAAGAGCCATTGTTCGGTGGGGTTGCGGGGCTGCTCAATCACTTTGGCACCGGTGCTCCATTTGGCAATGGTTTTGCTCATCATGAGGCTGATGAAAGACCCACCAAAGCCCAGCACCGCACTGAATGCGAGCAGCATGGTGAGGTTGAGCTGACCACCTGCCATGAACTGGTTCAAGCCCAGCAAATGAACGGTGATGCCCAGCACCACCATGATGGCGACGTTGGTTGCAAGAAATAAAACAATGCGTTTCATGATGCGTGTTGTCCTTTCAACAATTGCAAATGGGCCACGTTGTGAAGCGTGGTCTTCAGTTTGCGGCGCACGGCGCGCGCCGCATTTTCTATGGCGGCGTCGATGGCGCTGAGCCAGTGGGGCCCCGCGCTATCAACCACCACCGTTTCTTGGCCGTCAATCCGGATTTCAATCACACAATTGCGTTGCTGCCCTTGCGCTTGTGAGCGTGGTTTGTCCAGCTTGACGGTGATGTTCTTGATCTGGTGAGACAAGCGGCTGATGGCAACCCGGATGCGACGTTGCACGTATCGGCGCAAGGTGTCATCGATCTCTGGGTGTTTGGCCACAATCGCAGTGTTCATGCCATGTCCTCCTTGTTCAGGTTTTTTGCCTGTGTGGCAAATAGACAATTGAAGTGTAGCGTGGTTCAATCTAAGAATAAACAGGATAAAAAATTAATAATTGTTCGATAAAAGTGGATTGTCTGTTGTGAAAATCACGGATTTGAACTATCACCACCTGCGCTATTTCTGGATGGTGGCACACAGCGGCAGCCTCACCGCAGCGGCAAAACAGCTGGGCTTGCGCGCACAAACCCTGTCCAGCCAAATTGCCTTGCTTGAACAGCAAGTGGGCCGAGCCCTGTTTCAACCGGTGGGGCGGGGGCTGGGCTTGACCGAGGCCGGACGGCTCGCCTTGCGTTATGCAGACCAGATTTTTCAGTTGGGTGAGCAACTCACCGAGAGCCTGCAGGACGATGAGCTGGATTACACCCTTCGGCTCTCGGTGGGGATAGCCGATGCCTTGCCCAAAACGGTGTCTTTCCACATGATTGAACCGGTGCTGGCCCTTCAACGTCCGGTGAGATTGGTGTGCACAGAGGGGCGCTTTGAGACCCTGTGCTCGGCGCTGGTGCAACACCAGATCGACTTGGTGTTGGCGGAGCGGCCAGGGGGGCAAGGCACGGCGCATTTGCGTGTGGCCAAGCTGTTGTCTTACCCAGTGCGCATTTTTGCAAGCCCGGCCTTGCAAGCCCAGTACGGTGCGGATTTTCCGGATGGTCTTGCGCGTGCGCCCTTTTTGCTGCCCAGTCGCAACAATGTGCTGCGCTTGAAGCTGGAGCAGTGGTTTGAGAGCTTGGGCATTGAGGTGCAAGTGGTCGGTGAGTTTGATGACCTGGCGCTTTTGGAGACATTTGGCCGCGCTGGCTTGGGGTTGTTTGCCGTGCCCGCTTTGCTGATTGATGATGTGGTGCGCGATGACACCTTGGTGCACTTGGGCGATGCCCCGGGCGTGAGTGAGGATTTTTTTGCTTTCACCCATCCCCGCAATTTGGATCACCCTGCGCTAAGACTGCTTTTTTCTGGCCACGACGGGAAGCGCGAGTAAACCCGGGTCGCCGGGCTGTGTGGGTGTGCATTACACTTCGGGCTTGCCAATTTGAGGTCAAGCAAGATGCTGTTGCGCATTGTGTCGGTCATGTTCCCTGTGTTTGCGATTGTGGCGGTGGGGTACTGGTATGGGCGGCTTAAAAAGCCAGACATGCGCGTGGCCAACCAGTTGAACATGGATTTTTTTGTGCCCGCTTTGGTGTTTTCAGCCTTGGCGAGCAAGTCCTTTGACATCCAGTCGTATTGGTTGCTGGCCATCGGGGGCACGGTGGTGATTTTGGGTTCGGGTGTGTTGGCGTGGCCCCTGGCGCGTTGGTTAAAGGTGGATCCCAAATTGTTTGTGCCACCCATGATGTTCAACAACTGCGGCAACATGGGGCTGCCGCTGGCCATTTTGGCCTTTGGGGAAGACGCCTTACCCGCCGCGGTGATGCTCTTTTTGGTGGGCAACACCCTGCATTACTCGCTGGGCACGTGGATGATGAGCCCCACTGCCAAGCTGACCGGTTTGTGGAAAGAGCCGGTGATTTTGGCCTCGCTGGCTGGCATTGCAGTGAGCTTGTTGAAGCTGGAGCTTTGGCAGCCCCTGTACTTTGCGATCAAGATGTTGGGCGATGTGTCCATTCCTTTGTTGTTGTTCTCGCTGGGGGTTCGCCTCACGCAGGCGGATTTTTCGGACCTGCGGTTTGGCATGATTGGCGCGGTGGTGTGCCCGCTCACCGGCCTGATGTTTGCGGCGGTGTGCGTGTGGTTACTGCCTTTTTCACCCCAGCAGGCGGCTTTGCTGATTGTGTTTGGCGCTTTGCCTCCCGCGGTGCTTAATTTTGTGTTTGCAGAGAAGTACGGCGTTCAGCCCGAGCGCATGGCCTCGTTGGTGATGGTGGGCAACTTAATGAGTGTGGTCTTCGTGGCGATGGCCCTTTACTGGGTGTTGTGACGGTGGCATGCCAATGAGCAATTGCTGCGGGTTGGGTAGGCGTATTTCTCCATCGCTGAGCAAACCGGGGTAGCGGCCAAGGTCAATGTGTAAGCGCGTGCTGTGGTTTTGGGTGTGCACATGAACTTTGCTTGGGCCTGTGCGCATGCCCAAGGCCTCAAAGGCACTGGTTTGTAGCCAAAGGCCTGTTGGCAACTGCTCCAGCGCGCTGTAGAGCTGGCCTGTGGTTTGCCCATCCACCAAACCCACATGCAGTTGCACGCAATGGCCTTTGTCGCTGTGTTCTACCAGGCGCAAGGCTTGAATTTCGGTGTTGAGCAGCATGGGCGGTAGGGCCTGGCCAAGCGCAATGCGCAGGGTGTTGCCATGCAATTGGACTGCAGCTTGATCCACCTCAATCAGGTCGCTCAGTTGAAGACCCAGCCAGCTAAGTGCAGGCTGCACGGGCAGGCCAAAAACGCGAATCATGTTGGGTGTGAAAGACAGGCTGCGTTTGTCTTCGCTTACTTGGAGTTCTCCACCCAGCCGTGCTGGCAGCCAAAATGTGGGCAAGCCAAACAGGTTTGGCCGAACATGTAGGCGAAGGTCGAGCCCCAAGGCATGCACATGGGTGCGCACTTGGCGCACAGGGCTGTTCTCAAAGGCAAACAGGTGCTGGTTCATGAGGGCATCCAGCGCAGGTTCGCCCAGTTCGATGTGACCAACCAACACGGTTTGCTCCGCCAATGGCAGCCGCTCCAGGCTGTTGGCTTTGCTCACGCTCAACAGCTTTTCTACGTGCACATCGATGCCCTGCTTGGTGCGCAGGTCGGTGTGGTGCGCAGCCAGCACCAAGGATTGTGATTTGCCATCGGGCAAGGCCGTGTTCAAGGATTGCAGTGTTTGCATGCCCTGCGCAAGGGTGTTGCTGGCATTTTGCGGCAAAGGCCCGGCAGTGGTGTTGATCCAGGCGGCACCATCGTCCCGGAGCATCACGGTGCTGGTGCGCAAGGTCTGTTGCAAATTGTTCAGTTGCAAAGCGAGTGGAGCGCCTTCTTTGCCCGTGGCCAGTGTGGGTTTGCCATCCAGTGTAAGCCCAGCGGCCTGCACCTGGCCGCCCGCGATGTACACATAGCTGCTTGGGCAGGTCGACTGGCAAAACGAGGGGGGCGCTTGTTGGTGCTTGCCCAAGGTGGCTTGTATACCTCCGTCGAGGAGCAACACATCCAGGAGGTCAAAATCCATGCGCGGCCGATCCAGCAGTTGCTGGGGTTTGAGCACCATGTGCTGCCCATCCAGGAACACGGATTTGGATTTCATGTCCACCAGCGATTCCAGCTCAATGTTGGTGGCCAGCAGGGCTTTGTGGATGGGCACGCCGGCAACCACCATGCGTTCGGGTTGGAGTGCGATGGTGCCTGGCCCACGGATGTTGGGCACACCTTCCATGTAAAACGAAAGCCAAAGCCCCAGGCGTTTGATCTTGCCATCCACACGCAGGCCTTCTGGCCGCGTGTGCACCCGCTCAATGCGAATGGGCGCACCGCTTTGGGCCAACTCGGTTTGCACCGCGTGTGCAATCGCTTGGTCGCTCAAAAAGACCTGTGCGTGTTCTACCGCAATTCGATACTGCTGGGATGCATCCAGGTGAATGGGCTCGCCGGCTTGCCCAGGAAACACCTGGCCGTGCAGGGCCATCACCTCCAGCGGGAGGCGCTCTTGCAAGGCGACCCGGGCCTGTCGAATCTCGATGCGTGTTTGTTTGGGCGTCTGGGTGTTTTTTGGCAAGACATCACGCCAGTCCACGCCCGTGGCATGGTCCTGGGCAAGGGCGGGTGTGGGCAGCAAAAACGCGATTGCGTTCGCAAGCAAGGCTGTGCAAGCAAACCAGTGCCTGAGGTTCAAACGGGTTGTGGTTATGATGTGGGGCCCCACAATTCGAGAAGGCGGTTTTGGCGCCCGCATGTGGTTTTGTAATACTTGTACCTCAGCGGATTTTTTTTATAAAAATCCTGGTGGTAGTCTTCGGCCACAAAAAAGGCTTTGGCGTCTTCCACAGCGGTGTAAACCTTTTGAAACTTGCCGCTCTTGATCAATTCATCTTTGCTCTTTTGGGCGGCCTGCTTTTGCGCTGCGGTGAGGGTGTAAATCACCGAGCGGTATTGCTCGCCCACATCACAAAATTGGCGGTTGTTGACGGTTGGGTCGATGTTGGTCCAAAAGTGCACCAGCAATTTTTGATAACTCACTTGCGCCGGGTTGTAGCGCACCCGCACCACTTCCACATGCCCTGTGTTGCCTGCACTCACCTCGTCGTAGCTTGGGTTGGGGTTTTTGCCTCCTGTATAACCCGAGACCACTTCGGTCACGCCGGGCACTTTTTCAAACGCCTCCTCCATGCACCAAAAGCATCCCCCACCAAACACCGCTTCTTCGCTGGGTGCGGCCTGGCTTGCAAAAGGCAAGAAATTGAGCAAAAAAAGGGCAAGCAACTTTGATGGCAATGCAACACGGGCCATGGGGACTCCAACTTTGTTTAGGTTTTGCTTTCGTTCAGACCCTAGTTTTGAAATAATGTTCACCCCTTCCCGAATTTGTCATAAAAATCATGAGTTTGTTGCCCCACGAGCTAGAGCTGCTGGCCCCCGCCCGCGACGCGGAGATTGGACGCCAGGCGGTGTTGCACGGCGCCGACGCTGTGTACATTGGGGGTCCAATTTTTGGTGCGCGCCACAATGCGAGCAATTCGGTGAGTGACATCGCTGGTTTGGTGGCTTTTGCCCACCGCTACCATGCGCGAATTTTCACCACCATCAACACCATTTTGCACGACGCGGAGCTTGAAGAGGCCCGCAAATTGATTTGGCAGCTCTACGACGCGGGGGTGGACGCGCTGATTATTCAGGACATGGGCTTGTTGGAGATGGATTTGCCCCCCATTCAACTGCACGCCAGCACCCAATGCGACATCCGCACGGTGGAGAAAGCCCGGTTTTTGGCCGACAGTGGGTTTTCACAGCTTGTGCTGGCGCGGGAGTTGACCATTCCGCAAATTCAAGCGGTGAAGTCTGCCATTGGCGACTCCGCAACCATTGAGTACTTCATCCACGGGGCACTGTGCGTGGCGTTTTCTGGGCAGTGTTACATCAGCCACGCGGAGACAGGCCGCAGCGCCAACCGGGGTGATTGCTCGCAGGCGTGCCGCCTGCCATACACCCTGAAGGATCAAGATGGCGCTGTGGTGGCTTTTGACAAGCACCTGCTGTCCATGAAGGACAACAACCAGAGCGGCAACCTGGAGGCACTGATCGACGCTGGCGTGCGGTCTTTCAAGATTGAAGGACGCTACAAAGACATGGCGTATGTGAAAAACATCACCGCCCATTACCGGATTTTGTTGGATGAAATCATGGAGGAGCGCGGTGAGTTTGTGCGCGCTGCCAGTGGCACCACGCGCCACTATTTCCGCCCCGACCCTGACCGAAATTTTCACCGGGGGGCCACCGACTATTTTGCGACCGGCCGGAAAGTGGACATTGGTGCTTTTGATTCGCCCAAGTTTGTGGGCCTGCCCGTTGGGCATGTGGTGACGGTGGGCGAGAAGAGCTTTGACATTGAAAGCACCGAGGCATTGAACAATGGCGACGGGCTGAATTACATGCGCAAACGCGAGGTGGTGGGTGTGCAGGTGAACCGCGCCGAAAAGCTCCCGGCTTTGAGAGGGGCGGAGGCGGGCACTTTGGTGTACCGGGTATTCCCCAAAGACTCCATGCCTACCTACACAGGCCTAAAGCCGGGTCTGCCCATTCACCGCAATCGGGACCACGCCTGGGACATGGCCCTGGCCAAAGCGAGCGCAGAGCGCCGCATTGGAGTGTGGATGACCCTTCGGGACAAGATGCTTGGTCATCAGGTTGCAGGGCTTTCGCTGGAAATGATCGACGAAGATGGTGTTTCGGTGGTGGTTGATGTGGACATGCCGCTGGAGTTGGCCCAGCAGCCTGAGAAGGCGCAGGCCACCCTGGTTCAGCACCTTGGCAAGTTGGGCAACACCGAGTTGGCCGCCCTGGGGGTGGAAGTAAAAACCAGCCAAGGCTGGTTTGTGCCTGCTGGTGCGGTGAATGCCCTACGCCGAGAGGCGGTGGAGCAATTGATGGCCAAGCGGGTGGCGATGTGGCAGCGGCCAGAACGTAAGGCCCCTGTGGAGCCGCCCGTGGCCTATCCTGAGAAGTCTCTGAGCTTTTTGGCCAATGTTTACAATCAAAAAGCACGCCAGTTTTACAAAAAGCACGGGGTTGAGATGATTGCGGCGGCCTATGAGGCGCATGAAGAGGCGGGTGAGGTGCCTGTGATGATCACCAAGCATTGTCTGCGATTTTCTTTTAATTTGTGCCCAAAACAGGCTAAAGGTGTAAAAGGGGTGCAGGGGCAGGTCAAGGCCGAGCCCATGGTCTTGGTCAATGGCGACCAAAAATACACCTTGAAATTTGATTGCAAGCCCTGCGAAATGCACATCATGGGTACAATGCGCCGGGATATTTTCAACAGCCCGCCGCCCTCGGTGGTGCCCATCCAGTTCTTCAGCAAAAGACCTGGGCAGTAAGCCCTTGAATGCAAGCGATTGATTCTGTTTTCATAGTGGCGTCTTATTTTTGTCATTTTTTTGTCATACTTTCTGGATACCCTATCGGGTCTGAGTCCAAAACTCTGCAGGCGAAGCCCTAAGACATGTCAACTGTTCCGACCATCAAAGCGCCCAGCAAACGGGGCGATGCCATCTTCGGCCTGCTGACCAGCGGCGCCTCTTTGTTCACCCTGCTGTTGCTGGGCGGCATCATCGTGTCTTTGGTTGTGGCCTCTTGGGACACCATCAAGGCTTTCGGGCTTGATTTCTTAATCACCGCCAACTGGGATCCGCCCAACGACGAGTACGGGGCGCTGGTGCCCATCTATGGCACCCTGGTCACTTCGGTGATTGCACTCATCATTGCGGTGCCCATCAGTTTTGGAATTGCTTTATTCCTCACCGAGCTTTCCCCCCCCTGGCTGCGTCGCCCGCTGGGCACGGCCATTGAGTTGCTGGCTGCCGTGCCATCTATTGTGTATGGCATGTGGGGTTTGCTTGTATTTGCGCCGATTTTTGCCAAGTATGTGCAAACACCCATGAACGCGACCATTGGGCAGGTACCAGTGATTGGGGCCTTGTTCTCCGGCCCGCCTATCGGGATTGGCTTGCTGTGTGCGGGCGTGGTGTTGGCCATCATGATCATCCCCTACATTGCAGCTGTAATGCGTGACGTGTTTGAAGTCACGCCGGTGATGCTCAAGGAGGCGGGCTACGGCATGGGCTGCACCACCTGGGAGGTGGTGTGGAAGATCGTGCTGCCCCATACCAAGGTGGGTGTGATTGGTGGTGTGATGCTGGGCCTGGGGCGTGCTTTGGGCGAGACCATGGCAGTTACCTTTGTGATTGGCAATACCAATTACCTCAATGATGTGTCTCTGTTTTCACCCGGCAACAGCATCACGTCGGCTTTGGCCAATGAGTTTGCCGAGGCCAGTCCAGGATTGCACACCGCTGCCTTGATGGAGTTGGGCCTCATCCTATTTTTGATCACATTCCTCGTGCTGGTGGCTTCCAAGCTGTTGTTGGCCAAGTTGTCGAGCAACGGGAGATAAATGCCATGAGTGCGTTGCCAAAAGAACCCAATATCAAGCCCATGGAAGTGGTCACCACGGTGGCCACCGATGAGCGCGTGCGCAACAAGATGCAAAGCAAGCGCCGCATGATCAACACCTTTGCCCTTACCCTGTCCCTGGCCGCCATGGCTTTTGGCTTGTTTTGGCTGATCTGGATTTTGTGGACCACGGTGAGTCTGGGCATTGGTGGATTGTCGTGGGAACTGTTCACAGAAATGACGCCGCCTCCAGGTGTTGAAGGGGGAGGCTTGGCCAACGCGATTGTGGGCACCCTGCTGATGGTGGGTTTTGCCACCCTGTTTGGCACGCCCTTGGGCATCATGGCAGGCGTGCATTTGGCCGAGAGCCGAAAAGACAACAAGCTTGCCTCCACCGTGCGTTTCATCAACGATATTTTGCTGTCTGCTCCATCTATCGTGATTGGTTTATTTGTCTATGCGGTCATGGTGCGGGTGATGGGACACTTCTCTGCCTGGGCAGGTGTGGTGGCCTTGGCCTTGATTCAAATACCCATTGTGATCCGCACCACAGAGAACATGTTGCGTTTGGTGCCTGATGCGCTTCGGGAAGCGGCGTTTGCATTGGGTACACCGAAATGGAAAATGGTGTTGTCCATCACAGTGAAGGCCTCATACGCCGGCATCTTGACTGGTATTTTGCTGTCTGTGGCGCGCATTGCTGGCGAAACTGCCCCCTTGTTGTTCACGGCATTGTCGAACCAGTTCTGGAACACAGACATGATGAAGCCCATGGCCAACTTGCCTGTGATGATTTTCAACTTCGCCTTGAGTCCTTTTACTGAATGGCAGCAACTGGCCTGGGCGGGCGTGTTTCTGATCACCGCGGGTGTGCTGGTGCTCAACATCATTGCGCGATCTCTGCTGAAGAATTCCAAATAATTTTTGACCGAAGGCCACTGTATGACCACGGAAACTGTGATTGAGAAAACCAAGCTGGATGTGCGGGATCTCAACTTTTATTACGGCGATTTTCATGCAATCAAGCATGTGAGCATGCAAATCCCTGAAAAACGCGTAACTGCATTCATTGGTCCATCGGGTTGCGGAAAGTCCACCCTGTTGCGCACCTTCAACAAAATGTATGCCCTGTATCCCGAGCAGCGTGCTGAGGGGCAGATCCTGATGGATGGGGAAGACCTCATCACTTCCAAGAAGGACATTGCGCTGATTCGCTCCAAGATTGGCATGGTGTTCCAGAAGCCCACACCCTTCCCCATGAGCATTTACGAGAACATCGCGTTTGGCGTGCGCTTGTTTGAAAAGTTGTCCAAGGGTGAGATGGATGAGCGCGTGGAGTGGGCGCTCACCAAGGCAGCGTTGTGGAAAGAAGTCAAAGACAAGCTAAACCAGAGCGGCAACGGCTTGTCGGGTGGTCAGCAGCAGCGCTTGTGCATTGCGCGCGGCATTGCGATCAAGCCCGAGGTGTTGTTGCTGGACGAGCCATGCTCCGCGCTGGACCCCATTTCAACCGCGAGTATTGAAGAGCTGATCACCGAGCTGAAAGAAGACTACACCGTGGTGATTGTGACCCACAACATGCAGCAGGCTGCGCGGGTGTCGGATTACACCGCCTACATGTATCTGGGTGAGCTGATTGAGTTTGGCGTCACCGATCAAATCTTTCTGAAGCCCAAAAAGCAGGAAACCGAGAATTACATCACAGGCCGTTTCGGTTAAATGCCAGGTGCGCAGGGCAACACGAGCGGTGTTGTAACACCAGGCCACACGGTGCAAACGGTGTGGCTTTTTTACATGGATGTGACCGCCATATTTTTGTCATGATTCTGAAACATTCCTCATTCATCATGGGGGCACTTTAAAAAGTGAGGTGAATAATGTTCAACATCAAATCTATTGCGACAGTGATCTCTGCCGGTGTTTTGGCACTGGGTGTGTCTGCTGCCAACGCTGCTGAAATCACCGGTGCCGGTGCTTCTTTCCCTGCACCCGTGTACGCCAAGTGGGCCGATGCTTACAACAAAGAAACTGGCAACAAGGTGAACTACCAATCCATCGGGTCCGGTGGTGGCATCAAGCAGATCACCGCCAAAACTGTAGACTTTGGTGCTTCGGATGCCCCTCTGAAGCCTGCTGACTTGGCTGAAAAGGGCCTCATGCAGTTCCCCACTGTGATTGGTGGTGTAGTGCCTGTTGTGAACTTGCAGGGCATCGCCCCGGGGCAAATGAAGTTGAACGGCACAGTGCTGGCCGACATCTACCTGGGCAAGATCACCAAGTGGAACGACAAGGCAATCGCTGACCTCAACCCTGGTGTAAACCTCCCAAATCAGGACATTGGTGTGATTCGCCGTGCCGACGGTTCTGGCACCACCTTCATTTTTACCAACTACCTGAGCAAAGTAAGCGCCGATTGGAAAGACACCGTGGGTGAAGGCACCGCAGTGAAGTGGCCTGTTGGCTTGGGCGGCAAAGGCAACGAGGGTGTATCCGCTTTTGTTCAGCGTCTGCCCGGTTCCATTGGTTACGTGGAGTATGCGTATGCCAAACAGAACAAGCTGATCCACACCCAGATGCAAAACAAAGATGGAGTGTATGTTCAGCCCGATGACGAAACCTTCAAGTCCGCCGCTGCTGGTGCAGACTGGACCAAGAACGAATTTTATGAAATTTTGACCAATCAGTCTGGCAAGCAGTCTTGGCCAATCACTGGTGCAACATTCATCCTGTTCCACAAAGAGCAGGCCGATGCCGCCAAAGCCGCTGAAGTGTTGAAGTTCTTCCAGTGGGCCTACGCCAAAGGCGACAAGATGTCCTCCGAGCTGGATTATGTGCCCCTGCCAGACGCCACTGTGAAGTTGATTGAAAACGCCTGGAAAAACGTGAAGACCAAAGATGGCAAGGCCATTGCCCTGAAGTGATCTGAATCAGGTGGTTTGTCTGAAAAGGCCTCTACGGAGGCCTTTTTCTATTGCGTTGCACGATTGAGCTGCGCGCCAAGCAAAGTTACTATCCGATGCAAATAGTAAAAATAATGTAATGCAGGGGAGTTGCTGTTGTGATTGATTCACCCGAGTTTAAGTTGTGGACACAATGGTTGTACATGGCGGCGTTGCCCTATTTTTTTGGTGCCATGGCCTTGGAGGGCTGGGCGATCAAACGCCGGGGCCCTGGTGCATGGTATGCCGGTTATGAATGGCGGGACTCTCTGTGTTCCGTGACCATGGGCGCATTGAAACTGGTCACCATGGCGATTGCAGCGCTGTGGGCCCTGCCCATCATGGTGTGGTTGTATCAGCACCGGGTGGTGGATCTGCCAGTGTCCAGTTGGTGGTTTGTGCCGCTGGTGGTGCTGGCCGACGATTTTTGCTATTACTGGTATCACCGTTGTGCGCACCGATGCGCGGCATTTTGGGCCGAGCATTCCAACCACCACACCAGCGAGCATTACAACCTGAGCACAGCCCTGCGCCAAAGCGTGTTGGGGCCGGTGTACACCTTTGTCTTTTGGCTGCCCTTGCCTTGGCTCGGCATGGATCCATTGGCCGTGACCTTTGCCCACACCATCAACCTGCTGTACCAGTACTGGATACACACCGAAACGTTTGAGGTACAAGGCTGGTTTGAAAAGGTGTTCAATTGCCCGCAACACCACCGCCTGCACCATGCCAAAAACACCGAGTACCACGATTGCAATTACGGGGGGATTTTGATTGTGTGGGACCGTTGGTTTGGCACCTACAAGGATTTTGTACCGGGCGTGAAGCCGGTTTACGGCACTTTGACCCCGGTGTTGACCACCAACCCGCTGAAACAGGCGGTGGCCGGGTGGGGGCATTTGCTGCACAAGGTGCGCACAGCCCGAGGGCTTAAAAACCGCATGCTGTGCTTTGTTAAACCGCCGGGCTGGGGGCCGGAGTAAGCAATTTGTACAGCGCAAGGGCCACGCCAGCGCCCAGCAGTTCAAACACCATGTAAGCAGGCACATCTGCGGGTGCAATGCCGGCAAACGTGTTGGAGAACATTCTGCCAAATGCGGCAGCGGGGTTGGCAAACGAGGTGCTGGACGTGAACCAGTACGCCGCGCCAATATAGCAGGCCACCATGGCGGACACGCGTTGCGCGTTGGCCAGCAAAATCACCAGAAGCAGGCCGGCGGTGGCTACCATCTCACCTGTCCAGATGCCCCATCCAGTGCGCGATTTCTCTGAGAATTGCAAAAGTTCTAGGCCAAACATTTGGTGTACCAGCACCGCGCCTGCGAATGCGCCAAGCAGCTGCACCACCACGTAGGGCACAAGTTCACTGGCCTTCTGGCGTTTGAGCAGCACCATCGCCATGCTCACCGCTGGGTTGAAGTGTGCCCCGCTGATGGGGCCAAACACCTCGATGAGAATGTACAGGCCAAACACGGTGGCCAAGGTGTTGGCAATCAGGGCCACGCCGTTGTTGCCCTCGGAGAGGTTCTCGGCCATGACGCCCGAGCCAATCACCACGGCAATCAACAGCAAGGTGCCCAAAAACTCGGCCGCCAGCTTTTGCATGAAGGTGTGTTGCATGGCCATTCAACTCCGCGCGATTTGAGCCAATGCGGCATTCAATTCCGCAGGGCTCATCGAGCCCAATGGCAGCTGGATGAGCTGCATCATTTTGTAAGCAATGGCTTGCCGCGTGAGTTCAAATGCGCGGGGCTTGTTTGCCTCGGGCTCGTTGGATGGATCGGGGTAGCCCCAGTGGGTTTTTACTGGGCTGCCAGGCCAATAAGGGCACTGCTCCGCGGCGGCGCTGTCGCACACGGTGATCACAATGTCGATGTTGGGCGCATCGGGTTTGGTGAACACATCCCAGCTTTTGCTGTGGTAGCCACTGGTGTCAATGCCCGCATTTTGCAAAGCTTGCAAGGCGTAAGGGTTCACGCGGCCACTGGGGGCACTGCCTGCACTGAAGGCCTGTATGGGTTTGCCATACTGTCTTGCGAGGTGATTCAGCATGCCCTCGGAGAGCACGCTGCGCGCTGAGTTGTGTGTGCAGAGAATTAAAACGTTGGTGTTCATTGGGAGGTTTTTCCGATGTGTTGCAATTCGTGTTGCAAGCTGAGTTTTTCGAGTTTGTGAATGGGCAGGGCAAGCATCAGTTCAATCCGCTTGCGAAGCAGCAAACCCACGTTGCGAAATTCTTGAAGAACATGGTCATGGTCGCCCTTCGCCTTGGCTGGGTCGGGGGCTCCCCAGTGGGCAAGCACAGGTTGCCCCGGCCAAACTGGGCAAACTTCACCAGCAGCCTGGTCGCACACCGTGAACACAAAGTCCATGGCTGGTGCGCCGGGTGCGGCAAACTCGTCCCAGCGCTTGCTGCGTAGGCCATCGATCGGCATGTCCCAGCGTTTTAAAATTTCGAGCGTATACGGATTCACCTGGCCAGCAGGGTTGCTGCCTGCGGAATAGGCTTTGAATTGCCCATGCCCGAGTTGGTTCAGAATGGCCTCTGCCAGGATAGACCGCGCAGAGTTGCCAGTGCAGACGAAGAGCACATTGAATACCTTATTGCTCATGTTGAACCTCGCATTGGGAGATTGGTAGGCCACATCCTTGGCCTTGGCAGCAGTTCTCGGTGAGGTAGGCCACCACTTGGTTCATGTGGGCAAACTGGGCACTGTAAATGAGGTTGCGCCCCTCGCGCACGGGCCGCACCAGGCCAGCGTTGGTCAACTCTTTCAGATGAAAAGACATCGTGGCCGCAGGCACCTGCAAAGCCTCGCACAATTGACTCGGCGTTAAACCCGCTGGGCCAGCCACCACCAAGGCGCGAAACACGCGAAGCCTGGAGGATTGTGCGAGGGCACTGAGTGCTTTGATGATGTTTCGTTCTTCCATATTTTTATAATAATGGAATTATTGGGTTTACACCATGAAGAATTTGTGACGGCGGAGCTCTCTACTCTGTGACCGCCTGAGTCAAGGCGCTTTGTGCTTTGGGTTTGCGCGAGCGGGTCGCCTTGTTGTTCTGCTGTCTGGAGGCCGTTGCGCCGCTGGCAAGCTGTGAACGGCTGCGCAACCAGTCTGCCGACAACTGCCATACGTGCTCGCGCGCCTTCCCGCCCAGAATAACCCCCATGTGCCCGCCGGGTGCCAGCAGAAACTGCGAGTCTTTGCTGGCAGACAGTTTGATGCTTTGCTTGGCCATGCTGGCTGGTACCAGGTGGTCTGTTTCACCGGCAAACACCAGCATGTTGGCGGTGATGTTGCTCAGTGCAGTGTACTTGTCGCCGATTTTCACTTTGCCTTTGGCCAGTTTGTTGTCCACGGCAAAGCGCACCATGAAGTCGCGCACCACACCACCGGGGTACAGCATCATGTTGTTGAGGTAGTCGGCGGTGGTGGTGTGCTGCTCTACAAACTCACGGTCGTGTAGGCGGGTGAGCAAGTCCCAGTAGGTGGTGATGCTTGCCACGGGTGCTGTGAGCTTGAAGCCCAAGCTGACCATCCAGCCAGGCGGTGTGAACAACACCGGATTGATCCTGTCTAGGCGGAACTCGCTGTACTTGCGGATGAAACGCGCGGTCACATTGAGCGTGTTGGACGCCACCGCCATGATGTTTTTGCCATTGCGCAAGTCAATTGGACTGGCCACCGTGACCAAGTTGCGAATATGTTTGTCTTCGCCGTAGCCTGCGTAAAGCAGGCAGAGCAGACCACCCATGCACCAGCCAAAGAGAGATATCTCGGTGCTGCCACTGTGCTGGCGGGCCGCGGCCATGGCCTGACCCATCATGTCGTGGCTGTAATCGTAAAGGCCAAGCTTGGCGTGCTTGCGCTCTGGTTTGCCCCAATCCACCAAATACACGCGAAAGCCCGCCTCCACCATGAACTTCACCAGACTGCGGTCGGGCATCAGGTCGAAGGTCTCGGTGGTGACACCCAAAGGAGGCACCAACACCACCGGGATGGCGTGCTGCCGACCTGGGGGTGTCTCGCTCTCACCTTCGGCCAGGCTGGCACGGGGAGCAAACTCTGCGGGGGCGTAATAGCGCACACGCATGGGCGAATACTCGGCGATTACCTCATACTCGGTTTTGCCAGATTGAATCAGGATGTCTTTGCGAAAAAACCAATCCGCCGCGTTGGTGGCGGTGCTCACGGCCAATTCGTTGAGCTTCAAGGCGGTTTTAAGAATTTTTTTCACGGTGTTGCACTGCGCAATGGGTTGGACGCAGTTTATACGGAGCGTGGGGGGAATCGGATGAGTGTTTACTCTAATGTGCGTTCGTTTGCGCCGTGAAGCGCACCGGGGCCTTGTCCCTTGGCTTTGTTGCTTGCGCCTTGAAGCCTACCGGGGCCATGCCCCTTGGCGACGGCCAATCTGTATTTCCCTCCCTGAGCCTGGCCTGAACTGAGGCCCACCCTCCAAAAAAGAGGTCGGGCTGGGCCTCTGCCCCGTTGGGTCACCGTTCATGCATGGCACGGTCGGGCAGATTGTCCTGAAGGTCGCTGCAGGGGCATTGGCTCCCGGTGGCTTCTGGGCGCAAGCCAGGCTGCGCAGGTGCATGGCGAGGCAGGTGGCCGCCCGGGGCCCAGGCCGGAGCAGAAGGCTTGGTGCG
>DASUDK010000136.1:0-28929 GCA_036275655.1 Limnobacter sp. | reverse complement strand
AACGAGTCTGTTCATGCCTTTTACTCCATCAGAACACTTTGAGTGTGTCAGATGTCAAAAAAATCAAAGCTGAGATAAGCGCTGCAACATCTGGTCTGATGTGGAGATTGCCTTGGAGTTGATCTCATAGGCGCGCTGTGCCTGAATCAGGCCCACCAACTCTTCCACCACATTGACGTTGGAAGTTTCCACATAGCCCTGAGAAATGAAACCCGCCCCATTGGTGCCTGCCACCACCTGGGTTGGGGCGCCAGAAGCGGCGGTCTCTTGGTAAAGGTTTTGCCCCTGGCTGAACAGGCCAGCCGGGTTCACAAAGGTGGCCAATTGAATTTGCCCCAGCTCCTGTGGCTGCACCTGCCCTTGCACAACAGCACTCACGGTGCCATTTTGAGAAATAGAAATGTCTTGCACGCCGGGCGGAATGGTGACCGGGCCCAGGATGGGATACCCGTTGGAGGTCACCAACGTGCCATTGGCATCGATTTGCACACTGCCATCGCGGCTGTAACTTGTGCTGCCATCGGGCATTTGCACTTGCAAAAAGCCCTGGCCGTTGATGGCGATGTCCAGGGAGTTGCCCGTTTGCTGTAAGTTGCCTTGCGAAAAATTGCGAACCGTGGACACGGGTCGCACGCCTGTGCCCACCTGCAAACCAGAAGGCACCTGTGTTTGCTCCGTGGTCTGTGCACCCGGCTGCCGGAGTGTCTGATACAACAAATCCTCAAACACGGCCCGCGAACGCTTAAAGCCATTGGTGGCTGTGTTGGCCAAGTTGTTGGAAATCACATCCAACTGGGTTTGTTGTGCATCCAGGCCAGTTTTGGCAATCCACAAAGAACGCATCATGGCGGCTTACTCCTTAGTTCAAGCCAAACAGGCTGTTGGCAGCGCGGCCGTTGTTTTCGGCAGAGCTGATCATTTTCATTTGGGTTTCGTATTGCCTTGCGGCGGTGATCATTTGCACCATCATGTCGACGGCGTTGACATTGCTGCCTTCGATGAAGCCACTGGCCACACGCACAGCTGGATCTGCGGGCACCTCGCCCTGGGTTTTTGAGCGGAACAAACCGTCGTCACCGCGCACAATGTCGGGTGCTTCAAGATTGACGAGCTTGAGGGACCCCAACTGCACCACGTTGTTCTCGCCGTTTAACGGAATGGCCGAGACAGTGCCGCTGCCCTCCACCGAGACACGGTGATCCGGTGGCACGTTGATGGGACCGCCGTTGCCAAGCACGGCATATCCCTCTTGCGTCACCAGGTTGCCTTGCCCATCGATTTGAAAAGAGCCGTTGCGTGTGTAGGCCTCGGTGCCATCGGCGGCGGTGACCGCAAACCAGCCCTGCCCTTGAATGGCCACGTCCAGATCCCGGCCAGTGGCCTGGATTTGCCCGGGCGTGGTGTCAAAGCCAATGCTGGTCTCGACAGCAAAGCTGCGCGACCCACTGCCTTCGCCAGTCACTGGCGCACTCTGGAAGGCCATGAGTTGTTGCCGAAACCCGGGCGTGTTGACGTTGGCCAGGTTGTTGGCAATGTTCTCTTGGCGAGACATGGTGCCTTTGGCGGCCTGCGCCGCCAAGTAGATCAGTTTATCCATGGCTTATTAGCGCAGGTTGGTGATGGTTTGCAGCAACGAGTCCTGGGTCTTGATCGACTGGGAGTTGGCCTGGTACACGCGCTGTGCGGAAATCATGGCCACAAGCTCTGCGGTCAGATCGATGTTGGATTCTTCCAGCGCACCGGCCTGAATCACGCCAAACGCCGTGTCTTCGCTCAAAGAAACCAATTCCGCGCCAGCCGCCTCGGTGGCCAACCACCCGTTTGCTCCCACGGCTTGCAGGGCTTCTGGGTTGGGGAATCGGTACAAACCAATCTGGGCTTGGCGCACAATTTGACCGTTGGCGTAGCTCACGGACAACATGCCATCAGAGCCGATGTCAAACCCGGTGAAGGGAGAAGCTTCATAGCCATTCTGTGAGAGGTTTTGCACAGAGAAAGAACTGCCGTACTGGGTGGTGGTGCTCAAATCAAAGGTGTACTGGTTGGGCGTGCCACCCAAGGTGGAAAATGCCTTGCCAGATGCTGTGGTGTAGCGGCTCAAATCCACTGTGAAGCTTGCGTTGGTGGGGGTCACCAAACGGCCATCGGTGCCAAACAACAGGGTGCCCGATGCAGATTGGGCCGGGGCCACGGTGGGGGTAACCGGCGCCAAGCCCACATCGACTTGCGTGCCGTCCAGGGTTGCGTAAACGCTCCAGTTGTTGTTGCCATCCTTGCGGGTGTACACACTCATGATGTGTTCTTCACCCAATTCGTCATATACAGTCAAGGAGGTCGTGTTGTTGTAAGTATTCAGGTTGGCTGGGTCAAAGGCCAGGGCGCCTGAAATGGCGGTGGCACGCGCATCCAGATTCACCTCCAAGGTGGTGGCGGTGCTTGCCTTTGGAGGAATGGCCGCGCGCGACACTCGGATGTCTTGCGACACATCGGCAACCCGGCCTGTCACGCTGTCAATTGGGAAGCCCTGGAGCCGGTCTCCCTTGGAGTTGACGATGTAGCTGTCTCTGTCCAAGCTGAATTGGCCATTGCGGGTGTACAAACTGTCCCCATTGCTTGCATTGACCTTAAAAAAACCAGTGCCGCTGATGGCCAAGTCCAAAGGATTGCCGGTGACGTTGATGTTGCCTTGTTTGAAGTTTTGCGTCACCGCAGCCAGGCTTGTGCCAAGACCGATGCCGTTGGTGGAGCGCACGCCGTTGAAGGCGCGCGCAAACACGTCAGCAAACTCCGCCTCTGAGCCCTTAAAACCCACCACACTCGCGTTGGACACGTTGTTGGCGATCACTTCGAGACCGCGCTGGGCCGCATTCAAACCACTCAAACCTTGTTGGAAACTTCCGCCTGCAAAAGCCATGTTTGACTCCTCGTCTAATTCTTGATTCAGTAAACCTGCTTGATGGCAGAGAAGGACACTTCTTCGCCATTGCTGGTCAGTAATTTCGCCCCTTCGGCACCTGCATTGCGCACACCCTGGACAATGGAGAGCGTGAGCGGTGTAACAGCAGCGTCTTTGTCTGCCGCCTTGGCAACCACTTCAAACTTGTAAAGACCATCTGGCACGGTGCCGCCTGAGGCGTCTTTGCCATCCCAGTCAAACTCGTGCACACCCTTGCCCTGTGCGCCCAAATCAATGCTGCGAAGCACATTGCCTTGGGCGTCCACCACATTGACTTTCAGACTATCCACCGACTGGCCCAGCTCCATGGAGCCAGAAGCTTTGCCACCAGACAAACGGAGGTCATTGCCCTCGGTGAGGATTGCGCGCCCAAGCATGCTGGTGGCCTGTACGGTTTGATTGGCAGAGAACTGTGTGGCCATGTTCTCCATGGTGGCATTCAAGTTTTGAATACCAGTCACCGTATTCAATTGCGCCATTTGACTGGTGACCTGAGCGTTGTCCATGGGTGCCATTGGATCCTGGTTCTTCAACTGAGCCACCAGCAAAGACATGAACCGCTCTTGAATCGCGTCCGGACTGTTTTCATCCTTTTTCTTGGCTGCGGCAGCCTTGGAGGATGTGCCACTTAGGGCAGAAGTTGCATCAATGGCCATTGTTCAAGTCTCCTTACTGGTTGCCCATGTTCAAGGTTTTCAACATCAAGGTTTTTGCGGTGTTCATCACTTCCGCATTGGTTTGGTAGCTTCGTGATGCAGCCATCATGTCCACCATCTCCTCCACGGCATTCACATTGGGCATGTACACATAGCCCTCCTCGTCTGCCATGGGGTGCTTGGGGTCATACATTTTTTTGGCGTCGGTTTTGTCGGTGACAATGTCTTTCACCTGCACGTTTTCGGCCAGGGCCGCTTTGCCGGGTGCTGCTTTTTGCAGCACCGCCTCAAAAACCACCTTGCGCGCCTGGTACACCGAATTGGGGTCGCTGGCCGCTGTGTCCACGTTGGCCAGGTTGCTGGCCACGGTGTTGAGCCGGGTGGTTTGGGCGGTCATTGCACCGCCTGCAAGTTTGAAAGAATTGAAGAGCGACATGATGAGCGTCCTTATTGGTTGCCAGAGCCCATGGCCTGTTTGAGGGTTGAGATGCGACCATTGATGGCCCGAAGCGCAGCCTCGTACTTCACTGTGTTTTCAGCAAACGCTGCGCGTTCTCGGTCAATGTCAACACTGTTGCCATCAATTGAGGCATTGTTGCCTCGGCGGTATTGGAGCAACTGCTGCGTACTCAATGTGTTGGTGCTTGCCACTGGAATATGTCCTTGATGGGTCACAGCAAGCGCGCCAGCACCGTTGCCCAAGCCAGGCTGGCGAGGTGGATTGGCCATCTCGCCGTTCGCCCTGGTCTCGCCTGTTGCTGCGCGCAAGGCCTTGGCAAAATCAAAGTCCACTGCTTTGTAGTTGGGGGTGTCTACGTTGGAGATGTTGGATGTCAATACCTCTTGACGCCTGGCACGCAACTTGAGCGCTTCGGCAGAAAACTGCATGGAGTCTGTCAGTTTGTCCAACATGGGCACATCCTTCTTACACGGACTGATGGAAGGATTATTGAATTGCCGCTGTTAAATCAAAGGTGGGATAAAGGGGGGAAACGGGGTTCTTTTTCTGCTTAGGATACGCGCACGCTCACCCTACGATGTGTGCATCGAGGATGGAAACTGCCTTCAACCGGTTTACGGCAGAGATGCGAAAAACTTAAATGAAAATTCACAAATTTTTTTGCAAGACCCGATCCGACGCCATGCACCGCCTCACAGGCCTTGCCAGGCGTGGGTTCCACCTGTGTGCAGTGGGCGCCGTCGCGATGCTGTGCACGCCGGCACACGCCTCCAAATGGGTCACCCAAGAACAATTGACCGCGCTTGTGGACACCGCAGCCGTGCCCGCTGGCGCCAATGTGCAGGTCAACTTTGTAAAGCCAGATCCACGAATCGGCAGCAGCGACTGCCCAGTGGCGTTGTTCAGCAACAGCGAAAACAACCGGATGTGGGGCCGCACCTTTGTGCGCGTGCAATGTGTTGGCGCAAGCACCACACCATTTTATGTGGGTGTGGATGTACAAGTTTGGGCGCCCGTGCTGGTGGTTAAAAACACAGTCCAAGCGGGTCAAGCCATGCAAGCCGGCGATGTGGAATACCGAACCATGGACTTGACTCAACTCAATCATGGTTGGGTGACCGAACTACAACACTTGAACAACAAAACAGCGGCCAGGCAGCTTTGGCCGGGCACCATGCTGAAATACGACCATTTAAAAGGTCAGCCTATAGTTCGGCATGGCGACACCGTTAAGGTCATGGTGAAAGGCCCAGGCTTTGCCATCGGTGGCACAGCCACCGCCATGGAAGCGGCTGAGCAGGGACAGATTGTGAAAATAAAAACAGCCCAAGGCAAAATTTTACACGGTGTGGCCGCTGGCGATTTGCTGGTGGAGGTCAGCCTGTGAGCCCCATGGTGCTGCCCCCCGATCCGGGTGTGCCTCAAAAAGTGGGAATTCTTTTGAGAATTCGTTAAAGTTAGGGACAACTGAGCCGTTAAGAAAGTATACAAATGCAACTTTGGCTCTGCCCACTGCGGAGGACACCATGAAAATCAATGGCAAATTTGAAACCGGATCAGTCGACAAACTGATCAAACCCCAAGGCGGCGCTAAATCCGCAGCCAGTTCAGCAACCGAATCGGCTGGCAGCGAAAGTGCAGTGGCCAAGTTCTCGGGCAAGGCTGGCGAGATTGCTCAAATGGGTGCGCCCATGGATGCGGCCAAAATCGAGAACATTCGCCAGGCAATCGCCAAAGGTGAATTTAAAGTGAATGCAGAGGCTGTGGCCGACGGTGTGATCGCCGACGCCAAGGCGCTGCTGGGTCAAAAGTAAAGGAATACAGCATGTCTAACACCATCGCCGCAAAATCGTTGTATAACAACCTGGCTTACGAATGTGATTTGGCCATGGCGTTGGTGGATGTGTTGCTGGAAGAGCAGGCTTGCTTGGTGAAAATGGAAACAAGCCGCCTGAGTGAATTGGCGCTGACCAAAGAAGCCATGATGCTTGATTTGGAAAAGCGCTACCTGGCGAGCGCCGAAAAAGCGCAAGAGGCCGGGTATGCACCCAACCTGGATGGCATGGCCCACTGGGTGGATGAGTTGTGTGCCTTTGAGCCAAAACTCAATGGCACTTATGCCACTTTGCGCAACACCCTGATGCAAGCACAACGCCTGAACACCACCAATGGTGAGTTGGTGAGTGAACAACTTGCAGGCTTGCAAGAACGCATCGCCATTTTGACTGCCGCTGCAGTGGCCAGCCAAGCACCCACCGCAAGCGACACATATGGCCCCAAAGGCGGCCTGAGCGCTGGCAACGCAGCGGCTATGCCCCGCGCGGTAATTCGTTGATTGTTAACCAATACGACACCAGCGCTGAAATGCGCGTGAGGTATTGATCAAACTGCACAGGTTTGACGGCAAAACTGTTCACACCCAGTTCGTAGGCGCGTTTTACATCGCTAATTTCACGAGATGAGGACAAAACCACAATCGGCATGGTTTTGAACACGTCTTGTGAACGCAAAAACTTCAAAACCTCCAGCCCATCCAACTTCGGAAGTTTCAAATCCAGCAACACCAGCTTTGGCAAATTCAAAGCGGCGTTGTCAGCTGGGTGATCTGCCATCAATTGCTTGAAATATTCAATGGCGCGCTCACCATCTTCCAACAGCGTGGTGCTGGAACTGGAAGAAGTCTTGCGGACCACGCGCAATGCAAGATCGGCATCGTTTGAGTTGTCATCCACCAGGACCACATCGACCATGGGTATCTTCCTTGCTGCGATTATTCAGAATGTCCAATCGCCGGATCGACCGGCAATGTGAAAGTAAAACACGCGCCTCGATTGAGTTCGCCTTGGGCCGAGATTTCGCCACCGTGGCGCTCAATGATTCGCTTGACAATTGCCAACCCCACGCCTGTGCCATCAAAGTCTTTTTTGTGATGCAGGCGCTCAAACACATTGAAAAGTTTGTCCGCGTACTTCATGTCGAACCCTGCGCCGTTGTCTGCAACCGAGAAACGATGAAAGGCGCCATCTTGCGCATGGGTCACACGAACTTCCGGCTGGGCGGATTTGCTGCTGAACTTGATTGCATTGTCGATGAGGTTCATCCACACCTGTTTGAGCAACACTGGGTCGGCATAGACCGTGGGAAGCGCAGGCAGGTGAACGATGTTCTTTCCTCGTGCATCGAGTTGCTCAAGAATTTGCTCAAGCAACTGTTGCTGGTCCACACGCACCCGGGCCACATCGGTGCGCAGCAAGCGGGAGAAGTCGAGCAACCCATCAATCAAGCCACCCATTTGACGCGCGTTGTAGCTGATTCGATCAAGCAATCCGCTGGCATCGGCAGGCAGTTGCTCTGCAAAATCTTCTTTGAGTATGCTCGAAAATCCGTCAATCGCCCGCAAAGGCGCACGCAAGTCGTGAGACACGGTGTACGTGAAGGCTTCCAGCTCTGAGTTGCTCCGGGTGAGTTCTGCCGTGCGCTCGTTGATGCGTTGTTCCAGGGTGTTGTTGAGGCTTTGAAGATCGTCTTCAAACACGCGGCGCTCCACGCACAATCCCATCAAGCGTATCGCGGTGAGCACGCGCATGGTGTCTTCGTGCACTGAGTGCTCGCTGCCCTGCTGGCCAACGAGGATCCAATACTCTGGCTGAGAGGGCTCAATGGCGCGTTTCAAGGCCACCCACACACAGGTGAATCCAAAATCAGTTTTCCATTCTGGCTGCAAATAATGCTCTGGCTTTAAGCGACCCAACCACACCAAGCCGTGGTGCTCCTGGCCCTCCAGGGGTTCGCAAAAATCCTCTGGTTTGTCCCAAATGGCCATGCCCTTTTCAACAGGCACGTGGATTTCTTTGTTGCTGCCCCGAATCTTCCAGGCGCCCGCCTCGGCTCGCTCGCGGTAACCGAGCACCACCTCCGCACGCACTGTGAGGCAGTTTTTTAAACCACGTGCATAGGATGCCGCAAGCTCTGGGATGGGTGCAGACAACAAGACGCCTTGCAGCAAGGAGCGTTGCAAAGAGAGCAGCTGCTCATTGAGGCGCTTTTGAGTGATGTCATGAGACACACCGATGTATCC
Organism: Limnobacter sp.; assembly: GCA_036275655.1. GTDB lineage: Bacteria > Pseudomonadota > Gammaproteobacteria > Burkholderiales > Burkholderiaceae_B > Limnobacter. The sequence continues at coordinate 20,779 of DASUDK010000136.1, read as the reverse complement.
ACCAAACCGGCCTTCCGCATCAAACACTGGGCGGCCGGTGGACTCAAACACAACCCGGCTGTCGCTGACGGGCCAGTACTCAAAACAAATCCGGTCGAAGGGTTGTTGGCTGTCCAGGAGGGATTTAAAACTGTCCCAATTGTGACGGGGATCGATGCAGCGAAGTCCCTCAACATCCCAGCGCGCCAGCCCGACAAACGGGAGCTCACGTGAGGGGGATTGATCGCGTTGCTCTTTGCCCCGGTACACGATCCGAGTGATGACATGAGAGACGTCCTGCTGCCAATACCAGTCACCGGAAAGCTCCATGAGTCTTCGCAACTGTTGTTCGGATTGGATGGAATCTTGCAGCAGGTTCATGAGGTTGCGCAGCAGTTTGTTGCCCATGAACCAGGCGCCGATGAGCCCCAACAGCAACGTGACAAAAACAACCAAGCGCCAACTGGCCGCTTGTTGTGTTTGAACGGCCATGTACAAGGCAGCCAAACCGAGTGGCGCCAGCGCCGTGAACAGCACCAGCAGCAAGGCGCGATTGACCCGCTGACGCGAGTGTGCAAAGGAGATGTGCTTTTTGGACGCGGGGGCGTTCGCCATTGACGAATCAGTGTTCGCGCAGCTTGGTACGAAGTCGACTCACGGCCTGGGTGTGAAGTTGACACACCCGGGACTCTGTCACGCCCAACACGGCGGCGATTTCACGGAAGTTTAGTTCCTGCTCATAATACAGGCCCATGAGCATTTTTTCACGTTCAGGAAGCTCTTCGATGGCCTGAATCAGGGTTTGCCTGAATCGCTGGTCGCCCAGCATCTCGAGTGGATTGGCTTGTTCGTCACCATCCATTTGCCGGTCCAGGTAACCCTCACCGTCGCCGTCTTCGGCGTAGTCGTCATAAAACACCAGCTGTGCACCACGCGATTCGAAGAGCATGGTTTGATACTCTTCCAGCGACACGCCCAAGGTGTTGGCGATTTCAGATTCTGTTGCAGAGCGGCCTAGCTTTTGCTCCGCCTTCATGGTGGCGGCTTCGATTTTTCGCTGCGCCTGCCGCACGCCACGCGGCATCCAGTCTGCCTGCCGTAGTTCGTCCAGCATGGCACCCCGAATCCTTTGGCTGGCGTACGTCTCGAATTGCGCTCCCTGCCCTTCTTCAAAGCGGGATATGGCATCCATCAAGCCAATCAGTCCGGCCTGAATGAGGTCGTCAATTTGTACAGACGCCGGCAGCTTGGCAATCAGGTGATGAGCAAGGCGACGCACCAATGGGATGTATTGGTCCACCTGCTGCGACTTGTCTAGAGTTCCCTGTGCGGTGTACATGGAGTCTGTGCTTCCTGTCTTGTTGTTACGCCAGCGCGTGCTCTTCAAGGGAACAGATTGCCCGGGCAATTCGCTTTCCGGCCACAATCATTTCCTTTCCCACCTGGTTGAGGGGTTTGCCCGCGACAAGCGCCGGCAAATGCCCTGCATATTGCAAGGGATGCGCCATGAATCCGGCGGTGCTCTCCAGCAAATTTGCAAAAACGTGATCTGCTTCTTCTGCGTTTTTTACACCTGCAACAATAACACGATGGCGAATGTTTTGATCCACCTCTTTGGATGTTCTCATGGCCTGGAACACCCGCGTGACGGAGCTCGCCGTGGGTTGAACAACCCAATGCCAGGCCTCGTCTGGGCACAAACCATGGGCCAGGGCAACCGCCTCATAGGGCAGGGTCGCGTAAAACCGGTCTGCCGTGACCGGCATGCGATGCAGATTGCCCAACAAAGCTCCGGCCCACGATGGCCTTTGTGTAAGCGCTTGCAGGCCAAGGTTTGCAGGCACCAAATATTGCCCCTCCCCCAATTGCAGCACAAGGTCCTCTAGGTTGGCCTGACCATTGAAAAAATTCAACAAATCGACCTGTCCAGACGCCGCAGCGGCCTGCGCGAGCCCTTGGTTGGAGCCATCAAACACGACAGCCGTGTGCTTGAGGCTCGCTTGGTGCGCCAACACCAGACGAACCAGGCAGGCGGCGTAGTCCATTTTCATGTCGCCCATCACCGGCACAATGTGCGTCCGGGACTGACCCAACAGTTTTCTCAGGGTGTTTGCTTGATCCATGGTCATATTCAAACACACCTTCTCACGCGTTGGTCGATGGGACTTGGGTCATTTTCCATTTCAATTCTTCAACCGACGCCTGATAAGCCTGGCTGGCTCGGCTGCGCATGGCGCGGTGCACAAGCACATTGGCATCGGCGGGGAAGAGGTCTTCGGGAACGCGTTGACCTGTGGCAATGTAGTGCAAGGCCAGTTTGTGACGCATCACCACATCCAACACGCCACCAATCTTGATGGCCTCATCCAGTTTGGAGACGATCGCCCCGGCCAGGCCGCTGTTTTTGTAATGCCGAACCACATCGTCCAGGGTTTCTGGCTGGCTGGTGGCATTGAGCAACAACACGCGCTTGACATGGCTGTCGGTGAGGATTTTTGTTTGTTCAGCCACCCGCGCATCGCGCTGGCCCATGCCCACTGTGTCGATGAGCACCAAGCGTTTGCGCTGCATGCTGTGTCGCAGTTGCTGCAAATCGGCATGGTTTTGGGCAGTGTATACCTGCACGCCCAAAATTTTTCCGTAAATCCGAAGCTGATCCTGTGCCCCGATTCGATAGCTGTCGGTGGTGATCAAACCCAAGGAATTTGCGCCGTACTTCACCACGCAACGCGCAGCCAGCTTGGCTGTGGTGGTGGTTTTGCCAACACCGGTGGGGCCCACCAGGGCGTACACGCCACCGGTTTCAACAATGTCTTTTTCTGCCGGCACCACGTGAAGATTTTTCTTCAACACATTCATGGCCCAATCTTGCATTTGGGACTCACTCAAGCCCCCGGGCAAGCGATCCACCACGGTGCGGGCAAACAAAGGCGAGAATCCGCTTTGGGTCAGCAAATTCCACAAATCGGCACGCTGGGGATTTTTCTCGAGTGAATCACGCCAGGCCAACATGTTCATCTGGTCTTTTAACAACTGGCGCATTTGTTTGATTTCTTCAAGCACCGCGGTTTGCTCTTGGGCCATGGCATCGCTGGCCGCTTGGGAGCGGCGTTGCGCAACGGCATTGAGCATTTCATCTTGGGGATCCAAGGCCACAGCAGGCGTTGCAGGCGCCGGGGCGGTCTGACTGGCCAAACGGGGTTGCGCGAGCAGGGCCCGCTGGGCCTCTACTTGTTGGGCCACGCGCTCGGCCGCGGTGGGTCCTTTGCCGGGGGCGAGGCCAGCCTGGGTTTGCTGCTTTTGCGCCGCATACCGCTCACGCTCGCTGCGGGTCCAGGACGCCGGGCTTGCTGTGGTCGGCTTCTCGGTGACAGCATCCAGGTCGTGCGATGAAGCGGCCAACACTTCGGTGCCTGCCGCAGTTTGTTTGGTCGACAAAATGATGGCGTCTTCGCCCAATTCTGCCCTGAGCTGTTGCAGGGCCTCGCGGGTGCTGGGGGCTGTGAATTTTTTGAGCTTCATGCTTTGGCTCCTACCACTTGGGCAACTCGGATGGTTCGATTTTCAGGAATTTCGCTGTGGGACAGCACACGCAAGCTTGGTGCTGCACGCTTGAGCAGTCTGGCCATGGACAGGCGCAAATTGTCGGGCACCAACAACACGGGGCTTTGCCCCAGTTGCTCCTGGCGACCTGCCGCCTCTGCGGTTTGGCGGGCAAGGTTTTCTGCGAGGTTGGGGTCGATGCCCACCTGGTCGTGACCCACGGCGCTGTGCGCCTGGCCAATCATTTGCTCCAGGCGAGGCTCCATCACCAACACATTGAGGTCTTCGCTGGTGCCAGCCAAAGCCTGCACAATGGCACGGCCCAGGGCCACTCGAACGGCTGCGGTGAGCTCAAAAGGACTCTTGGTGCGACCACCATGCTCCAACAAGGTCTCAAAAATGGTGCGCAGGTCACGGATGTGGACGCTCTCGTCCAGCAGGTTTTGCAACACCTTTTGAATGATGGCCACGTCCAGCAATTTGGGGGTGAGGTCTTCCACCACCTTGGGCGAGGTTTTGGCGCAATGGTCGAGCAGGGCCTGGGTTTCTGCGCGGCCAAGCAGTTGAGCGGCCGAGGTTTGCAGGATGTGGCTCAGGTGCGTGGCCACCACAGTGGACGCATCCACCACCGTGTAACCTGCGGCGTTGGCCTTTTCTTTTTGATCGTCGGCAATCCACACCGCTGGCAAACCAAATGCGGGGTCTTTGGTTTGAGGGCCTGGCAGTTGCATGGTCACTCGGCCAGGGTTGATGGCCAAAAACTGGTTGGGGAACACCTCTCCCTCACCCATGCACACGCCTTTGAGCAAAATGCGATAAACCGATGGACGCAATTCAAGGTTGTCGCGCAAATGCACGGCAGGTGGTAAAAAGCCAACCTCTTGGGCAAACTTTTTGCGAATGGCCTTGATGCGCTTGAGCAAATCACCATCCTGTTTGTTGTCCACCAAAGCAATCAAGCGATAACCCACTTCCAATGCAATGGTGTCCACTGGCACCAAATCGTCCCAAGTGGCTTCTTGCGCTTCGGTGGTGGCGGCCTTGATTTTTTCCTTTTCTGCATCGCTGGCCACCACCTTGGGTGCCTTGGCCTGCTCGGCCATCCGGTAGGCCATGTAGCCAAACAGGGCCGCCAATGTGAGGAATGCAAACGAGGGCATGCCAGGGATGACGCCCATCATGGCCAATATCACCGAGGTGATGCCCACGGCCTGTGGCGATTTGAGCAATTGGGAGGCGAGCTGTGTGCCAATGTCTTGCCCCTGCCCCACGCGTGCCACCACCAAACCAGCTGCAATCGAGATCACCAGGGCGGGCACCTGGGCCACCAAACCATCGCCGATGGCCAGCAGCACGTAGTTGTTGCCCGCTTCGGCAAAACTCAGGTCATGCTGCATCACACCCACGGCAAACCCACCGATGATGTTGATGACCAAAATCATGATACCGGCCACGGCATCGCCACGAACAAACTTGGAGGCACCATCCATGGAGCCAAAAAACTCGGCTTCCTGGGTCACTTCTGCACGTCGCTTTTTGGCTTCGTCTTCGTTGATCAGGCCGGCATTCAAATCGGCGTCGATGGCCATTTGCTTGCCGGGCATGGCATCCAGGGTGAAACGGGCTGACACTTCCGCGATGCGGCCAGCGCCTTTGGTGATGACCACAAAGTTGATAATCATCAGGATGATGAACACCACCACCCCCACGGCGAGGTTGCCGCCCACCAAGAAATGACCAAACGCTTCAATCACTTTGCCGGCCGCATCGGGGCCTTCGTGGCCGTGCAAAAGCACCACCCGGGTGGAGGCCACGTTCAGGCTCAGTCGCAACAGGGTGGTCACCAACAAGATGGTGGGGAAAGCGGCGAAATCCAGTGGGCGCGTGGTGTAGAGGCTGGCAACCAGCACCATGAGACTCAGGGCGATGTTGAAAGAGAACAACATGTCCAGGGCCAATGGGGGCAAAGGCAGAATCATCATCACAAGAATCAGGATGATGAAAATCGGCGCACCCAAGGTTTTTGCCTTGTCGCCGGCAAAGCCTGCTTTGACGAAATCGAGAGAGAAGGCGGGGTTGGCCACAATGACGCCCGTCGAGTTATTAACGGTTCAATTATGGAAAACTTTAGGGTGGGGACAACGAAAGAATTGAGGGATAAAAACGGGCCTCTTTCGGCACCGGCGGGTGGCAAGGCGCAGGCTTTGGTGAGAATTGCCCGCGCCTTGGGGTGAGTGGGTCAGTTAGGCCACCACCTCCTCCAGGTCTGTGGGGATCTCGAAATCGAGAAGGCGTTCCACATTGAGCACGAGGACAAACTCCTCGTCCACCTTCCCGATGCCCCGCAAAAAGTCGGTGCGCACCCCAGCGCCAAACTGGGGTGGCGGGGCAATGGATTCGTTGCCGATGTCCACCACCGCGTTGACCGCATCGACCATGAATCCAACCACTTGGGTTTGATCCCCCATTTGGGACTCCAGGATCACAATGCAGGTTCTGCGATTGACCGTGGTGCTGCCCTGCCCAAAACGGGCGCTTAAGTCCACCACAGGCACCACCGATCCCCGCAGGTTGATCACGCCGCTGATGCATTGCTGCATCATGGGGACGACGGTGATTCGACCAAACTCAATGATTTCCTTGATCCGTAAAATTTCCACGGCCAGCTTTTGGCTCCTCACCTGGAAGGTGAGGAACTGATGGCTTGCGCCATCGCCCTGGGCTGCCTGTGCAATTTGCTCATTCATATGTTGCATGATGCAGCCCCCCATTAAAACTCATCGAAGTTGTCGAAGTTGTCTTTGCCACCGCCTGCGTGGTGAGGCTTGCTTGCAGAGTGTGCTCGCGCACCACCAGCAGGCGCTCCGCCGCGCTTGTTCCCGGTGTCAAAGAAGCTCATGGCATTGATCAGCATGCTGGCCTGGCCACTCATCTCTTCTGCGGTTGCAGCCAACTCCTCAGAGGCAGCCGCGTTTTGCTGGGTCTGCTGATTGAGGTTCATCATGGCCTGGTTGATTTGAGCCACGCCATTGGTTTGCTCATTTGATGCCGCTGTGATCTCTTGTACCAAGTCGGAGGTGCGGTTAATCGCTGGCACCATTTCTTCAAGCAATGCACCTGCGCGCTCGGCCTGCTTCACGCTGCTGGTGGCCAAGTCGCCAATCTCCTGTGCGGCCACCTGGCTGCGTTCAGCCAATTTGCGCACCTCGGCCGCCACCACAGCAAAGCCCTTGCCGTGCTCACCGGCGCGGGCCGCCTCAATCGCGGCGTTCAACGCCAAGAGGTTGGTTTGGTAAGCAATGTCGTCCACAATGCCAATTTTGTCGGCAATCGCTTTCATGGCGTTCACGGTTTCGGTGACCGCGCGTCCGCCCTCTTTGGCTTCTTCGGCGGCCTTGGTGGCAATTTGGTCTGTCACGCGGCTGTTCTCGCTGTTTTGCTTGATGGAGCCAGCCATTTCTTCGATGCTGGCCGACACCTCTTCCACGCCCGCTGCCTGGCTGCTTGCGCCTTGGGACAGACTCTGCGAGGTCTTGGAAATTTCACGCGCTGCGTTGGTCAGTGAATCGGCGTTGCCGCGCACTTCCTGAATCACATCGCTTAAGCGATCGATGGTGGCGTTCACATCGTCCTTCACTTCGCCAAACAGGCCTTTGTAGCTCGCCGTGATTTTTTGAGTCATGTCGCCATTGGCCAGCAGTTTCAACACGCGGCCCACATCCTCCAAGCCCACCGCGGTGGTGCCCAGCAAGTTGTTCACATTGCTGGCAAGCGCTTTCAAGAAGCCCTCTTTGTCGTCTTCGCGAATGCGCTCGTTAAAATCGCCCTGCGCAGCCTTGCCCACAATGCCAGAGATCTCGTTTTCGATGGCCACTTCTGCGGTGCGATCGCTCCACTCCACCACGGTGCCCAAACGCTCACCGGCCTCATTCACCACTGGAGAGGCAATCAGACGGAAGCTGAGGTCGCCCACTTTGATGCCGGTTTTCAGCGGCGTGTTCAAAGCAGCCAACATGCCGCGCTGGTGGGCGGGATTTTTGTGGAAGGTGTCGATGTTGGCACCAATCAGCTTGCGCACATTGAAGTTGGGCAGGCTCTTGCGCAACATTTCTTCGTTGCGGGTCATCATGGTGTTCAAGGAGTTGTTCAGGTAAGTGATGATGCCTTGGTTGTTTGCAATCATCACGTTGGTGGTCACCGAGTCCAGCGCGATTCGGATGGCCAGGTTCTCAAGCGCGACTTCGCGCTCTTTGGCCACACGCTCTTCCTCGCGCTTCTGGAACAGCACTTCTGCGGTGCGGTCTTTCCACTCCACCACGGTGCCCACACGGATGCCAGAGGCATCAAACACAGGGGTCACCAACAAATTGAAGTGACGCTCGCCAATGGTGAGGTTGGTGCTGTAGGCATCCCGCAGGCGGGCCAACATGCCACGCTGGTGGCTGGGCACCTTGTGGAACACGTCAATGTTTGCACCCAGAATTTTGCGTGCATCAAATTGTGGCAAATCTTTTTTGATGTCGGTCTCTGCTTCCACCAACATCTTCGACAGGGAGTTGTTGACATACACAATGTTGTAGTCTGCGTCGGCAATCATCACGTTGGTGGCCACGCTTTCAAGCGCCTGCACTTGCCGCTGGGAGAACATGGTCTCTGATTCCAGTTTGCGCATGGCATCGCGAAGCGCTGCAGGCAGCTCGTCGGCGGTGCCCTTGAGGGCCTCCTTTTTCCAGAGTTGGTGAAGGCTGCGCACGGCTTGCTCTTCCACTTTGCGGTTGCGATCGTTGAGTGCGGCAATCATTTCGTTCACGCGATTGGCCAACTGCAATACGTCGCCAGTCAGGTTGTTGGTTGGCAATGCCTGCAAAGGCTTGTCAACGGATGTTTTCAGTCCGCTCACCTCTACAGCCAGGCTGTCGGCCAATGCAGCCAGTTGGCCACCTTTCAAAAAATCAAATGCTCCCATGGTCTTTCCTTTGTATAAATTAGACGTTGGCCTGTTCCAGGCACTGGCTGTTTGCTGCGGGTTGTTCGGGCAAGGAGTCAATCAAAGTTGCCTCATTGCTGTGGATGGAGATGCTGCTGACTTCTAAAATCAATTTGGGCACATCGATGATGAGGGCCACGTCGCCATTGCCCATGATGGTCGCTCCGCTGATGGCGCGGTTGCTCTCAAACAAATTGCCCAGGGGCTTGATGACGGTTTGCGATTCACCATGCAACTGGTCGGCCACAATGCCGGCCTTGGTGCCGCCAAAGCTCACCACAATGATGTTCTCGCGCTTGGGTTTTCCGGCGGTGCTGCCAAACACTTTGCGCAAGCGCACGCAGGGCAAAAACTCACCACGCAGGTCGTAATGAATATCCATGCGATCGTCGCTGCCCAGGGCTCCCGGCGGCAGTTCCAGGCATTCGCGGACATACGAGAGTGGAATCACATACACCGATCCACCCACACCAATCATGAATCCATCGATGATGGCCAATGTGAGGGGGAGTCGAATCTCAAACGTGCAGCCTTGGCCGGGTGTGGAGCGCACCTGCACGGAACCACGCAGGGCTTCGATGTTTTTCTTGACCACATCCATGCCCACGCCGCGACCAGAAATGTCGGTGACTTTGTCAGCGGTTGAAAACCCTGGCGCAAAAATCAGCATGTTCACTTCTGCATCGCTGAGATTCTGCTCGGGTGTGATGATGCCCTTTTCGATGGCCTTGGCCACGATTTTTTCTCGGGCCAGGCCTCGACCATCGTCGCGCACTTCAATCACAATGTGTCCACTGTCGTGGTAGGCGTGCAGGCCAAGCCGACCCGTTGCCGACTTGCCCGCTGCCACACGCGCCTCAGGCGTTTCCAAACCATGGTCCAGGGCATTGCGCACCAGGTGCATCAGGGGGTCACCAATTTTTTCAACCACCGATTTGTCAAGCTCGGTGTCCTCGCCAGAAATCTCGAGCTGAATTTGCTTGCCCATGCCCATGGAGAGATCACGCACCACGCGCTGAAAGCGTTGGAAGGTTTCCCCGATTTGCACCATGCGCAAGCCGAGGGCACCATCGCGAATTTCCTCAATCAGACCCGCCACCGCGCTGGTGGATTCCAGCATACTGGCGTGGTTAAGTTGCTTGGCCTGCTCCACAGTGCCAGCGTTGGCAATCACCAACTCACCCACCAAATTGATCAGGGCATCGAGCTTGTCGGAGGGAACCCGGATGAACTGACTGTTTGCCGGCGCTTTGCCTGACAGACCAGACTTGGAAGCGCGGTTGTTGGCTTGACTCACCAAGGCCGCAGACTCGGTGGCTGGACTCAAGGACGCATCGCCTTGCACCGCCACATCGGCCACAGGTCTCGGGAAGCCCGCTTCAATCAGCAAGGCGCAGGCCCGCTCAAAGGGTTCTGGCATGGCTTGCGCAAAGGCATCCCACTGATCAGGTGTGCAATCGTGTGGCAAGCAGCGCACGGTGCTGTCGTCACTCAAAAATTCAAAGGCCTCTTCAATGCCCGCCTGCCCTTTCTCGGTGACAAAGCGCAATTCAAAGCCCAGGTAACAAGATTCTGCGTCGAGTTCAGCGAAGGTGGGCAGGCGATCCAGCACTGGGATCACCGCTTGCATATCGCCGTAACTCTGCATGTAGGCAAAGATGGGGGAAGGGTCGAATCCGTCGCACAACGTGGACCGGGAGAGCCGCACCGACACATGCCAAGTGCGCGCTTGCGCATTGCTTGCATTCGCAGCGCCCTCCTCTTGCTTGGCCAGCGATGCGCTGCCTGAACGCGCAGAGTCCACCAGATAAGCCTGCAAGCGGCTGGTGAGTTGCTGTTGCACGGGTGCAAGCTCCTCATTGACCTCCACCGCACTGCCACCGGCTTCGATGCAATCCACAAGTTCTGCAATGTGGTCGCGACATTCCAGCACCAGGGTGCTCATGTTGGCATCGAACCCGATTTCGCCATTGCGGACACGGTCCAAAACAGTTTCAAGGTCGTGCACAAAATGTGTAATCACCTGCAGGCCAAAGACCCCTGCACTGCCCTTGATGGTGTGTGCCGCGCGGAATGCAGCATTGAGCACTTCGTGGTCGGTGGGGTTTTGTTCGAGTTGAAGCACATGGCTTTCTACTTCGCCCAGCAATTGCCTGGCCTCGGTAAAAAATATGCCACGCGACGCGTCTAGATCAATTTCAAAGGCCATGGTTCAGCGCTCCACCACACCAGCGTTGATCCACGAACCCAAACCCAAGCGAGCCGCCTTGTGCAACACCGTGTCTGACGGTGCGAGCCAATGCACGCGCAAATTCACCGAGGGGTCGTTCTGAATGCAAACAAGCATCTGCAAACCCGCGGTGTCTACCTCATGACAATCGCGCAAGTCAATCAACACCGGCACGCCCATTGCCGTGTTTTGACGGATGGTTTCTGCCAGCTCTGCGCAACGACCGATTGTCAAATCTTCCAGATGAACCACACACTCCTGAACTGCACTTGGATCATGCTCCAAAGCCTGCGCCAAGTCTTCATGCCATACGAGGTCATTTTTCATGTTAGGCCACCAGTTTGTTGACTGCTGCAATCATCTGTTCGGGTTTGAACGGTTTCACCATCCATGCCTTCAAGCCTGCGGCCTGTCCCTCGGATTTCAGCTTTTCATCCGATTCCGTGGTCAGCATGATGATGGGCACAAATTTGTAGTTCGCCAGTTTTTTTACTTCTCGCACAAAGCTCAATCCGTCCATGTTGGGCATGTTCAAATCGCTCACAATCAGGCTGATCTTTCGACCATCCAGTTTGGTCAAGGCATCCTTGCCATCGCATCCTTCCAGCACTTCAAAACCCTGGCTTTTCAGGGTCATCGAAACCACCTGCCGAAGTGAGGTGGAGTCATCAACAATCAATACGGTTTTGCTCATCTTGGTGTTCTTCCCAAATCAGAAAAATGTGAGGTCGTCGCTGGGCGCAGCTGCCACTTTTGCGCCTGCCACTTTGGGTGCTGCATGATTGACTCGCTCTTCAGCCATGGTGTAGTTGCGCTCAAGTTCATGCATGAGTGCATTCACATTCAGGGCATCAAGCCCTGCATGCAATTGACTTTGGAGCTGTGCAAGGCTGTCTTGCACATGGCCAAGAATTTGAGACACACGGTCTTGAAACTGAAAATGCACCACGGCGTTGTTCAGGCTTGCCGACACCTCATGGGTGTTGGCAATGATTTGTTCACTGGCTTGCTGAAGTGGTGTGGTCACCTGTTCAAACTGCTGCACCACACCGTCGAGTGTGGCGCTGGCCTGTTTGAGCACCAACTGGTCGCTGTTTTGCATGCGTGTGGCGCCATCGCCTGCGCGTTTGGCGGCCTGGGCAATGTGCTGCACGCGCTCGCGAATCTTCACGCCGGTGTCTGCAGAAAGCATCGATAGCTTGCGGACCTCATCGGCCACAATCGAAAAACCGCGGCCCTCTTCTCCAGCCCTGGCTGCTTCAATGGCAGCATTCAAAGCGAGCAGGTTGGTTTTGGCGGCCAGAGCCTCCACCGACGAGGCCATTTTTGCCAGTTCTTCGGTGGATGCAATAAAGCCCTTCACCTCTTCCATGATGGCGGACTTCTCATCGAAAGACTGCCGAATTTGCTGCAGCATGCTGTTCAAACTGTCAGACACGTTTTCCGCAAGACCCGCCGCATGACCATGCACCGAGGAGGTGCCTGCAAGCACCTTGGCAGCACCGGAGGCTGCATCCACGGTCGCATTCAGTTGTGTGTGAATGTCCGAGAACGCCTGCGCCAAACTGACAATCCCTTGTTCCATTTGTTGATTGGCGGTGCCCAGTTGCTTGTTCAGCGTGGGGACCCAAAGTGCAGCAACGCCATCCAAGGCAGCATGCGCCTGGGCTTGCTCTTGCAACTCGGGCGTGGTCTCTGCCGCAGAAGGCACACTCGCCATGGCCAAGCGCGCATTCATGAGAAGGTAGACGGCATAAGCACTTGCCAGCGCGGCATACAAACCAAAGGCTGCGCCCATGCGCCCTTGCCAAAACCACGCGCCACACACCAGCGCCAGGAGAGAAGAAATCATCAGCACCAAAGGCCAGGGCCATGCCCGATTGCGGCTAGATCCGCTTTTTTTAGTCATTGCTGGGTGTTCCAGAAAGGGGTTGTACAAGGGCGTTGCGCATTTGCTGGACGGGGCATTCCGGTGTCGCACTGGGCAAGCGGGAATGGCCAAGGGCCTCATACCAACCATGCTCAAACACGGCATGTGCAGACACATAAAACCTTGCAATGGCCCGATGCATCAGGCTGAGAAATGCAGACATGTCGTCCCCGCCAATTGTTAAATGTGAATTTATCTCTACTTCACGCTTAATCAGTTTGAACCCAATCCCCACACGGCCATCATGGGAAAAGAATGGGGAAAAGCCGCCAATATTGGGTTAATGTCTTTGGGGAGACCTAAAAGGGGGGAAAGTTGTAAAAGAATGTAAAAAGCCCGCACTGAGCGGGCTTTTGGCGAGCATCACAGCAACAATCACTCAGGCTTTAAGGTCATGCCAAGCGGGCCTTTGATGGTGCCATCCTGATTTAAATCATAGATGATTGTGTCTCCCTCACTGGAGATTTTGACCTTGCTGTCTTCCACCACGTATTTGGACTCTTTGGTCACGCCCATGGTTGAAATGTAAACCGTGCCATCGCTTTGAAACTCGTACTTTTGAATACCGAGTTCATCTTTGTACACACCATCCAAGCCCTTGCTGCAAGCCGCAAGCGCCAACACACTGGTCAATACCAACAGGGTTTGACGAATTTTCATGCTTCAGATCCTTTCGTGTAAATGGACATGAAGGCACACCCATGCTAGCCCTGCCAAAACTCCTGGAGCACACGCGCTGTGCGGATGGGAATTTCGACCATGGGCAAGTGCCCCACTCCGTCAAAAAGTACCACATCGGCGTGTGGAATAATCGCTTGGTAGGTGTAAGCGCCTGTGTAATGCACCAAACGATCCTCTTTGCCCCACATGATGAGGGTGGGTGCTCGCGTGGCCGCCATGCCCGGGCCATTTGGATTGGGCGCGTTCACAAACATTTGGTGAAACAAATGCCGGTTCACATGCCGGCGGCCAATCAAGTCTTGCGCCATCATCGGCGCCAAAGCCAAAGCAATTGCTTTGTTGTGAACAGCCAGGCTCATCAAGGTGTGCGCGCCGGCCAGGCTCTCTACAATCATGGGGTTGCGCCCCTCTTTCAAACCAGCCTCAAACCGTGTGTGGTCTTCGCCTTTGCCACCGGCGGGATTCATCAAACACAAGGTCTTGAGCAAATCGGGATGACGGCCAGCCAACAAAGCAGCCACCAACCCACCCACCGAGTTGCCCACCACATGCGCTGGCGCAGCCACATGCTCGCCCATCCAAGCCGCCACGCGCGCCACCTGATCATCCAGTCCGTAGGGGAGATTGGCATTGAACTCGCTCTCTCCCCAACCAGGCAGATCAAGCACAAACAGACGATGCTGCTTGAGCAAAAACGGCACCAGGGACAGCCAATTCTCTTTGTTGGATGCAAAGCCATGGAACAACACCACCGACTCACCGTCTGGGTTGCCACCCTCCAGCCACACCAAGTCATGGTCGGCCACACGGGCACACTTGCGCTTCAAGCCCGACAAACCGGCATGCAGCTTGTTGATCAGCGGCAATGCGCTGCGATTTTTCCATTCCCGAATTTTGAGCCCATGCGGTGGGCGTGCCAGGGTGAGGTATTTGGGGGCGACATCTTGCAAAAAAGCCAACTCCAGGTCGTGCATCACTGGCGCACACGCGCCATCACTCAAACTGCCCATGAATGTCTAACCTCCGGTGGAATCCAGATGTTTGGTTGCAAATGAAGATTAAGCACCAAACGTTTGTTTGTTTTTATGACTGTAACATCGTTGAATGTAAAGGTATGGACATGATCCGCCCCTGTCAACGACAAAAATAGAGGGGTTTTTACTAATCTTCTAAAAAACCTCTATTTTCAGCACCTTGGAATCATTGATCGTAAGGCTGAACGCCGGTGGCGACCAGTTGATAGGCGGCCTCGCCAAACTCACTGCTGAAACGATTGAGTTTGAGCTCGCCCCACACCCAGTAAGCCTGCATGGCGCCCATGGCGGGCTGTGGCTGGCTGAGTTTGACATGCACAATTTGATTGGCGGGCGGTGGAGGCGTGTGGATGCAGGCGCCAAAGTACGGCACCAGCAGGAGTTCGGCAACGCCCTCCTCACTTTGCTCCACGGGGATCACAAAGCCTGGAATGCGAACCTTCTTGCCGCTCAAATCGGCGTTGACCGGGGCCTTGTTCCAGGCCTCGCGCATGGCATTGAGGGCTTGTTGAGCGCGGGGGTCGTTGTCTTGCAATTCGGCAATGTTCAGGCCACGGAAGGCGGCCATGGGGTCCCAATCGGCAGGCATCAAACGGTCCCATTCCAGTTCGGGGTAGGCTGGGTCAAAATTGCTCGGTGCCGCTGCAGCGCCCTGGCCCAGGCGGTCACCCACCGCGTATTCACCTTCTGCCTCCGGGGGATTGTCATTCAATTCGGCCAGTGCTTTGTCCAACTGGCTGTTGCTCAAGTCCGTCTTGTTTCCCATCAACCAGGCGGTTAGCCCGTACCCAACAGCAGCCAACAAAGCCAGAAGGCCTAAAAGTACGAGGATTTTTTTTAATTTCACGATCAATGATTCCCTGTCAAACGCCGCGCGGGCTGAGGCCGTCTTGCAATTGCTGGCGATACGCTCGCCAAGCGGGCACCACGCCAAGCGCACTGCCAAATGCCGTGTAAGCCAACACAGCCAACAAGCCTTGGTGCAAACCCAACACGCCCGCCAATTGCACACCAAAATGACTCAACACCCAAGGCGCCAACAGCGAACTGGCACCCGCGGTGAGCAATATACCCAAGAATGCCCCCAGACACATCACCAGAACACTTTCCAGCATCACCAAGCCAAAAATGGCCCATGGCCCCGCCCCTGTAGAACGCAACACCGCCAACTCCTTGCGGCGCTCACCCAGTGTAACCAACATCACGCTGATCAAACCAAGCACACTCACCAGCCCCACCAGAGCAGCCACCAACAGAAGAATGTTTTCGACCAAGCCCACGGTTTGCCACAAGGTCGACAAGGCCACACCCGGCAAAATTGCACTCAAAGCCACGCCAGGCATGGATTCCAGCTCACGTTGAATCCGAAATACCCCGGCCCGGTTGTGCAAACTCACCAAAGTTGCGGTCACGGATTGGGGGGTGAGGTTGAATTTGCTCACCAACTCGGCGGGAATTTCGGCACCGCGCACCGGCATGCCAGCCTGCCAATCCAGGTGAATGGCCTCCATGCCTTGCAAACTGATGTGCACGCTTTGATCCACCGGGGTGCCCGTGGGCTGCAAAATACCAATCACCTTGAACGGCTTGTCTGCATGGCTGGGGGCCCCTGTCTGCAGTTGCATCCCATGGCTTAAAGCAATGGGATCGCCCACGCGGTGGTTCAATTTGCGCGCCACATCTGCCCCAAGCACCGCCTCAAAAATATGCTCAACAGGGTCGCCCACCGCATAATCTTCAAACGCCCTGCCCGCTTGGAAGGCCAGGGATTGGCGCACACCATACTGAAACCGACTGAAATACGCAGACTGCGTGCCCACCACCGCATAACCGCGATACGAGTCCCCCAACGCAATTGGCAACGCCGACTTTACCCTTGGATCTGCCTGCAATTGAGCCAACACCTCGTATGGCATGTTGCGTGTGGGTTCACCAATGCGAAACACACTGTAAAGCAACAAAGCCACCGGGCTGTTTTGCGCCCCCACCACCAGGTCAGTGCCCGACACCGCATTGGAAAATGTATTGCGTGCACTTTGACGGGCCAGGTCGATGCCCAGCAACAAACTGCATGAGGCAACCACACTGAGTGTGAGCAAGAGCAGGCTGCCGCGCCGACTCCAAGCGCTCAAGGCTGCAAGCTTGAACACCGTGCGCATCACGCCGCCACCCGCCATGGCGTGATCGGGCATTGCAGGTCAAACCGGGCAGCCAGCTCCGGGTTGTGGCTCACCATCACGACTGCGGTGCCCTGTTGCTGCGCACGATTGAGTAACAAATCCACAAACCTCGCTTGGTGATTGGCGTCCAACGCCGAGGTGGGCTCATCTGCAATCAATAAGTTGGGGCGCCCGATGAGGGCTCGGGCCAGTGCCACACGCTGCTGCTGACCCACTGACAAGGTTTGTACGGATTGATGCAAATGGGCCTGCATGCCCAGGTCTTCAAGCAGACTGCCTGCAGCAGCACGCGCTGAGCCAAAATCCTGTTCCGCCTGCGCACGTCGAATGGCCGAGAATTGGCACGGCAAGGTCACATTGTCGATCACGCTCAGGTAATTGAGTAAATTGAATTGTTGAAATATAAAACCCACATGGTGCACCCGCAATGCATCACAGGCCCGCTCACTGAGGGTGTGAAGCGCATGGCCCATCAGCTCAATGCTGCCACTGTTTGCCCGAATCACACCCGCCATCAAATTCAGCAACGTGCTCTTGCCGCTGCCGCTTTCACCGTGCACAAACACGCCCTGCGCGGGCAACAGCTCAAACGTGGGGATGTGCAAACCAAACCGCTGCCCTGGATACACAAACCGCACCTGCTGCATGCGCAGCACGGGTTGGGTCATGGCGCCACCAATTTGCTCTGTTTGCTGGTGAGCTTTGCACCCACTTGTCCTTTGGCAAACAAAGCTTGGGTTTGCAGCGTTTCAAACCCAGGGAACGCTTTGAACAAACGCACATCAATGTCTTTCAAAGCATCAGGCTTGGCGCATGCAAACTCCCAAATCACTTTCACATCCGAATGCTCAGACTCACTGGCATCCTGGTGATCAGCGCCTGGGCCATGGCTGTGGGGGTTCAACACTTCTGAGCGAACGCGCACATCGGTTTGTTGGCACTGGGCCGCAGGTGTGAAGGCGTACAAGGCCTTGGACTTGAGTTGTGCATTGGCCGCTTTCACTCGATTTTTTTCGACCTCGGTGCGGGGAGCGCGTTCAAATCCAAGCACATTGTGCAGTGGCGAATACAAAGAGATGGACACGCGGGGACCGTCCTGCACCACTTCCAACTCACCCACGCCATGCACATGCGCCTCATCGTTGTGTTGATGCTTGTGCGTATGCCCTTTCGAATCGCCGTGTGCATGTGCCAAAGACGCGCCAGCCAAGCAGCCCACAGCGAGCAGTGCCGCGCGAAGCCATTGAAATGAAATCATGGGAATGCTTCCAAATGTGGTTGAACAAAAATCAATGCAATGCGTAACAGACCATGGCCCTTGGACAAGGTTCCAGCCTCTGTTTAAACCGGACCAAACTCCCGCCAAAAGCCTTTGTAGATCGCCTGCTCGGCGTCACCACGCTTTTCCAGTGGGCAAGCCAAACGCACAATCATTTTGTGGGCCAGCTCATTGTAGGCCTGCCAAAACACCTCCGGATACGCGCCCGGCAAATCCACAAACTCTGACACTTCGATGCGGTCAAAGTACCGGTCGGCCTCGTCCACCCAGGCAGCCGACACGGTGCGGGCCACCTGCAAGGCCACCTCCTCCGCTCGCGCGGTGTCTGCCTTGAAAGGCAAGATGATTTCAATCGTGTAGAGGCTGAATTGGCCCAGCATGGAATTGTGTTTGATGGTGTTCATGAACACCGCCGCATTGGGCACAGCAAGCCGACGCCCGGTGTACTTGCCTGACATGCCGATCTCAAAGAGCTTTGTACTGAGTAAATCGATGTCAATCACACGGCCATTCTGGTTGCCAATTTCGATGTAATCCCCAATCCGAAATGGCTTGGACAGCGAAATATTCACATACCCCAACAAACTGAGCACCACCTCTTTGCCAGTGATGATGAGCGCGCCTGCAATGGCCACCACACTCAAAAACGCGCCAGAGATTTGAGACGCCCACACCGATATGAGCAAAAAAAACACCGCCATGCGAACCAGGTTCTTCAAGAACACCAGTTGCGATCGCGCTTTCTCGGGGTGATGCGGGTGCAACTTGCGCAAAGACCAAGACAATGCGCGATTGACAAAAAATCCGCTGGCCATCAACCCGAAGGTGATGGCCAGTTTGAAGATGAAGAGCGTGGTGGGGTCTTTGAATAAATCCATGCCCTCTATGGTAACAGGGGCAGACCCCCGATCAAGGGCAAGCCTGCGCCGCTGTTGTTGCCCTCTTGGCAGGCATCGGCATTCTCGTAACTGGAATCAATCACCTGGTCAATCCACTGATTGATCAAAGCCACCGCTTCGGTGTCCACCACGCTGCGCGCCAAAGGCGGCATTTTGGCAGCCAGCTCCACAGCCTCTGGCCCAATGCGGTAAGGCACAATCGAATCGCTGGACATGCCTGGGTGAATGTCATAGAGCCGGTTGCCACGGCCCTCAGAACCACTGGCGGTCGGCTTTTTACAAATGCCATAGGTGCTGTCCACGGCGCGGAACACATCCACATAAAAGCCAGTGTTGGACGCTTGACCATTCACGTTGTGGCAGTGCGCGCAGTTCACTTCGAGGTATGCACGGGCGCGTGCCTCAATGTCGCCTTTGGAGTTGGCGGGCAAACCAGAGTCACCCGGTTTGTTGAACTTGGGTATGCGAGGCACACCGCCAGCCACCTTGGTGGTCTGGTTCACTTTCAAATCGGTCGGGCAGTTCTGCATCAAACCGGTTTCGCACATGAACTGGATTTGGTTTTTGCCGTTGACTGGGTGCTGGGATTGGCCTGCTGTGAGCAACGGAGACTCGTTGCGGTACTCGCGGTTCAAATTCCTTGGCTTGGGGCCGATTGGCGAAGAACCAGGCTCCACATCGTTGTTGCTGTGGCAAATCAAGCACTGGTTGGCATTGGGGAACAGGTACTGGCTGGTGTTGCCTGTGTGGCGCTTGCCAGTGTCCAAGTCCACATAGTCCCAAGACGCTGCCGCCGTACCACCACCCTGGCTCAACACCGCTTTGCGTTTGCCATTGCCTGCATCTTGCCAAATGTACTCCAACGCCTCCCAATAACCGATGCCGTCCTTGCGTTGACGCTTAATCAACAGGCGGGTTTCGTACGGTGTCTCTTTGCCCTGCGGCTGGTTCACAAAGCTGAATGTTTTGGCAATGATGGTGCCCACCGGGAACTCGATGGTGGCATTCACACGGCTCGCCTCTTCAGCCAGGTAATTGGCCTTCTTGCCACGTGGCACAAAGATCACCCGGTGCTTGAGCGAATAATCACTGAAGAGCTTGGTGTTCAACACATAGGGCATGCCTTGACTGTTGGGCATGCTTCGCGGGTCTTGCGCATCAGCAAACAGGTTGTACTGCGCCAGGTCTGGACAATTCACAGCAAATGCAGGCTCGTTCACCTCCCCTGCCTTTTGAGGCGCTTCACACAAAGCTTTCACGGCCTCGGCCGTGGGCTCTGGCGAGAACTCACCACTGGGCACAAAGGGCTCCAACTCAAAATCAGGCAAACGTGGCAAGTCCGCACCAAAACGCGCCTGGCAATTGTGCTGCGCCAAGTCAAAAGTGGCAGGCAACAAAGGAATGCCGGTTGCAATCGACTGCAAATACTCGGGCGTGAGGTTGGCCGAGGGGTCACTGGTGTTGAGGTTGATCACCGCATCCAGACCACGGGTGCCATTGAAGTTGGCAAATGCCAAGCTTTCGGAACC
The DNA here is from genome assembly GCA_036275655.1 of Limnobacter sp. GTDB lineage: Bacteria > Pseudomonadota > Gammaproteobacteria > Burkholderiales > Burkholderiaceae_B > Limnobacter. The sequence continues at coordinate 508 of DASUDK010000136.1, read as the reverse complement.
AAAATTGTTGTTGGGGTTGATGCAACTAAACCACCAAGCAGGCACCTTGCGCTGGCCATTGCTGTTGAACTTGTATTTGTTGTAGCGGCAGCTTGGGTTGGGGTTGCCATTGCCCTGGATGGGTTTGCCATCTGCGTCCACCGGCAATGGTTTGCCGTCCCGGTCTTTGGGCAATTCGCAACTGTTGTTGAGCTGGTCCTGGTAACCATCCCACACAATGTGCGCCCCCCGGTAGCCTTGTCCACCTGCAGCAATCTTCAAACCCACCAAAAGCGGGAATGCACTGCTGATTTGCCCGCCTTGGGTTGCGATGATGCTCGCAAAATCAGGCTGGGGCAAATCGTTGCCGTTGTTCTTGAAGGTGTTGTTGAAAATGTTCACCGCCTCGGAATACACATCCATGCGGCGGTCGCCGTTTTCGCCCAACAAATCGTAGCTGGTCAAAATGATGCCAGCCGTGCCATTGTCTTCGAACACGTTGTCGTACACGTCGATCTTGTCGTAGGCC
>DASUDK010000135.1:0-36910 GCA_036275655.1 Limnobacter sp. | reverse complement strand
CTCCACGCTGGTCGGTGGCACAATGCGCATCTTGATTGAATTGCCGTCAATCAAATACTCATCGACCTTGTTCAATTCTTCGTGGGGGTCACCGTCTACGTCGTCACGCCAATACACATACTTTTTGCCAAACTGGCTGTCTGGGCGTCGGCAAGCCTCCATCAGTTCAAAACCCTCGCCATAATCACTTGTCCACTGGCCAAGTAACCAGTTGTTGACTTGAGCGGTTTGAGTGGTCTCTGCCTGATTGGCAGGTTCACTGGTCTGCTCCCCGAGTTTATTACACCCGATCACAAACAGTGCCATAACCACTGGGTAAATAAAAAGACGCTTAGTCATCGTTTTCCACCTCCAATCTGAGTGGGCACGGTCAGCAATATGCCTTCATACAACATCTTGGAACCCTTAAATTTTGTGTAGTTTTTATTCCTGAATTTGCTTGTGGGGATTGAGCAATGCACCCACCCAGTGGCTTTGGTGCCAGGTATGTACTCTTCCAATATCAACTGCCCATAATCCAAATGGTCCCGCACCCAACACGCCAGCTCGTAGGTGCTGATGCCCATCACCACAAAGTCGGCGGCCTGCCCAAAACAGTGTTGAGAGGTGGAGGAGCCGCGCACCGCATTGTTTACCACCGGGCTGCGGTAGGCGCTGGTGATGGTGAGGCGTGGGCCAAAGGTTTCAAACACCGGTTGGAGGATGGTGGTGGCCAGCTCGCGCAGGTTGGCAAGAATGAGTGGGGAGTCTGGCCTGTTGGGCAGGCCGGTTTTGGTCACGGTGAGCTCAGCGAGCGAAAAGTGCGGGGTGATGCATTCTGGGAAGTTGGCTGCACAGGGGGCGGGCATGGCGATTGTGGCAAGTTGAACGAGCACACAATGTATTGCAGGCCTTGGCGCGCCGTCGAATCATCACTCCGGTGAGTCATCTGCGCGGGGTAAATTCACCTCAACGGCGGGTAAATCCGTTCACAGGTCTCCACCCGAACAAATTGCAAGCCTGGCAGCTTGCGGTGCAAATCCCCCCGCGCCTTTTGCAGGGCAGACAGCAGCGTGCGCTCCACCACCATGCAGTTCACCACCGTGTAATCTTGGTCCGCCACTTTGTTGCCCTTCCCGGCGGGGGGCTCTATGGCGTAGGCCTCGTCATTGAGGGCCCGGCTGGGGGTGCCTTTGTAGCGCAAGCGTATTTTGTAGTGCAGCATGGTGTGTCTCTGATTGTTGTTTTAGTCTTTGAATATTAACAGCCGCGTCAGTTCTTCTATGGCTTGTTTGCCCTCCAGGGTGAGGCTCACCACCACGTCCTCCAACACTTTGCCTTGCAGGCGGAACAGCCCGTTCTCGGTGTCCACCACATGCATGTGGTCGCTGGCGCTGCCCTTGCTGCTTTTGGCGTAGCCCACGGTGGGGAAACCCAGCTCTTTGAACACAGTTTGAATGTCTTCACCCTTCAGGCCCAGCATTTTTTGCCATTGGCTGTGGGTGGTGGTTTTGCCTTCGGATTGCCGTTGCGCCACCAGCAGCATCACACTGGCCGATTCAAAGCCCATGCGTGGCAGGCTTTTGCGGCGAAAAAACCCGAGCAGCCCAAGCACCTGGAACAGCTTGGTTTGGTCACGTTCGTTGAATTCATCAAACATGCGGTAGCGCGAGCGCAAGCCCGATACACGCGTCTCATCGTCGGGGAGTGTGTCCATGTTCACTTGGGTGCGCTTCAACATTTCAAATGCCCGTTTTTGGGTGGATTTTGATTTTCCCGCTTCTTGAAACTCACTTTACCCTGTGTGTTAAGCCGGGTTGAAAACGAAATCTGGCCGGAAGGGTGCATTTCAGAAGCGCACATCGAACACACGGGGCAGGGGCATGGCAAGTCGGGAACTGTTGCAAAAGCGTTTGGGCAAGATGCTGGCTGCGCGGCAAAACAAAGCCGTCAGCACTGAGCCCATGCCTGCGGTGGAGCGCTTGCCCGCGCCACTGAGCACAGCGCTCGCGCCCCCCGAGTTGCCCGCCTTGCCAATGTTGGGCGGCCCCCAAGCCGAGGAGGCGGCCACCGTGCACATTGGCGCACAGGCGCGCCATTTGTTGGATCGCGCCGCGTTTATTCGCCAAATTGAGGCCAAGTTGGCGGGCCACGCCAGCAAGCCACTGGCGCTGCGCCCTTACGGATTGGACCGCAAGCCGGGCGAGCTGCCCAACACCTGGGAGGATCTGGATCACGAGGTGGAGGTGCGCCGCAAACTCAAGCCCATCCCCGAGTTAAAGCTGGGTGCGCAAATGCCCGTGAGTGAACCCTCCACCACCCGCCCTGCGCCCCGGGGCTTGCAGGCCGACCTGGACACATTGGAGCGCATCCGTCGCTTAAGCCAGCAGCAGGCCGCCTTGCTGGATGCCGTGGGCAAGCCTGCCAAGCCAAAACGCAAACCAGCCACGCCAAACGCAGCAGCAAAGCCTGCAACGCCCAAAGCGCCCAACGTGCCCAACGTGCCCAACGTGCCCAACGTGCCCACAGCGTCCACCGAACAGGCCGCTGCGCCTGCACCGGCCAGCGCCTTGGATGCATTCATGGCCACGCCGGTGCACCTGGAGTGGCAAAGCCGCGCCCAATTGGACATGGCCAGCTTCTTTATGGACGAGCTGCAGGTGCGCAACTTTCGTGACCGCATCGCCAGCGAGCGGGCGCAGCAAACACCCCTGCACATCACCGTGTACAAGCCCACGCAACACCGCGTGGACTTCAGTCAAAACCCACGCGCCGCCGAAACAGTACAGGCCGAATCAGCCCTGTTCAACGACCTGGAGTTTGATGCTTGGGTGGCCAGCCTGGAGCAGCAATTCCCGCCCCTGTACAAGCAAGAGCAAAGGGTGGAACGCGTGCCTGTGTCGGCGCGCACCCGTGAGGCGCTCAAGCTGTTGCCTTTGCTGGGCCGCAACGTGACCTTGGGTTCGCTGCTCAACAGTTGGGTGATGATGGGCCACATGGGCCGCGTGCGTGCCTTGGTGGTGCAACCCGACTTTGTGCGCTTGGACAACCAGGAGACCCTGGAGCAAGAGCTGTTTTTGGGGCAGTCGGGTTTGCCCTCCCAACGCAATCACACGCTGTTCAAGTCTTCAGACCATGAAGGCTATTTGAGCGGCTCGGCCATTCACCTCTTCAGGCCGCGCCAATTGGTGGCCCCGCATGAGGACGCTGAGGGATTTTTAACCCGCGTGCACCCCTTGCTCAAGCGCCACTTTGCGCAGCAAGCCTTCACACAGTGGTTCGACAAAGTGTTCACCACCAGCCTCTCCCACACCACGCTGATTGAAAGTTTTGTGGGCGATGCCGTGCAACGTTATGCCAGCATCCAGAAAAAGCTGTTGAAGCAAGCGGCGGTGGTCTCCAAGGCCCTGTACGCCGAGTATGGCCAGGGCGAGGCCAGCTTGGGGGGCAACACCGTGTTCAACATGCAGTTTTATCAGCAGCATGGGTTTTTGCCCGCGCCGTCATTTTATGAATTTTTACAGTGCCCTGTGGCCGATGCACAGCACGGCGCCAACCGCCCATTGTGGCAGGTGTTGGGCGCTGGTGGTCAGGTGCAATGGCAGCACATTGGCATTGAAGAGCACCCCATGGACTTGGTGCTTTTGCATGTGCTGGCCATTTACGCATTGAGCCCTGTGCAAAACGCAGGCCTGGTCAAACTGATGGGGCTGCTGGATTTGTTGATCCGCTGCGGCGATTACTTTGATGTGCCCATGCACTCGCCCAATCAAGACGACCAACGCGCCATTGACAAATCCCTGGGCGTGCTAAAAGCCTATGAACAAGTGCTCACCGAGGGCGACGGCAACAAAGGTGGCGAGCAGCAGCACAGCTTGGGCTCTTACCGATTTGCCTGGGACCGCCACACCCAACAAACCCCCGTGGACGATGCCCATCTGCCCAGCCACCAAGAAAGCCAACTGGTGGAGGCGTTCCATGGCTTGTGCAAACAAATGCAAATGGCAGGCATTTGGCGCAACGACATTGCGCGCCTGTTGCAACTCAGCCAGCTCGCACTGGCCACCGCATAAGGAGAACTCCACATGGTTGATAAAATTCGCGAAGCCATGGGCACTTACGCCAACGCCCTCAAACTGCGGGCCACCCGGCAAGATGTGATTGCAGGCAACCTGGCCAATGCAGACACCCCCAATTACAAAGCGGTGGACTTTGATTTTGCCAAAGCCCTGAGCAACGCCCAAGCGGGCAGCACCAGCGGCCAAAGCATACAAACCGCGGCCACACATCCTCGCCACCTGGTTTTAAAGGGCAAGGGCGTCAATGGCAGCGATTTGCAGCTCCAATACCGCGAAGTTGAAAAACGCTCTATTGACAACAACACCGTGGATATTGACATTGAGCGTGCCAGTTTTTCAGAAAACACCGTGAAGTACGAAGCAGCCAACCAATCGCTGTCGGGTTTGATCAGAACCATGCGCAGCGCCATCACCGGGAACTGAACACCATGAGCCTCTTTGACAGTTTTAAGGTGGCCGCATCGGCCATGCGCGCGCAAAGCCACCGTTTAAACGCCACAGCCAGCAACATGGCCAACGCAGGCACCGTGGCCGCCAGCGATGAAGAAAGTTACAAAGCCAAACGCGTGGTGTTCGAGGCCATGCTTGAAAAAACCAATCGCAACGGCAAAGCCAATGCCGCCACCCTGGTGCGTGCCAAAGAGGTGGTGAACGACAAAATAGACGCCAAAAAGATCTACAACCCACAACACCAATTGGCCGATGAAGCGGGTTATGTGTACATGCCCGACATCAACCCCGCCCAAGAAATGGTGGACATGCTGGAGGCCTCGCGCAGTTACCAAACGAATGCAGAGGTGATGAACACCACCAAAAACCTCATGTTGAAGACCTTGAACATGGGCAACAACTGAAATCGCCCCAATCGGGGTGATTTTGATGGGCATGCATGGGTTTGCATTTGTCATGATGAATCAAACACCCTGAGGAAGAAGGCCCATGTTAGACACTGTTCAAAGCAATGGCGCAGCAAGCACTGCAGCGCGAAGCCCAGCCAGTACACCGTTTGCCAAGGCCGAAGACATTGGCGACATTCAAAGCCGGTTTTTGGAGTTGTTGGTGGCCCAATTGCGCAACCAAGACCCGCTGGCGCCCATGGACAATGCCCAGGTGACCAGTCAAATGGCGCAACTCAACACCGTCTCCGGCATTCAAAACCTCAACAAAACCATGGAAGGCCTGGGTCAGGTGATTGCCGCTGGGCAATTTTCTCAGGCGGTCGCGCTGGTGGACAAACTGGTGCTGGTCAAAGGCGATGGCATGGTGCTGGCCGATGGCCAGGCCGGTGCGCAATACAAAGCGGACCAGCCCTACGACACCGCAGTGGCCACCATCAAAAATACCGGTGGTGTGGTGGTTCGGGAGATCAACCTGGGCCGCTTGAGCAAAGGCATGAATGAGTTGGTGTGGGATGGCCGCAGCAACGATGGTGTTGCCATGCCACCAGGGCAGTACCGCTTGGAAGTGCAGGGCACGCGCGCTGGTGAATCCACCAAGCTGGAGACCTACCGCTACGACATCATTCAAAGCCTGGACAACAGCGCCACAGGCCAATTCACCCTGAGCACATCACAGGGCGATTCCATCTCCATCAACGACATTGTGAAGGTGTACTAAATGGACAAGGTTGGATTTTTGGCAGCCAACGCAGCACAGGCCGCCATGCAACGGCAAGAGAACATTGCCAACAATTTGGCCAACATCAACACCAGCGGATTTCGCGCACAGGTGGTGGCCTTGCGCTCCACCCCCTTGGTGGCGCTCAATGAGCGCGGCCAGGCGCGATTGGACACCCGCACGTTCAGCACAGAGACTGTGACTGGTTTTGATGCTCGCCCTGGTGTGATGCAGCAAACTGGCCGTGAGCTCGATTTGGCCGTGAAAACCCCTGGCTGGTTTGCCGTGCAGCGCGCCGATGGCAGCGAGGGTTACACCCGCGCCGGTGGGTTTGTATTGAACAACGAGGGCGTGTTGACCACAGCCGAAGGCTTGCCCGTGTTGGGCGAGGGCGGTGTGATTGAAATTCCCCAAGGCTCACGCATGTTGGTGAGCGAAACTGGTTTGGTGTCGGCCGTGTCAACCGATCCAGCCAACCGCGCCGTGCAAGAGGTGGGCCAATTGCGATTGGTCAACCCCAACCCGGACAACATGGAGCGTGGCACCGATGGCCTCTTCCAGTTAAAACAAGGCGACGCCCCGCAAGCCCCGGAGGTGCGGGTGATGAGCGGTTATCTGGAAGGCAGCAATGTAAGCCCCGCAGAAAGCATGGTGGAAATGATTGCCGCCCAACGCATGTTCGACATGAGCATGAAGGCCGTGATGATGACCAAAGAAAGTGACCAAAAAGCCGACACCGTGTTGCAAGCCGGTTAAACATCCAACGAGGAATTCAACCATGTTACGTTCTCTGCACATTGCAAAAACCGGACTGGAAGCCCAGCAAACTCAGTTGGATGTGATTTCCAACAACCTGGCCAACACCGCGACCACAGGCTTTAAACGTTCGCGTGCAGCTTTTGAGGATTTGTTGTACCAAAACCTGCGCGAGCCCGGTGCACCCACCACCGACCAAACCCGCGCACCCACAGGGCTGCAGGTGGGCACCGGCGTGCGCACCGTGGCCGCCGTGCGCAACTTTGCACAGGGCAATATGCAGCAAAGTGGAAACCCCTTGGATGTTGCAATTTCAGGGGGTGGGTTTTTTCAAGTTGAGCAGCCCGATGGCTCGCTGGCTTACACCCGCGATGGCAGTTTTCAGGTGAATGCAGAGGGCGTGTTGGTCACCACCGCCGGCTTCCCCGTGGTGGGCCCCATCAACGTGCCCGATGACACTGAGCAGATCACCATTTCTGCCGACGGGCAGGTGAGCGCCCGCCTGGCTGGGCAGGTGCAACAGCAGGAGCTGGGCCGCATCAACTTGGCCACCTTCATCAACCCGGCTGGCCTCAATTCAATTGGCGGCAATCTTTACCTGGAAACAGAAGCTTCAGGTCAGCCCCAGGAGTTGGAGCCTGGCTTGAGTGGTGCAGGCAAGTTGGTGCAGTTTTATCTCGAAACCTCCAACGTGAATGTCGTGGAGGAGTTGGTGGGTTTGATTTCCACCCAACGCGCCTACGAAATCAATTCCAAGGCCGTGACCGCATCGGATCAGATGCTGCAGCGCCTGAGCCAAATTTAAGGAGTGACCATGCGCGCACCCTTCGCTTTGTGTGCATTGCTCGCCCTGGCGGGGTGTGCGGCCATGCTCGACCCCAAAGTGGATTTTCCCAACGAGGCGGGCGTGACAGAAATCAATGAACTGGGGCGCGTGGGCAGCAAAGATTGGGCGCAAGAGCGGGCCAGGCAACAAGCCTTGTTCCGCGACATGGCCAGTGCACGCGTGCCACCCAAAACCGGCTCCATCTACAGCCAGAGTGGATTCCGCTCCATTTACGAAGACAACAAAGCCAAGTACGTGGGCGATGTGGTGGTGATTGATGTGCTGGAGAGCACCAGCGCTTTGCAAGCCAAATCAACCGCAGCCAGCCGCGATGATGCGGTGAATATCAATGTGCCCAGCATCGGTGGGCTCAATGGCTTGAATGGCAATGCGTCCAGCTCCAAGGAGTTTTCTGGGGATGGCCGCACCAGCGCCACCAATGTGTTGTCCAGCACCATCACCACCCGCGTGATCGAAGTGCTGCCCAATGGCTACCTGCGCGTGGCTGGTGAAAAACAAATCGGCGTGAACCGGCAGGTGGAGACCATTCGCTTTTATGGCGTGGTGGATCCATTCCTGATTCGACCCGGCAGCCGCGTGGCCTCCACCAACGTGGCCGATGCGCGTGTGGAAGTGATTGGCCAGGGCACCATCGACGAAGTGCAAATGATGGGTCTGCTCTCGCGTGTGTTTTTGAGTGTGTTGCCTTTTTAAATCAAGGTGGGTGAAGTGATGCGACTGTCTGTGTGGAAAAAACTGTGGGTGTTGCTGGCGCTGTGTGCCACCGTGGCACCGGTTGCGCACGCCCAGCAGCAAAAGGTGCGCATCAAAGACCTCACTTCAATTGCAGGGGCGCGCCCCAATCAAATTTTTGGTTATGGCTTGGTGGTGGGTTTGGATGGCACGGGCGACCGCACCACACAAACCCCATTCACCTCCCAGAGCACCGCCACCATGTTGGCTCGCCAAGGCATTGTGTTGCCCGAGGGCGTGCGGCTGGAGACCCGCAACGTGGCCTCCGTGATGGTCACCGCCATCTTGCCGCCCTTCATTGCACCAGGCCAAACCATCGACGTGACCGTGTCCAGCATTGGCAATGCACGCTCCATCCGCGGCGGCACCTTGTTGATCACACCGCTCAAGGGGGTGGACGGCCAAGTGTATGCCCTGGCCCAAGGGCAGGTGGTGGTGGGTGGTGCTGGCGCACAGTCAGGCGGCACACTCACCAAAATCAATCAACTGGGCAATGGCAGAATTCCAAACGGTGCCATTGTGGAAGAGTCGGTGGACGCGGGTGTGGGCGACAGCAACGAGATTCGCCTGGAGCTGTTGCGCAGCGATTTTGGAGATGCTTACAGCGTGTCGGAGTCCATCAATGCACGCTTTGGCGAATACACTGCGCAGCCGCTGGATGCCCGCACCATTGTGATCAAATCCCCCGTGCGCGCCAATGAGCGTGTGGCATTCATTGCCTCCATCCAAAGCATGCCGATTGAACCGATTGGCCCAACCGCCAAGGTGGTCATCGACAGCAAAACTGGCGCAGTGGCCATGAACCAACAAGTCAAGCTCTCTCCTGTGGTGGTGGCCCATGGCAGCCTTACTGTGCAAATCACGCAAACACCGCTCATCAGCCAGCCTGGGCCATTCTCCAACGGACAGACCATCGTGGCCAACCGCACCGACATCAACATCTCCAGAACTGGTGGCGAAGCAATTCGCTTGGAGGGTGCAGACAACCTGAATGACCTGGTGTCGAATTTGAACAAGCTCAATGCCACGGTGGACGACCTCATCTCCATCCTGCAGGCCATTGAGCGCTCTGGCAGCATGCGCGCCGAGTTGGAGGTGATTTGACATGCAAGCCTATTGGGACACCTCCGGTTTGTCGCAGCTCAAAATGTTGAGCACCGGCACCGAGGCACAGCAAGCCGAGGCGGCCAAAGCGGCTGCCCAGCAGTTTGAATCCATTCTGATTGCAGAAATGCTCAAGGCCGCACGCAACAACCCGTTTGCCGAAGACAACCCCATGAACTCCAGTGCCATGCAAAGCATGCAAGGCATGTTTGATCAGCAGGTGGCGCATTCCATGGCAGGGCGCGGGATGGGGTTGGCGCAATACATTGAGCAATCGATTTTGAACAGCCTGCAGTGGACCAAGAACGCAGCACCCAAAGTGGATGAATAACTGCAGTTCAGTGCTGGCTTGGACGTAAAGCATTGAAGTGAAAAACAGAGCAAAGGCGGAAACTTCATGACCATGTTATCGGTTGGCCTGTCGGGGCTGCTCACCACGCGCGATGCGTTGTCGGTCAGCTCCAGCAACGTGGCCAATGCCAACAACCCCACCTACAAGCGCCAGCTGTTGAAGCAGGCCTCAGGCTTGAGCCAGTTTTCTCAAGGGGGATATGTGGGGCAGGGTGTAAAAACTCTGGACGTGACGCGGGTGACCAACCAGTACCTGTACAACCAGATTTTGAAGACCAGTTCCGAGGCGTCTTACTCGGGCATGCTCAAAACACAGTTGTCCCGCGTGGACAATATTTTCGCCGAGGGCAACAACGCCCTTGCGCAAGCCTTTGCGAATTTCAACAGCGCGGCACAAGACCTCAGCCTGCGACCCGCCGACAACCCTGCACGGCAACAGTTTTTGGCAGCCACCGGATTTTTGGTGGAGCAGTTCAATTCAATCGGTGGGCGGTTTGAGTCAATCCGCGCGGACCAGAACGCGCAAATTGAATTCAAGGTGAGCGAGATCAACAACCTCACCGCCAGCTTGGGACGTTTGAACGAGGCCATCACCCGCGAGTTTTTAAACACCGAAGGCAAGGGTGTGCCACTGAACCTGCTGGATGAGCGCGATGAATTGGTGCTGCAGTTGGCAGAAAAAATCGACATTCAATTGGTTGAAGGCGCACAAGGCGAAACCAATGTTTTGATGCGTCAGGGCCAGCCATTGGTGCTGGGCGGGCAAAGCTTCAAGCTCTTGGCCACCACCGACGCCACCGATCCACAAACTGTGATTATTGCGCGCGAGTCGGCCAACGGCTCTGGCGAGCTGATGCGCTTTGCCAACAAAAACCTGGGGCGGGGCGAATTGGCTGCCTTGCTGGAGTTTCGCGACACGGCGCTCAATCAATACCAAAATACCCTGGGCCTCATGGCCAAAAGTTTTGCTGACCAAGTCAACACCATTCAAACCGAAGGCTTTGAACTGGTGGACGACCCAGGCCCACCCCCCACGCCCATCGCAGGCTCGCCCCTGCTTAGTTTTGCCAGCGTGCCTGGAGACCCATTGGACAACGGCGTAAGCCGCGTGGTGGCCAGCGCATTCAACGCCGACCCCACTGTGCGTTTGGCGGTGGGCACGATTGCCACAGGCACCTTGCCTGGCAATGAGTACGAGGTGTTTGCGGTGGACAACGGCGCAGGGGTGGAAGTGCGTTACCGCCCTGTGGGCAGCAAAACGGCGGGTGTTGCTGCCACTGACCTGGGGGCTGGGCAATATGAAGTGCCTGGTGCGTTTGCCTTCTCCATCAACAACGGTGGCCTACAAGCCGGGGACAGCTTCAATGTGCGGCTCACCGCGCGAGGTGGCATTAACCTGCGCATGGAGCCCTTGGGCATTGAACAAATTGCCAACCGGGCTGCCGGTGGCGCTTTGGGTGACAACACCCAGGTGCTGAAGCTGGCGCAGGTGCTGGACAAGCCCGCCTTGTTGCAGCGGGGCAGTTTTGCAGGCATTTCGGTGCAGGACATGTTCTCGCGTTTGGTCTCGGTGGTTGGCAACGATGTGGTGGCCGCCAACAACAACGCCCTGGCCAGCAACGGCGTGCTGGAGAGCCTGTCGGCCGAGCAGTCCTCAATTTCGGGTGTCAACCTGGATGAAGAAGCCGCCAAGCTGATTCAATTTCAGCAGGCGTATGCGGCCAATTCCAAAGTGATCAGCCTTTCCAAAGATCTGTTTGATGAATTGCTCAACGCCATCCGCTGAAGCGGGGCGTGAGCGGATGGAGCACATGTGATGCGCGTTTCTACCTTGCAATATTTTCAAGGCAACATCGGCAAGCTGACCGACATGCAGGCGCGCCTGAGCACACTGCAAAACCAGGTGTCGTCGGGTGTGGAGGTGCAAAAGCCCTCCGATGATCCATCGCGGCTCTATCAAGGCATTCAAGCCCAGCGTGGAATTAATCGCGCCGAGCAGCTCAACCGCAACATCAGTTTTGCGCGCAATCAGCTGGAGCAAGCCGAGGGTGCCATGGGCTCTGCCTCGGATTTGTTGGTGGAGGTCAAATCCCGCATGGTGCAGGCTGTCAATGGCACCTTGAGCGCCAGTGACCGCTCCGCCATTGCGGTGACCCTGCAGAGCATGCGTGAGGAGTTGCTGCAACTCTTCAATCAAAAAGACGTGACAGGTCGTTATTTGTTCTCTGGCACTGAAGAAGAAAAAGCCACCTTTGCCGTGGATCCGGCAGCTGGTGTGACCTATCCGGTGTACCAGGGCGAGGCTGTGGCCGCTGGCAACAGCGGTGGTTTGTCGGTTGAAATCGGCAGTGGCGTGTTTGTTCGTTTGGGGGTGGTGGGTTCAGACGCCTTGGTGTTGGAGCCAGCGGACCCCATCGCGGGCACGCCCGAGGTGAATGCATTCTCGCTGTTGGACGAGGCAGTGAGTTTGTTGAACAGCAACGCCCCTGTGGACGATGTTCGCACCGTGGCGGGCCGCTTGGACGAGCTTTTTTCCCGTGTGCAAAATTCCCGCACAGCCTTGGGCATTCGGATGGCGGCTTTGGATGCCAACGAGGCAATCAACGACGCAGAGTTGGCGAGCTTCTCGCAGCTCAAACGGGATGCCCTGGATGTGGATGCGGCACAAGCCATTTCTCAACTGGTGCAGGGCCAGGCCCAAATGCAGGCTTTTCAGCTGAGCTATTCCAACATTGCCAAGCTGTCGCTGTTTAACTTCATTGCATGATCAAATTCTTGCGAATTCTTTGACCTGGGCCATGCGTTGCATGGCCTTGCGCTCTTGGCGTGCCGTGCACACTTGGCATGGGGTTTGAATGCCATCGATTTTGCTGCTCACGCTGTTGCAAAAATGGCAAACCGTGAGCTGCCAATCGTTTTGCAGGTAATACGACATCACAGCAATCATGTCGATCAGGCGGATTTTCTTTTTGGCCACGCATTCCAGGTGCTTGTAGGTTTCCCAAATGCTCAGGGTGGCAATCAACATCAGGCGGTGATGCTGGGCCAATGGGCTTTGCTCACCAATCTGCTCGCGGTAGCTGCGTTCAAGATTAACCACTTGCCTGCACAACACGGTGTAAATCATCGCCAGGTCGCGGTTGTTGCGCATGGGGTTTTGACAGTAGGTACCGCCCGAGCCTTTGCGATTGGGATTTTTGAATTTGTTGATGTACTGCTGAATGTCTTTGTTGTCGCGCATGTCCATGAACACATGCACAGCCTGACGCACCTCCACTTGGCGAAGATCGTAGGCAAAGAGGCGATCTACAATCCATTGGTCGGTCACGCGCTGGCAAAAAAAATGATTGGCAACGTTGGCAAACTCACGCATGGTGCAATCCTCTTGACTTCTTTTGTTAGTTCAATCGAACAACAGGCCCGCAGGCACCAAGCCTGTTCGACCCAAGGCCGACAGCTGTGCCAGGTTAAAGCGGGGTCTCAACACCGTGTTGCTGGATTGTGCAAGCTTGATCAGCCCAGCAGTGTCCAGCTCACCCAGTTGGGAAACAAATCGTTGCGCCATCGAAAATCGGTAGGCGGTGTTGGTTGAAAACGCGCTCCAGTGTTGCACCTCGGCCAACACCGTTTTGACAAAGGAGCGTGCGGGGTTCTCTGCCAGCGCCAACAAGCTGGCGTGGTGAGTGATCATGCCCCCCAAGGGCGCCATGCGTCGACCTGCGCGCTCTTGGGCCACTTGTTGCAATTCCTCTTCCTGCACCTGAAGGCTAAACAGGGTGGTGGCCCGTGTTTCCAGCAATTCGTTGATGGAGCTTTCATCCAGGCTGCTGATCAGCAGAGCCTCCTCGGAGGACAGGTGCATCACCTCGTTCAAGTCGCTGCCTCGGCCTTGCCATTGCAAGTGCCTCACCGCCTGGATGTAACTCCAGTTCAGCTCCATGATGCGCTTGGATTCTTTGCAGTGCGTTGTGCTGATCGTCATTCTTGCGATGCCCCTACTTGTTTTTCTGGAACTGCACTTCGATGTGAATTTAGGTTATGCGTTCTAAATGATCTTGAAAATCCGCAGAGTTAGTAGGTCAAGGTGGTGGGCGTGTCGGTAAAAACCCGAGTGATGGCGCGATTGCTGCATGCGCTTAATAAAATCACTGTTCTGCTTTTTCGGGGTCGGCTTGGTGCTTGGGTGCACTGTAATAAATTGAAATGTTGATTTTTTTGGTGGTTTCAAGCCCAGCAAGAAACATTTAGACACGATTGGCGAAATTAATGACTATACAAATAAGTAAAACAAGGTGTGTATTTGTTTGTATTTTATTCAAAGAGTTTTTACCCCTGTTGAGCGAATATGTAGTACAAATCCGCCGAAAAAAAATATTTTTACACCGTGTTAATTTTTTTTGACGTCATGTCTTTCGGGTAATCGGGGTGCGTTGTGGTGAATATAAACAAGCTGTTTAATTCATTCACTTTGGGTTTTTCATCCCATGTCTGCTCCAACTATTACTACGCGAATTGACGCTGCTATAACCCAGAAGTAATATCCAATTGATTACAGAACTATTCCCTTATTTGTGCCATAAAAAACGCCCGTGCTGATGGTTGATCAGACTCGGGCATGCCCCTGAGGAGACATCCATGAATCGCGCAAAGCCACGTCAACAAAGGCCCAGCACAGTACAGCCCGGGTTTAAATCCGCGGGTCGCGGTACCTTCAAGTCTTCATTTTTGATTAGAAAACTGCCGCTGCAACTGTGCCTAGCGGGTGCCATTGCATGGCCAGCCAGCGCCATGGCGGCAGGCACCTTTGAGGGCCCCGCCGGGATTGAAGGCCGTTGGGCTATGGAAGTGACCGTTGGCGCCTCGATGCGCACCAAAGACGCTGACAAATCTTTGGTGTTCATCGGCAACGGTGGTGAGGCCTCCAGTGGCACAGTGGACGACGGCAACCTCAACTACAGCAAAGGCGATGTGTTCAGCGCTGTGGTTAAAGCAGTGGGTGAGCTGGAATTGCGCAAAGACAATGCGGGTGTGTTTGTTCGCGCCAAGGCGTATTCCGATTTTCACAACCGCAGCAATCGCGTGGCCCATGGCTCAGCCAACAACGGATTTCGCCCCAACGAACCTTTGAACGACAGTGGGTTTGACAAAAGCACAGGGTTTGAAGACGCGCAGTTTTTGGATGCCTATGTGTTTGCGGATTTTGAGCCCTTGGGCAAGCCTTTGACAGTGAAGGTGGGCAACCAAGTGGTGACCTGGGGGGAGGCGTTGTTTCTGTTGGGCGGCGTGAATCAATACTCCAACTTTGATTCGGCCGCCTTGCGCAGGCCGGGTGCTCAGCTCAAAGAAGTGTTTTTGCCGATTCCCCAGTTGTATGCCAACTTGCAAGCAACCGAATCGTTGTCAATCGAATCGTTTATCCAGACCAATCACGAGAAAGTGGTGGTGGATGGCTGCGGCACCTTCTTCTCACAGGCTGATTTGTTGAACTGCAATCGTCAAGGTGCCCCGGTCAACCCAGGCATCTTGAGCACCCCGGCCGGGGACATTGACTTCACGGGATATGACGACCGGCAGAGTTTCAGCGGGGGTGGGGTGGTGACGCTGGGTGGCGCGCCATTGGACACCTCGGTGTTGGGTGTGCTTGGCCCAATCACCGGCATTGTGAGTGGACTCACCGGTTTGCCAGCCGATTTGAGCAACCTCAATTTCCGCATGGCCCAACTGGGCGATCGTCGACCCAAAGACACGGGGCAGGTTGGTTTGGCTGCGCGTTATTACGCCAGTGAAATTGGCGCGGAGTTTGGCGCATATGTGGTGAATTATCACCAGCGCCTGCCGGCACTCAGTTTGAAGAAAACTCCTTCTGGATTCGACGGATCCATTTTTAACGGTTTGGGCGTTGGGCCAGCCACCATCGTGAGCCCCTTGTCATATTTCTTTGATTACGGCCAAGAGAATATTCAAGTGGCGGGTTTCTCGGCCGCCACCGAATTGTTTGGTTACTCCGTGTTTGGCGAAATCAGCTACACCAAGGATTTCCCGGCAAGTTACAACACCGCGGACCTCATCAAAGGCGCAGCCACCGGCGATGGTCCGTTGGGGCGCTATTTTGACAACGCCCAATTCCCCGTGGGTTCGGTGCTGCAAGGCTACAAGCCATTGGACAAAATTCAAGCGCAAATGTCGACCATCATGTTGTTCCCTCGCCGTTTGGGCGCCAGCCAAATTGGCGTGGTGGCCGAGGTGGGGGCCCAAATGTGGCGAGGCATTGGAGACCCCTTCACCAGTGAGCGTTTTGGCCGCTCGCCCGCGTTTGGTGCGGGCGCACACGTCGACTACGAAGGCGGCAACTGCAACGCCGGTGTCAACCCCAATGCCCGCAACTGCGTGGTGGATGGGTATGCCACCGAGACCGCATTTGGCTACCGCGTGCTGGCCGCATTCACATACCCAGATGTGATGTTTGGTGTCACTTTGTTGCCACGTCTGTTCTTCTCGCATGACATCAAAGGGTATTCGGCCGATGGCCTCTTTTTGGAAGACCGCATGAACTTCGGCGTGGGCATGCGCGCGGAAATTCAATCTGCCAGGTACTTTGCTGAAGTGAACTACAGCATGTTCAATGACAAGGCGTACTTTGACCCCTTCAAAGACCGCGACTTTGTGTCGCTGGTGCTGGGCGCAAACCTGTAATCCTCCCTCGGGCACCCATCGCGGTGCCCAAACTTTTCAATGATTGATTCTTAAAGTGATAATAGTTATCATTACGTATTAATTGCACCGCTCCCGGTGCTTTGTCACTTTTTCAATGGCGGATTATGCGAGTTACACATGCCAATGCGGCTTGGGCCGTGGGCTTGCGCGTGGGCGCAGCGGTTTTGGGTGGTTACGCCTTCACTTGGGGATTCACATCGTTTGGCATTGCAGCCCTGGCAGCGTTGGGCGTGGATTTTCATGAAGCAGAGACCGCTGTGTTGATGTTGTCTTTTTTGGTTTTTCTTGGGGTGTTTTTGTGGGCGTTTGCCCACAGCAAGGTGACCCAAGTGTGGTTGGCGTTGGCCGGGGGCGGGGCAGTGATGACCCTGGCTGCCTGGGGCGTGCAGCGAGCCTTGTTGGTGTAAGGAGGGATTGGCGTGCTCGGTAATTTTAGATTGTCCATGACTTGGGTGCACACGTGGTTTGGCCTGGTGCTGGGGTTTGTGCTCATGGTTTGTTTCTTTTTTGGTTCGCTGGCGGTGTTTGATCGGGAGATTGACCGTTGGGCCATTCCCGAAACCCGGTTTGAGCCCCAACCCATGCCCTCATTTGACCAGGTGTTGTTGCCCACCCTGCAACAACTGGAGCCCGATGAAGTGGATTACGCCACCAACATGCCGCGCCTGCACGACCCCGCCAAGGGGCCCATGACGCCACGCACAGAATTGCCGGCGGACGAGTACTGGGCTTATGTGACCCACCGAGACCCGGTGTTGGCTGCGGGCGTTGGCTATGGGGTGCCCCTGGCCAAAAACCCGGAAGACCACAACCACATCCACAAGAATGTGACCATCGATCCACGCACGGGTGAGGTGTTGCCCAACGACAAACTCAAAATTGGCAGCCATTGGTTTTATCCCATGCACTACAGCCTGCAACTGAAGTGGAAAAACCTGGGCATCTGGATTGTTGGCCTGGCCGCTTTGGTGATGTTGGCCGCTTTGGTGACCGGGGTCATCCTGCACCGCAAAGTGTTTCGTGAGTTTTTTACTTTCCGCCCCTGGAAGCGCACGCAGCGAGCCAGTCTGGATTTGCACAATCTCACCGGCGTGGTGGGTTTGCCGTTCCATTTCTTTTTTGCTTTCACAGGTTTGGTGATTTTTGCGGGTGTTTTTTACCTGCCAGTGACCAACACCCTGCTGGACCCCCTGCACAAGCAACACGAGGCCGCAGAGGCCCAGGCCACAGGCCTCCCCCACGCACGAGCCGGTGTGCCAGGCACCATGGCCAGTGTGGACGCCATGGTGGAAGAGGCCAAACGCCGCTGGGCCGCGCGCGACATGGCCGGTGAAGTTGGTTTTTTGGTGATGCACCACGTGGGCGACGCCAACAGCTACGTGAGCGTTTACCGTGCAGGCAGTGACCGAGTTGCGCTGGTTGGCGAGGGCATTCACTTTAAAACCAGCACCGGCGAAGTGCTCAGCGAAGACCCGCCCCGAAGTGTGGTGTCTGAGACCAATGAATTTTTGACAGGCCTGCACCTGCAACATTTTGAGCATTGGTTTTTGCGCTGGTTGTATGTGTTGGGTGGTTTGCTGGGTGCGGTGTGCATTGCAACCGGTTTTGTATTTTTTGTGGAAAAGCGCAAAACCCAGCACGCCAAAACTGGCAGTGCTGGTGCGCGTGTGGTGGATGCCATGGCCGTGACCACTGTCACTGGCATGGTGTTGGCCGCTGTGGGCATGCTGGTGGTCAATCGTCTTTTGCCTCCTGATTTGGCGGGCAAGGCCGATTACGAAAAGCTTGCATTCTGGATGGTGTGGGGCGTGGCATTGTTGCATGCGGCTTGGCGCAGTGCGCCCGTGATGCAGGCGGGCATCAACCCGGCCTGGCGTGAGCAAGCTTTGGCTTTGGGGGTGTTGTGTCCTTTGGCCGTGGTTTTGAACTGGGTCACCACAGGCGATCATTTGATTAAAACCATGCTCACGCAACCCTATTGGCCTGTGGCAGGCGTGGATTTGAGTTTGTTGGCCTGTGCCGGCATCAGCGCTTGGGCCGCGTTAAAACTGGCCCAGCGTGCGCAGGGTGGGGCGATCAAGCGTGGGGTGGCTTATGCTTGACGCCTTGTTTTTGTCGATGGCCGCCGTGCTCAGCATGCTGGGCATGGCTTGGTTGGCGCTGTCCATGGAGGTGCATTGGGCACAGGTCAAACAGATTGCGTTGGCCCAAAGCAGCCCGCCGGCTGTGCAACTCAGGTGTCTGGCTTGCATCGGATTGCTGATGTCTCTGGGGGCATGCCTGTTGGCCGATCGACCATCCATTGCCGTGTTGGTGTGGATCATGTTGATGGTCGGATCGGCCGTGGCTGTGGCCATGCAGTTGTCTAAATTTCCAAAGCTGCTCAGGCTCTTCTGGCCGGTGGGCGAGCGGTAGGAATCAAGCGCAGGGCTCCAAACAGGCCCTGTGTCTCATCGCCCGGGCCCGCCGCAAAATACAGGGCTGTGCTGTCTCCAAGGCTTGCCCCATTGCCAAATTGCAGCCCCCACAAGCCTGCAATCCCAACCGGCACGTTGTTTTCGTCACGCAGCCAGTCGAAGAACTGACCGGTGTTCACGTCGAATGCAGCAATCCTGCCACGTCCACCAAAATTGCCCACCAGCAACTTGCCAGACAAACTGCCAAAGCCATCGGGTGCCACTGCCAACCCCCAGGGTGCATTTAAGCGTTTGTCATCAAACTTTTGCAGCATCCGTCCATCCAAGTCGTACATCACCACCTTGCCGCGGTTGGGGCGTTCGGTTTCCAAGTCGGCATCCACGGCATCTTCTTCACCGGCATCAAACACAGCGGGGCTCCCCTGTGCCTGTTTTGTTTTGGCGTAGGCAACAAACACGCACCAGCGTGATCCAACCAGGAGTGTTTGAACATTGAATGGCGCGTAGTCGCCGGGCACAGCACGGCCATTTGGGCCCGTGGCGTATGGATTAATAAAACCCTGCAGCGGCTCTTCTTGCCATTGGTCGTTGAATTGCCGCAAACGGGGTTGCGCACCAAAGTCGGCCACCCACAGCGTGGTCCAATTGTCTGGTCGAAGTGCAAGGCCAAAAAACGCCGCGCCATTGGCGCTGTCATCAATCATGGCCACAGCGGGCCCATCTTCGCGAACAGGCTGGTCTGGGTTGCTGGGGTCTCGCTCGGTCCATCCAGAAATCACGCCTGTGTCGGTGGCAAACAAAAAACGGGCCGATCCAGTTAGCAGCTTGTTTTGACCATTCACCAGCACGGGTTGATTGCTCACCACAAACTGCCGGCCATGGATGTTGGCCCCGTTGAACACCGTGCCTGTGGAAAACCCACCATTGTCGCTCACGCCCGGAATGTCCATCAGCTTGAGTTGATCTTGATACAGGGTTCGAAGATTGGGTTGTGAGGATTGCGTTACATCGCCCACAAACTGGTACGAATACTTGCCCGCAGTGATCCAAAAATGCCCACCTGCACCGGCAGGACGAATGGCAATTCCCCACGCATTGATGAACTCGGATGAGCGCAGAAAGCTCGCCACACTGGGCGCGAACACCGATTGGCTTGCATCGTCGCTCAGCAGGTTGATTTGGCGATATTGGTCATTGGCGGGCAGCCAGCACCCACTGAGTGCGGTGCTTGCCGGCAGTGCACACAGCAGTTTTGAAAAATTGCGACGGTCCATGGTTCTTCCTTGGATGAAAAAACCACATACTCTTGCAAATGATAATCATTATCAAATAAAAGATCCGCTCTGGATGGAGCAATTCGTGAGCAATTTTAGATTTTTCGCGCCAGGGCCACACCCACTGCAGAACCCACGCCGATGGCTTTGCACCACAGCCGCTGCAAGGCATTGGGGGGTTGTGCCCCCACCAGGCTGGTGGCCTCATCCCGGTGGTGGCACTCATCGGTTTGGTGGCTTTGCAACTGGGCCAACAGCCCTGGGTGCGAGCACAATGTTTGAAGCTTCTTGATCTGTTCGGCGTAGTGCTGATCCACAAAGGTTTCTACGGCTGCAATCGTGAAGTAAACGCTGCGTGCGCCAAACAGGGCCGGCAAAGCCCCGGTTAAAAAACCCGCGAGACGCCACACGGGCAATAGTTTGCTGCGTCGAAGCACCGGCAGCACACCGTTGATGCCCTGCAAGTGCGTTTGCTCGGTTAGGAGGTGCTGCTGCGCAAATGCGCGCAATTCGGGGTTGCGCGCCACAGCCAACACGCCCTTGTAAATCCACACGGCACCCGTTTCACCCGCTTGATCGGAGCGCAAGTCGGCCACCATGGCGGCAGGCACAGCATCGGCCGCCCACCAAGCCATGGCGTGTTGCATGCGGGGGCGAATCTTCAAAAAACCGAGGTAAAGCCATTCCATCCACCCAAGCACACCAGGCAATTTGGCCAGACGACCCAACCAGCGCCAGCCTGGCAGCGCTTGCCACAGTGTTGCAAATGCCAAGGCACCGCTTTGCAGTTCGCCATCGGGGCTTTGGATGTGGAAACGTTGCATCAGGGTGTCGCGCTGGCAATTGGCAGGCAGTTCGGTTTGCTCGGCTGACACATCCATCCAAGCAATCGCCTGGTCTGATTTTAGGCCCTGGTAGAGCGCGATTTCGCGCCGGCATAAGGGGCACGAGCCGTCATAAAACACGGTGAGACATTCTTGCTTACTGCTGGGTTTGGACATGCTGCGCAATCTGAGGTACTGCAATACAACCCCTCGAGTATAAAAGCAGCAGGCCTGAAATTCCACCAGCCCTTGGGGCTTGGCCAATAGAATTGACAGCGGGGGCCTTGTTTGTATACGCTCAGTAACATCAAATACCCATCGAGCTTGCGCCAGACAAGCCCCACCGGAGACCCCATGAAATTCCTCGCTCGCAGCACCCGCGCCCTGACGCAGGCTGGCCTCGCTTTGCTCTGCACAGTGTTTGCACCCATGGTTTGGTCCCAAGACCTGCCCAAATTGCCCCCCGGCATGATGAGCAGCCTCTCGGATCAATTGATGAAAGAGATGAAGCCGCTGGACAAGCCACTGCATGTGAAGGTTTGCATCTTTGATATCATGGGCCGCGCAGGCCCGGTGTATGGCATTGCGCAAGACATCGCCGTGGAAGCGCGCAAGTGGAATTTGTTTGTGGAGTTGCTGCCTTTCACCAATGAAGGCGTTGCGGCCGAGTCCTTCCGCACCGGGCAATGTGAGGGCGTGGCCATCACCACCTTGCGGGCCCGCATGTTCAATCCCTTCATGGGCAGCCTGGATGCCGTGGGCGCCTTGCCCACCTACGAGCATGTAAAAACAGCCTTGCAAGTGTTGATGGGCAGTGACAAAACTTACCCCTTGTCGATCAGCGGCAAATACCAGGTGGTGGGGCTGGCACCTTTGGGGGCGGCGTATGTGATGGTCAATGACCGCAGCATCAACTCCATTGAAAAAGCCGCAGGTAAAAAAGTGGCTGTGATGGACTGGGACAAAAGCCAGGCCAAGATGATCCAGCAGCTGGGGGCACAGCCCGTGCCCAGCGACATCACCAATTTTGCGCAGAAGTTCAACAATGGGGTGGTCGATATTATTGCAGCACCCGCCCTGGCCTTCGCTCCGCTGGAGTTGTACCGCGGTTTGGGCACCAAGGGTGGTGTTTACAAAATGCCACTCATCAATGTGACTGGCTCTGCATTGATCAACCGTGAGCGCATAGAAAAGGAGGTGCCAGACCTGGATGATCGGCTGATGAAGATGCGCAAGTTTGGCTTGCAGTACGTGGACCAGGCCATTGCCGCCATTCGCCAAATTGAAAAACAAGTGCCGCAAAAATACTGGATGGATGTGAGTGGACCAGACCAGGAGAAATACAATGCGATGATGCAGCAAGCCAGGCTGCAGCTGACCTCAGAGGGTGTGTACGACCCCCGCATGATGAGCATCCTGAAACGGGTGCGCTGCCACCACAACCCCAAGGCGGCCGAGTGCTCCACCCG
This sequence comes from Limnobacter sp., assembly GCA_036275655.1. Lineage (GTDB taxonomy): Bacteria > Pseudomonadota > Gammaproteobacteria > Burkholderiales > Burkholderiaceae_B > Limnobacter. The sequence continues at coordinate 14,747 of DASUDK010000135.1, read as the reverse complement.
CGAGGAATGAGTTAGGGAATGCCCCTGTTTTTGATGAATGATTGTTGCGTGGTTCAGCACGCACGCGGGTTTTGATGCAGCAAATTTTTTTGGTCACCTTGCCGTTTTTTGCCTTGATTTTGTGTGGCTACCTGGCCACGCGTGGCAAGCTGCTGCCCTTGGGGGCCATCCCGGGGCTCAACGCCTTTGTGCTGTATTTCGCCTTGCCCGCCATGCTGTTTCGGTTTGCATCGGGCATGCCTGTGACCGAGCTGTTCAATCCCCACACCATCGTGGTGTACTTGTTGTGTGGCATGGTCATGGTCGGCTTGGCCGTGTTCACATCCCTGCGGATGGGGCACAACTGGAACAACGCCGCATTTGGCGCTTTGGTCACTGCATTCCCAAATTCCGGTTTTATGGGCATGCCCATTTTGGTCTCGCTGGTGGGGGCCGAAGGGGTGGGCGCGGTGGTGGTGTCGATTTCCATCGACATGATCATCACCTCGTCGCTTTGCATTGCCCTGTCCCGTTTGGGGCAGGCCGATGGTCAAAGTGCCATGCTCGCCGCGCGCAAAGCCATGCGTGGCGTGTTGTTCAACCCCTTGCCCTGGGCGGTGATGCTGGGGGCATTGTGTTCTGCCACGGCGTTCAAGCTCTACCAGCCCTTGGATCAAATCGTGTCCATGTTTGCGCAATCGTGTTCACCCATTGCCTTGTTCACCATTGGTGCCATGTTGGCGCGCCCACCCCAGGTGGAGCACATGGCCAAGCCAAGCACTTTGCAGCGTTATGGCGACGTGCCGGTGATTGTGGTGTACAAATTGTTGCTCCACCCCCTGCTGGTGTTGGCTGTGGGGTGGGGGTATGTGCGCCTGGGGTTTGCGTTGGATGCCCAATCCTTGACCGTGCTTGTGTTGGTGGCTGCATTGCCCAGTGCGAGCAGCATCACCGTGCTGGCCGAACGGTTTGAAGCGGATTCACGCCGGATTGCGCAAATTGTGCTGGTCTCCACGGCCGTGGCTTTTGTCACCTTCTCTGCCGCTGTGCGCTGGATGTTGCCCCAATAAAAAAAACCGGAATGCTGGAGGGCGATTCCGGTCAATCGTGCCCCGCGCCCAAGGGGAAAGGGCGCGGTTAAACAAAGCGTTTACTTGGTCAGCCGGCGTCCTTGGGACACGGCGTAGCTGCCCGCCCGAGCGGCCAGCAAGGGGTCATCCGATCCCTCGATGCCGGTTGGCAGCACCAGTGGGTTGAAGTTGATGTTGTCGCAACTGGCTTTGGCTGTGACTGCATTCACAGTGAGTTGGCCCACCACCACTTTTTTGCGGCTGTCTGGCCAGGCCACGGTGGCGTTGTTGGTGGGGTCGCCTGGCTCAGCCAGTTGCACCACCATGTTGAACACAACCGGGATCTGGGAGACTCGGCCTTTGAGTTCGTCTTCCAAGAAGACCTTGGAATAGCTGGCCAGTTTGTCGCTGTCGATGAATTCTTGGCCGGTCACGGGTTCGAACATCCAACGCACAGCCTGGCTTTGGCCTTTGGCATTGGTGAACACAAATGCATTGGCGCCCCAATAGTTCACTGCCGCGTAGCTGGCAGGCACGCCGGTTTTGGCCAGCCATTCCATTTGAGGTTTGTAGTCTGGGTATTTGGCAGCGGCGGCTGCAATTTTTTCAGGGTTGGGTTTGCCAGTGGCGGGGTCGGGGCGGCGCGCTTCCAGGAAGGCCAGGAAACCTTCCGGCGTGGCCGAGGTGAAGAATGGCGCAGAAATGTTGGCCATCAACCACTGCTCACCATTGGGCAGATCAAATTGAGCGGCCAAACCGCGCACGCTCTTGCCATTTTCTGGTGCATTGGGATTGCCGCCACCCACGGAGAATCGAAGGGTAACCGGCACGGGTTTGCCGTTGAACACGGCAGCCTTGGAAAGGGCCGCACCTGCGCGGTTGCCAGTGAATGTGCCCTCTGCACACACGCCCCGGGCGCCCGAACGGCGGAATCCAGCGTGTGTACCAAATACACCTTCCAATCCATCCACCAGGCTCACCGGGTCGGCGGCTGGTGTGCTTGTTTGTGCTGTGGCCACGTTGCTCACGGCCAGGCCTGCCAAGGCGGCAGCCAAACTAATTCCCAATGCTGTCTTCATCTTCTAAATCCTCTTGCGAAATGGTGCTTTTTGCACATGGGCCCAGCCCAAAGCGGGCAGACTCTCCATTAGATCGTTTCTACCCGCAAAAAGTTACAAGAGATGCAATGAAGTTTATTAGATCTGCACAGGCAACATGTGACGGATCACCTGTTCGGCCACCGGGCGGTTCATGTAGCGGGGCACCGCATAGGTGAATCGCGCCTCGCCGATGGCCGATTTGGCAATCTCTGGGATGTCGGCGGCCTTGAGGTCTTTGAGCTGGGTGGGAATGCCGAATTTCGCGTTCATGTCCCGAATGCGCTGCACAAAGGCTTGGGCCACGTGCACATCGTCTGCGCCCGCTTGGCCAATGCCGCAGTGCCGGGCCAGGGCAGCCAGGCGGTCTGCGCAATTGGGCAGGGAGTAGTCCAGCACGTGGGGCATCACAATGGCGTTGGCCAATCCGTGGGGGGTGTGGTAGAGGGCACCAAACTTGTGGGCAATTGCATGCACATAGCCCACGCCAGCTTGCGTGAATGCAATGCCTGCCAAGTGCGATGCGCGGGCCATTTTTTGACGCGCTTCCAGGTTGCTGCCCTCGGCCACGGCAATTTCGAGGTATTGCATGATGAGTTTGGTGGCCTCTATGGCTTTTTCGTCGGTTTTTTTCATCGCATTGCGCGAGACAAAGGCCTCCACCGCATGCGTGAGTGCATCCATCCCGGTGGCTGCCGTGATGTGTGCGGGCAAGCCCACCATGAGCGCCGGGTCCAGCGCAGCGGCGGTGGGCATGAGTTTCAAATCCATGGCGGCCAGCTTGCGTTTGTTGGCGGTGTCTGTCACCACGGCTGCAATCGTGCATTCGGAGCCTGTGCCGGCGGTGGTGGGCACAGCGTACAGGGGCAGCATGCCGCGCCACACGCGGAACAGCCCGGTCATTTTCACAATCGGTTTTTCGTTTTTTGCACGCGCACCAATCATTTTTGCTGCGTCAATGGGGCTTCCGCCGCCCACCGCCAAAATCGCTTGTGCGTTGTTCTGTTTGAGGATTTGATAGCCCGCTTCAATTTGTTGCACGGTGGGGTTGGGTTCTACGCCGTCATACACCGCGTATTGGAGTTTGAGTTTGTCGAGCTCGGCCAAGATGTTGTTGAGCACACCCAACTTCATGAGCACCGCGTCGGTCACAATCAAAATGCTACCGTGACCCTGCTGTGCCATGTGCCGCACCAAATCCAGCGAAGATTGGTTGCCCTCAAAAACCTTGGGCCACTTGAATGGCATGATCGCCGTGACTGCTTTGAAAATCATCATGTAGATGCGCAAAAACAGCACCTCAAGGGCGTGCAACATGGGGAGTCTCCTGTCGTAGTGGTTTTCCCGCGGTGCGCGGGTTTGTTTTGCAAGATGTTACTGCCATTCTACAAATCTGTGGATGTTTGTAGCAGAGGATTTCTTCGAGAGCCGTTGGCGCGTCTTCAAATCGGGAAAATTTCACGTGCGTCTTGTGGCATGCTGTTTAAAATTTGTCATGTAGAGTCCATCCGCCACGAGAAGTACCATGATGTTCAAACGCAGTCCCCTCCAGTGTGCGCTGGCTGGTGCAGGCGCTTTGTTGATGTTGCCTGTTGACCCCCTGCACGCCCAAGAACCTCCCGCAACACTGACTGAGATGGTGGTTTCTGCCACCCGCGAGGCCCGCGACCCCTTTGAATTGCCCGCCTCGGTGGACAAGGTCACAGCCGATACCTTGCAGAACGCGGGCAGCTTCAAGGTGAATCTTTCCGAAACCCTGACACGTGTGCCTGGTTTGGTGATCAACAACCGCAATAACTTTGCCCAAGATCTTCAAATCTCAATACGTGGGTTTGGCGCTCGGGCCACCTCTGGCGTGCGCGGTGTGCGATTGTTCTCCGACAACATCCCGGCCACGATGCCGGATGGGTCGGGTCAAATTTCTCATTTCAGCCTGAGTTCGGCCAAATCGATTGAGGTGTTGCGCGGGCCCTTTTCTTCCTTGTATGGCAATTCTTCCGGCGGGGTGATCCTCATCGAAACAGAGGACCCTGTGCAGGGCACTGCGGTGGAGTTTGATCAAAGCTTTGGAACTGACAACACCCGCCGAAGCGGGATCAAATTGTCCAAAGGGAATGACCAGGTTGGCATTGTGCTGGACGCCTCCACTTTCCGCACCGATGGATACCGGGATCACAGCCGCGCCAGGCGTGACAATTTCAACAGCAAAATCGTTTGGAACCTCACCGAAGACACGCGCTTGAGTTGGGTGGTGAATCATGTGGACATTCCCTTGGCGCAGGACCCGGTGGGCTTGAATGCAGCCCAACTGGCCCAAAACCGCAGGCAGGCGGGGACCAACGCCGTGGCCAACAATTCCAACAAAACCGTGGAGCAAAGCCAGACAGGCATCACCTTGGAGCACCGGTTTTCTCCACAAAGCAGCCTCACGTTCAGCCCGTATTTTGGTGATCGGAAAATCCGTCAGGTGCTGGTGAGTGCGGCGGTGATTGACCTCAAAAACGAGTACGCCGGGGCAGATTTGCGTTTGGCGCACCAGTTTGATCTGGCGGGCAAGCCGTTTTTTGCGCAGGCTGGCCTCACTGTGGGTGAGTTGGAGCAAGCAAGGCGAGGCTTTTCAGCCGCGCCTGCCACCCTGACCCGTGACGAGGCCAACACCGCAAGCCAATTTGACCAGTACCTGCAAGGCGAGTGGTATTTTGCAGATCGGTGGAGTGTGTTGGCGGGTGTGCGCAATTCATCAATCCAGATTGAATCCCAGGATCAGTTTTTGTCCGATGGCGACGGCAGCGGCAGCAAAAAGTATGAGGAGGTCACATCCAACATTGGGTTGACCTACCGCCTAAGCCCAAAGGTCAACACCTACATCGCTTACGGGGAGGGGTTCGAGACACCCACATTGCTTGAAACAGCTTACCTGTCAGTGGTGCCACCGGCGCCCAATTTCAACGCCCAATTGGACGCTGCAAAGAGCCAGCAATTGGAAGTGGGTGTAAAAGCCAAATTGGGCGAGCGCACCAAGTTGAATGCAGCCCTCTACACCGTTGAAACAGACAATGAGATTGTGGTGCTTGCAAACGCCGGGGGGGTCACTTCCTTCCAGAATGCGGGTGGGACCAGCCGGGAAGGGGTGGAGCTGGCCATGCAGCACGCATTCAACCCCGCTTGGCAGGCCAGTGCAGCTTTCAATTACATTCGCGCCACCTACGACACGGCTGTGAACAGCATTGTGGCTGGCAACAGCCTGCCCAGCATTCCGCAAAAAACCTTGTTTGCCGAACTGTTGTACAAACCGAATGCGTCGTATGAGTCTGCCGTGGAGATACGCTACGTGGACCGGTTGTTTGCCAATGACGCCAACGATGCCTTTGCGCCCAGCTACAGCGTGGTCAATCTGCGGGCCAGCAAAACCTGGCCCCTTCAAGGTGGTTGGCATGTGCGCACCTACGCGCGAGTGGACAACCTCTTTGACAAACAATACGTGGGGTCGGTGATTGTGAACCAAAACTTTGGCCGTTTCTTTGAGCCAGCAAGTGAGCGACAGCTGTTGGCGGGCGTCACGCTGGGCTTGGCCTGGAAATGAGTGCAGGGTGAATATGTAACTTCGCGGTAACTTTAGAGCGACTGCACCAGCAAGCAAGCATTTCGCCCTGCTAGAATCACCCGCATTGTTACAACAACCACAACAATGGATACATCGCCATGGCCTCCAACGCTTTGAGTCTTCGCCGAATCGGCCACATGTCCACCAATGGCTGGGACCGCCTGTTCAAGGCCCAGTCGATGGTGCGTGCCGGTTTGCAACCTTACGAGATCATTCACCAAGCTGGAATTCACAGCGTGCGCCATTACTTGCCTTTGCAAGAGGACACCATCGCCGTGGGCGATGAGACCTTGCCGGTGAGTAAAAAGCGCCACGCCGTGCCACTGGTGTTGGTTGCGCCGTTGGCCGTGAACATGTTTGTGTACGACCTGCTGCCTGAGCGCAGTTTTGTGCGTTACCTGATGGCGCAAGGCTTCGATGTTTACCTGGTGGATTGGGGCAAGCCCACACGCAAGCAGGCTGGCCTGACCCTGGAGCACTACATCAAAGATTTTTTGCCGGCTTGCCTGCAGGCCGTGCGCGCGCACAGCGGCAGCAAAAAGCTCAACCTGCAAGGTTGGAGCATGGGCGGCGGCATGTGTCTGGCCTACACGGCGCTCACCCAAGACCCAGACATCCACAAAATTGTGACCTACGGCACGCCGATTGACGGGCATGCCAACGGCGCGGTGGGCAAACAATACAAACGTTTGGCTCACATGCTGAAGGCTGCGCGAATCAACTTCCGCAAAATGCCGGCCAAGCTGCTGTATACACCGGGTTGGATCAACGTGATTGGCTTTAAATTGCTCGATCCGGTGGGCAGCCTCAAGGGCTATTGGAACCTCTTGACCCAACTGGATGACCGCGATTATGTGGCGCAGCATGCCAACCAAGCGGCGTTCATCGACAGCCTGGAGGCGTACCCTGGGGGTGCCATTCGCGACTGGTTTTGCAGCATTTGGTTGGAGAACGAAACCGCACACGGCCATTTCAAGGTGGGCAAAACCGTGGTGAATTTCAAAAACATCACCTGCCCTGTGCTGGGCATTGCGGGCAAATCCGACAACCTGGCCAACGTGGCGTGTTGTAAGCCCATCACCAGGGTGGTGGGCTCTGAAAAGTCGGAGTTTTTTATTGGCCCGGGTGGCCACATTGGCATCATGAGTGGCAAGGAGTCGCCGGCCACGATTTGGGCCAAAACAGTCCAATGGTTGGCCGCGTAAAGCCACTCCTCACACTTGCCCTGGCCATGGTTTTGGCCAGTGGCAATGCCTTTGCCGCTACACCAGCCGACGCCATTTGGTTGATGGGCGAAGTCCACGACAATCCCCAAGCACATCAGCAGCGCTACGCGCGCATTCAAACCCAGGTGCAAGCAGGCTGGCGGCCATCCCTTGTGATGGAGCAGTTTGATCGCGAACACCAGGCCTTGCTCAATGAGGGCCTGGCGCAATGCCAAAACGCCGATTGCCTGGTGAGCATGGCGGGGTTGGAGCCGTGGGATTGGCAACACTACAAACCCTTGCTGCAATTGGCTTTGGATCACGACTTGCCGGTGCTTGCAGGCAATGTGTCCCGCCGGGATGTGAACAAGGTGATTCAGCAGGGTTATCAGGCGGTGTTTGAGCCGGCATTGATTGCGCGCTACGGCTTGCAAAACCCCTTGCCCGAGTCGCTGTTACACACCCACGTCACCAACATTGTGAACGGGCATTGCAAGCTGTTGCCCGCGAACGTGGCACAAAGCATGGTGCCTGCACAGGTGGCGCGAGACGTGTGGATGGCACATGTTGTGCAAACACAGGCGGCACAGGGCCCAGTGGTGCTGGTTGCTGGCAACGGGCATGTGGACAAATCTGTGGGGGTGCCGCAATGGCTGCCCGCCGAGTTGCAACCGCGCGTGCGGGTGTATGGATTTGTTGAACAACCCAACTTGGGTTCGGTGAGCTATGATGAAGCCGTGCGAGTGTTGCCCGCCGAGCGTGAAGACCCCTGCATTGCGTTCAGGCAGTCCATGGAGCGCATGCAACACCAATAAGGTGGGCGCACGGTTTTAAACCGCATCAGGAGAAAGAGCCATGACACGCTGGAATCGCGTTGCTGCCTTGCTTTTTCTGACTGCGTGGTGGATTGCTCCTCACCATGTAAACGCCGACGATGCGATAGACGATGCCCATCTCATTGATCACATCGCCACCAGCGTGGGGCGGGGTTACGCTCGAATGCACGGCTACAAAGTGCGTTTCCAATTGATCGACCAACGCACGCCACACACCTCGGCATTGCAAGTGCGTTATGAGCCAAAAACCCGGCTGTGCACCTTCTTAATCAGCACCAACGACAACACTTGGCACAGTTTTGAGCAATACCTGAAATTTTTTGAAGGTTTGCCCAAACAGGTGGTGTACGAAGCTTTTTTTGCCCATGAATCCGGCCATTGCGTGCAGCTCAAAGAGGACATTGACTTTGGTCCCGTGAACCGCCGGCACCGCCAAGAGCTTTTTGCCGATGTGTTTGCGTTGTCGCATGTGGAAAGATACTTCCCCACGCATCGGGAGGCTTTTCAGCGCGGGCAATACCTCATGCGCAGGGCAGTCTCTGGTTTGCAGCCAGACTATGATTTTTCGCGTGAGTTGATGCGTTTGTCGGCAAGCCCGAGCCTCCTGGAAGCACTCAAGGTGAAAGATCCACAGGAGCGCGCTTTCTCGATTGCCAAGGCCGTTGACATGTTGTGAGTGACTGCAATGCACGCAGGCGTTACACTCTTGTGACACCCCATCAGACGCTCAATTAATATAATTAGATGAATAATCCAGACCCCCTTGCTTTGGAGAACCAGCTTTGTTTCTCCCTGTACTCCACCTCGTTGGCAATCACCCAGTTGTACAAGCCATTGTTGGCTCCCCTGGGGCTCACCTACCCGCAGTACCTGGTGATGCTCATCTTGTGGCAGGAAGATGGTCTGAGTCTCATTAACGTTGCCAGGCAATTGGGGCAGCAACCGGGTGCCCTCACGCCAGTGATCAAGCGCATGGCCGAACAAGGCTTGCTGACGCGCAATCGCAGCACGGAGGACGAGCGCCAGTTGCAAATTCACCTCACTGACGCTGGCAAGCGGATGAAAGACCACGCCATGGATATTCACCGCTGTATTTTGGAGCAGTGTGGTGTGAGCAGCGCGGTGTTGATGAAGTTGAAAAATGAATTGGATGACTTGCGTCAGCGGGTACAAGGGCCGTGATCTGATTTGCACTCAAATGATTATTGCGATAACATTAAAGTTCAATATTCAAATCAATAGGGGTTGAACCATGCAGGCTGTTTATTCCACCAAAGCCACATCCACTGGCGGTCGTGAAGGCCGCTCCTCCACCGAAGATGGGCGCCTGAGTGTCCAGTTGAGCACGCCCAAGGAGTTGGGGGGCGCTGGTGGTCCAGGCACCAATCCGGAGCAACTGTTTGCGGCGGGTTATTCTGCCTGCTTTATTGGTGCCATCAAGTTTGTGGCAGGGCAAGACAAAATTGCTTTGCCGGCCGAGCCAGAAATCACAGCCGCCGTTGGCATTGGCGCCAATCCCAAAGGTGTTGGATTTGCAATCACGGTGAGCATGGACATCAAACTTCCAGGTTTGGAGCGTGCTGCAGCGCAAGCGCTTGTTGAAAAAGCGCATCAAGTCTGCCCTTATTCCAATGCGACACGCGGCAATGTGGATGTGCAGCTAACTGTGGTGTGATGCATCCGCATTGCGTGCATCGCCGAAGGGCGGCAGGGCATAATGCCCATGCCGCCTTTTTTGTTTTTGTGCATGTCGTATCTCATTTTGTTTTCGTCGGCTTTTTTGGCCGCCACCATCTTGCCCTTCTACTCCGAGGTGGTGTTGTTTGCCATGATCCGGGCGGGCGAACCTGCGCATTGGCTGCTGCTCACGGCCACGGTGGGCAATACCCTTGGCGCTGTGGTCAACTGGGTCTTGGGTGTTTACCTGCTGCACTTTCAGCACAAAAAATGGTTTTACTTCACCCCCGCGCAAATCGACCGAATGCAAGCATGGTTCCAGCGCTATGGTGTGTGGAGTTTGTTGTTGGCTTGGGCGCCAGTGGTGGGCGATCCACTCACCCTGGTGGCCGGTGTCATGCGGGTCCGCCTGTGGCAATTTGTGGTGTTGGTGGCCATTGGCAAATCCGTGCGCTACATTGCCGTGATTTATTTTTCTGAAATGTCTTTGAATTGGTTTTAAGCATGAGTCACGATTTGCCCAATTTGAATTTGAGTTGCTACAAGGCACCCGACCCCGCATTGCTGGGAGATCATTTGTCGCATCCACCTCGAATCCTCATTCTTTATGGTTCTTTGCGTGAGCGCTCATTCAGCCGTTTGTTGGCCGAGGAGGCGGGGCGTTTGCTCAGCTTCATGGGCGCTGAGGTGAAATTTTTTAACCCCACGGGTTTGCCTTTGGTGGATGAAGCCAATGAACAGCACCCCAAAGTGCTGGAGCTGCGTGAGCTGGCCGATTGGTCTGAGGGACAGGTGTGGAGTTCTCCAGAGCGGCACGGTGCCATGACCGGCGTGATGAAGACCCAGATCGACTGGCTCCCCCTGAGTGGTGGGGCCAAGCGTCCAACTCAGGGCAAAACCCTCGCCGTGATGCAAGTGTGTGGCGGTTCGCAATCGTTCAATGTGGTCAACCAACTGCGTGTGTTGGGGCGGTGGATGCGCATGATCACCATTCCGAACCAGTCTTCAGTGGCCAAAGCCTTTCTCGAGTTTGATGAACACAACCGGATGAAGCCCTCAGCCTATTACAACCGTTTGGTGGATGTGATGGAGGAGTTGATGCGTTTCACCCACATGACGCGTGGCATTGCGCAGCATTTGGTGGACCGCTATTCCGAGCGGGTGGAGTCAGAGGAAGAACTCACCCGGCGCGTGAATCAGCGCAGTCTTTAAACTTCCGTTTTACAAACATCCTTTTGCATTGGAGTTCTGCTTGGCAACCCGTTTGATGCAACACCTGTTTGCGGTGGTGGCCTGCGGTATTGTGCTGGCATGGCCAGCCCGAGCCCAGGCCGACACCCTCACCGTGGCCACCGCCGCCACCCTGCGTTATGCCTTTGAAGAGATTGCCCAGGCCTTTGAGGCCGAAACTGGCCACACCGTGAAAGCTGTGTATGGTTCGTCAGGCAATTTTGTGAGCCAAATCCGCCAAGGTGCCCCATTTGATCTGTTTGTGGCCGCAGACATGGAGTACCCCGAATTGTTGTTGACCCAGGGGTTGGCGCAGCCGCCCGTGCAACAGTACGCACGCGGGCGCCTGGTGCTGATGGTGCCCAACGATTCCCCCTTGAAACCCGATGGCACACTGCGCGATCTGAAAGCGGCATTGCAGGATGGTCGATTAAAAAAATTGGCGATTGCCAACCCCAAGCTCGCGCCTTATGGGGCACGTGCCCAAGAAGCCCTTGAGCAAGCAGGGCTGTGGGAGGCTGTAGCGCCAAAATTGGTGGTGGGGGAGAACATTTCCCAAGCTGCGCAGTTTGCAAGCACGGGCGCTGCGCAGGGTGGTTTGGTGGCCTTGTCCCTGGCGCTGGCCCCCCAGTTACGCGCCGCCACTCGGCACGGGCTGGTGCCAGAGGCTTGGCACCAACCTTTGGCACAAGGGGTGGTGGTGCTCAAGGGCAACAAGCCAGCAGCCCAGCAATTGCAGCGTTTTTTGTTGTCTGCGCCGGCACAGTCCATCCTGAAGCGCTATGGTTATGACATTCCAAACGCTGCGGGATCTGCCCCCCAATAAGCCCCATGGATTGGCAAGCCTTTTCTTTGTCGGTACAACTGGCGCTGGCCACGTTGGCGGTGCTCTTGCCCAGCGGACTGTTCATTGGCCGTTGGCTTGCACGCACCCAGTTTGCAGGGCGCGTGTGGCTGGAAGCCGCTGTCCTCTTGCCCCTGGTGTTGCCGCCCACGGTGATGGGCTATTACCTGTTGGTGGCGGTTGGCGGCGCGTCGCCTGTGGGCCAATGGTTGCAGACGCAGTGGGGTGTTTCACTCACCTTCAACTTTGCAGGCCTGTTGTTGGCCTCGGTGGTGTTCAACATCCCCTTCATGATTCAGCCCATTCAACGGGCCTTTGAATCCATTCCGCCCAATCTGAACGAGGCCGCTCAAGTCAGTGGTTTGTCCACCTGGAAAACTTTTCTGAAAGTCGAGCTGCCTTTGGCCTGGCCCGGTGTGTTGGCGGCCATGGTGCTCACCTTTGTGCACACCCTGGGCGAGTTTGGTGTGGTGCTCATGATTGGTGGCAGCATCCCGGGCGAAACCCGCACCCTGGCGATTGCCATTTATGACAGCGTACAAAGCTTCGATCTTCAAGCCGCCCATCAAATGTCGCTGGCCCTGCTTGGATTTTCTTTGTTTGCTGTGGCCATGTCCCTGTGGTTGTCCAACCGCCGTCGGAGGCGGGCATGAGCGCCAGCCCCATGGCCCTGCAATGCCAAATTGCCCAAACCCGCCCCATGCGCTTGCAGGGCGAGTTTGTTTGCGAGCCAGGCGAACTCACCGCGCTTGTGGGCCCCTCGGGGGCTGGCAAGTCCTCCATGCTCCGGGTGTTGGCAGGGCTGATGCGGCCCCAGTCAGGTCGAATTGCCGTGGGGGGGCGCGAGTGGCTAAACACCGAAGCCGGGGTGTGCTTAAGTCCTCAACAGCGGCGTGTGGGCTTGGTGTTCCAGAACTACGCCCTGATGCCGCACCTGCACGCGGCTGGCAATGTGGCACTGGCTTTGCAGCATGTGCCCAGGGCCGAGCGTCTGATGGCGGCGGTGGAGTGGCTGCGTCGAATGCGGCTCACCCGGGATGAGGCTTTCCGCAAACCTGCGGCGTTGTCCGGGGGGCAGCAACAGCGTGTGGCGTTGGCCCGAGCACTGGCCAGGGATCCACAATTGCTGTTGCTGGATGAGCCCTTCTCTGCCGTGGATCAGATGAACCGGGAATCTCTGTACCGTTTGCTCGCAGACCTGCGCAAAGACCTGAACATCCCCATGGTGCTGGTGACCCATGATTTGAACGAGGCGCGCAGGTTGTGCGACTCCCTGGTGGTGATGGACCAGGGGGAGGTGTTGCAAACCGGCCGATCTTTCGATGTGCATCGCCGCCCGCGCAATGCGCGTGTGGCCGACCTGGTGGGCATCCAGAACCGCTTTGCCGGGGTGTGGCTTGGCGGCCAAGGTGGGGGCGGACAGGGGGTGTTGCGCTGGGCCCGCGCCATGGATCAAGGCCTGGGCGCCCAAGCGCAAGGGCTGGATTTGTTGGTGAAAGACAAAGGCAAAATACCCGCAGGTTTTGCGGTGAACTGGGTGGTGCACGCCGATGGTTTGAGCCTGCATCCAAATGGGCACAACGCGGCCATGCCCAACCACGTGTTGCTGCCGGTGGAGGTGGCTGGCCACCGCGATTTGGGCGAACTCAGTTGGGTGGATTTGAGGCTGCTGCAAGCGCCTTTTGAAACCCTTAAACTCGCGGTTTCTGGCGCGCAGCGTTTGGGGCTGCGGCAAGGTTTGCCGATGACGCTGCAGATGGATTTGGGCCTGATTCACATCATGCCCAACAAGCATCGACTGGGGGCTGGTCCCTTGATTTGAGTTTTGTGCCGCGCAATGTCAGGTAGTTGACACAACAGCACCATTTGCCCTTCGCCCGGGGTGGGGGGTGAATCTGTCGTGGATTGCCTCCGGGTATTAGATACAGGAGACAATTCACAAAAAATTCACACCATGACAAATTTACGCTTTCGTTTTGCCTTGACCGGCAGCGCGCTGCTCTTGTCTGCCTGCCTGGGTGGCAATGGCAGTTTTCTGGAAGACAGCGACACACCAACGGTCACCAACCCCAATGAAGAAACGCCTGTCGTGGTGGAGACAGATCCGGGCGATGGCATTCGGGTCTTGTCCAACCGTGCAGACCTGGTAAGCAGTGGGGATGTGCTGGTGGAGATCACCGCCGAAGACCCTGCCAACTTGCAGGGTGTGAAAGTGATGCTGGGCACGGTGGACGTGAGCAATCAGTTTGCGATGCGTGAAAACGGGCGCTACATGGGCCTGTTGCAGGGCCTGGCACTGGGCGAAAATCGAATCACCGCCATTTTGAAAAGCACCGGCCGTTTGGTCACCACGGTGGTGAATCATCCCCATGGTGGGCCCGTGTTTTCTGGTCCCCAAGTCAAGCCCTGGACCTGCAACAATGAGCAGGCGGTGGATGCGCAGTGCAACCAGCCGCCGGAGTACAGTTTTCAATACCTGCCTGCAGACAAGTTGCAGCACTTCCTGACCAATTCCAGCTTTCCGGATCAGGAATTTGCCCCCACGTTCCTGCCTTACGACCCACAAAACCCACCACCGGCTGAAGAAATTGCCATGACCACCACCGACCAGGGGGTCACGGTGCCGTTCATCATCCGCACCGAGCGTGGCGTTCAAAACCGCGACCGTTACCAAATTCGCAGCCTGTACAACCCGGCCGAAGACTGGAAGCCCTGGAAACCCCAGCCCCAGTGGAACGGCAAACTGCTGGTGCACCATGGTGGCAACGTGGGCGTGACGTATGGACCGGGCAATCCACCCAATGGGGACATTTCGGGCACGGCCCCGGATGGGGCTGAATTTTTGCTGGGCGACAGCATCACCGTGGCCCTGGGGCGTGGGTTTATTACCTTGTCCACCGCATTGGCCAACCTGGGACACAACGTGAACCTGGTGACCGCCGCCGAATCCCTCATGATGGCCAAAGAGCGAATTGTGGAGCAGTACGGCGAATTGCGTTACACCATCGGCACCGGCTGCTCGGGTGGGGCGATTGCACAGCAGCACATTGCCAACGCCTACCCCGGCATTTACCAGGGCATCATCGTGCAGTGCTCTTACCCCGATGTGTGGACCACCGCCACCCAGTTTGCCGATTACAACTTGCTCAATTCCTATTTTGGCAACCGTTACCAAGGCGTGAACGAGGCCAGCAATGCCAACCAG
>DASUDK010000134.1:0-2641 GCA_036275655.1 Limnobacter sp. | reverse complement strand
AACAAACCCGCATTGTTGATGGCCTCAAAACGCAGCTTGTCGCATGCGTCGGATGCATTGGAAATCAGCTCCCGCAGAAAAATTTCCTTGTTGGAATACAAGGAATGGATCATCAACTGCAGAAGTTGTTTGACCTCGGTTTGAAAACCCAGCGTTTCCTTCATGGCTCCCATGGTGACTCCCGTGATGTTCTGTTTGGAATACCACGGGAGTTGGGGACGCTCTGAACAATTTCAAGGCCCTGGGTTGAACGGGCCAGACAGCTTAAGCGCCAGCGAGGGTCAATTGCTCGGGCTTGAACTTAATATCCAGTTCCTTGCCTTTGCGTCCACGTTTGCCAAGGCGCTCTGCCAGCAATGCTGGCTTAAGGATTTCTTCGCGGACCTTGCCACCGCGCCCTGCCCCGGCCACCTGCAAAGCATCAGCTGGGCCAAAGGCCACCACGCCAATCAGGCTGTCGCCGTCGTCCAGCGGCAGCAACTGCACACCTCGCCCGCCGGAGAGCTGCTTTACCTCGTCCAACATAAACACATGGAATCTTCCACTGGCCGCCAGCACCGCCACGCGATCATCAGTGGGTTTGAGCAGCACGGGCTTGAGCAGGGTTTCGCCCTCGCCCAATGTAACAAACTGCTTGCCAGCCTTGATGCGACTGTCCATATTGGCCGCCAGGCAGACAAACCCGTAAGCCCCGCTTCCGGCCACCAGCACAGGCTGGCTTGCATGGGCGGCAAACGCATGCACCAGGCTGCCACCATTCAATTCAATGGTGCTGGGCGCCGGAATGCCGTCACCCCGACCACCTGGCCAAGCGCTAACCGGTACGCTGAATACCTTGCCGCTGGCCAGGCCTGCGCCAAACAGGTAGGTGTTGTCGGTGGTCATGCACTCAAAAGCACCATACAGGGCATCGCCCACCTTGAAGCTGAATTGTGAGGCATCGTGACCATGCCCCTGGCGGTTTCGCACCCAGAATTTCTGCGACACAATCACCGTGGTGGGCTCTTCTGGCACTTTCACCTCGACACTGGCCTTGGCCGCCTCTTCAATCAGGGTTCGGCGCTCATCGCCATAGGCTTCAGCGTCTTTGCGAATCTCAGACACGATGCGGCTTTTAAGTTTGCCCTCGTCAGCCAACAAACCCTCCAGGTCCGCTTTTTCCTCGGCCAGTTTTTCAAGTTCCTGCTCAATCTTAATTTTTTCGAGGCGGGCCAACTGACGCAAGCGGATTTCAAGAATGTCTTCGGCCTGACGCTCGCTGAGCTTGAATGCTTGCATCAAGGCAGGCTTTGGCTCATCGCTCTCGCGAATCACGCGAATCACTTCATCAATATTGAGCCAGGCAATCAAACGGCCTTCCAACACGTGGATGCGATCATTCACCTGTGCCAACCTGTGCTGGCTGCGGCGCGTCACGCACAGCTTGCGAAACTCGATCCAATCCAGCAACATCGCCAGCAGACCGCGCTGACCAGGTCGACCGTCGTTGGCAATGCTCACCAGGTTAATGGAGACATTGGTCTCCAGGCTGGTGTGGCTCAACAACAAGTTTGCAAACTCATCCACCGACACATTGCGGCTCTTGGGTTCAAACACCAAGCGCACCGCATGCTCTTTGCCAGACTCGTCCCGCACGGCATCCAACACGCCCAGCACCTGCGCTTTGAGGTTTTGCTGTTCGGTGGACAGGCCTTTCTTGCCCGCTTTGACTTTGGGATTGGTCAACTCTTCAATCTCTTCCAGCACCTTGGCTGTGCTGGTGTTGGGGGGCAGCTGATTCACCACCAATTGCCACTGGCCGCGGGCCAGTTCTTCAATGTCCCAGCGGGCGCGCACTTTGATGCTGCCTCGCCCAGCGTCGTAAATATCCCGCATCACGGCTGGGCTGGAAATGATTTGTGCACCACCGGGAAAATCAGGCGCTGGCAACATGCCCATCACGGTATCAAGGCTTGCACTGGGGTGTTTAATCAGGTGAATGGTGGCCGCTGCAACCTCTCGAAGGTTGTGGGGAGGGATGTCAGTGGCCATGCCCACGGCGATGCCCGACGCGCCATTGAGCAACACGAAGGGCAAACGCGCAGGCAAGAGCTTGGGTTCTTGAAAGCTGCCATCGTAGTTGGGCACAAAGTCCACAGTGCCCATGTCCACTTCGTCGAGCAAGAGGCGAGAAATGGGGGTTAGCCTTGCCTCGGTGTAACGCATGGCGGCGGCACCATCGCCATCGCGGCTGCCAAAATTGCCTTGCCCGTCGATGAGCGGATAGCGCAAGGTGAAGTCTTGCGCCATGCGCACCAGCGCCTCGTAGGCCGCCTGATCGCCGTGGGGGTGATACTTGCCCAGCACATCGCCCACCACGCGAGCGGACTTCACAGGTTTGGCATTGGGCCCCAGACCCATTTCACTCATGGCGTACAAAATTCGCCGTTGCACGGGCTTTTGCCCATCTGCCCCTTCGGGCAAGGCCCGCCCCTTGACCACCGACACCGCGTAGTCGAGGTAGGCGCGCTCGGCATACAAGCCAAGCGTGATGGTTTCTGAATCATCGCCCGAGGGCGGTGTCGCATCCAGTGTGAGTTGTTCCATGGAATTGGCTAGAGAAATTATTTCGTGAATTGGCGTTGGCGCAATGTCTCAAACA
>DASUDK010000133.1:0-9811 GCA_036275655.1 Limnobacter sp. | reverse complement strand
CAGCTCCCGCCCCTCGCCCTCGCCAAAGCTGGGCAAAATGGCCTCTTCGCAACCAATCAAAAACACATGGGGAAACTCCAGCCCCTTGGCCGCGTGCAATGTGCTTAACTGAACCGCGTCGGGCCGTGTTCCGTCATCCTGGCGATCCAACATGGTGATGAGTGCCACCTTCTGGGTCAGCTCCATCAAGTTTTGCTGGTCCTCCTCCCCCTTCTCGCCCATCCACTTCACAAAGTCGAGCACGTTTTGCCATTTGGCCTGGGCACCCCGCTCATCGTGCTGCTCATACAGCCACTCTTCGTAACCAATTGTTTTTAAAAGCTCGGTGAGCAAGGCCCCAGCGGGCTCGCGCTCAGCCCGATACTCCAAGTTGTTGATGAATTTGCCAAAGGTGCGCAGTGCATCCACCATGCTCGCATTGAGGTGGCTCTCCGCCCCGGTTTCAAACAGGGCCTGAAACAATGACACCCCTCGCTCACCCGCATACGTGCCCAAGGCTTCCAAGGTTTTTTGACCAATGCCGCGCTTGGGTGTGGTGACGGCACGGATAAACGCTGGGTCATCGTCTGAGTTCACCAGCAAGCGGAGATAGGCCAACACATCCTTGATCTCGGCCCGCTCAAAGAAGCTTTGCCCACCACTCAAGATGTACGGGATTTTTTGCCGACGCAAAGCCTGTTCCAAGATGCGCGCCTGAAAGTTGCTGCGGTACAAAATCGCATAGTCCCCGTATTTGGCGCGGCGCTCAAAGCGATGCCCGCTCAGCATCATGGCCACTTGCTCAGCCTCATGCTCATCGTCGGCCATGGGCGTGACCACAATGGGCTCACCCGGCCCATGGTCACTCCACAAGGTTTTGGGAAACAGTTTGGGGTTGTGCTCAATCAAGCGGTTGGCCGCCTGCAAAATGCGCAAAGTGGAGCGGTAGTTTTGCTCCAACTTGATCACCTTGAGCTGGGGATAATCCTCGGTCAGTTGACGCAGGTTTTCCAGCGTGGCACCACGCCAGGCATAAATCGCTTGGTCATCGTCGCCCACGGCAGTGAACATGGCCCGTGGGCCAGCAATGAGTCGCAACAAATCGTACTGGCAGGCGTTGGTGTCCTGCACCTCATCGACCAACAGGTAGCGCAAACGGTTTTGCCATTTGTCGCGCACCTCAGCGTGGCTGGCCAGCATGCGGGTGGGTTTCAGGATCAAATCATCAAAGTCCACCGCTTGGTAAGCCGCCAGCGTGGCTTCATAACTTTTGTACAAGCGGGCAATTTGCGCCTCATCCTCAGACTGGCATTCAGCCAGGGCTGCGTCTGGGTCTTTCAAGCCGTTTTTCCACAGAGAGATCACCCCCTGCGCCTTGCGGATCAACTGCTTGTCGGTGGTGCCATACAGCTGCTGCACCAGGCCAAAAGTGTCGGTTGCATCCAGAATCGAAAACCGCTTTTTCAGACCGGCATGGGCATGGTCTTCCCGCAGAATGCGCATGCCAAGGCTGTGAAAAGTACACACCAGCAAACCCTTGGATTCACTGCCTTCCAACAACTTGGCGGCACGCTCCTCCATCTCTTTGGCGGCTTTGTTGGTGAAGGTGACAGCCGCGATGTTGTGCGCCCGCACCCCTTGGTTCTGAATGAGATGCGCAATTTTTTGGGTGATGACACGGGTTTTGCCCGAGCCAGCGCCGGCCAGCACCAGGCAGGGGCCGTCCACATAATTCACAGCTTCACTTTGGGCTTTGTTCAGGCCAAACGACATGGGCAAGGGGAAACAACAGGCAGGGTGTTCACTTTAACAGACCCGCTACAGGTCCACGGGGTCCACTTCCAAAAACCAACGCACAGAACCCGGCACCTCATAAAGCATGGGCAACCAGGCATCCAGCAAACGATGCAGGGCCACGCGGGATTCACTCTCAATCAACATTTGAGCACGTTCCACTCCACCCACGCGCACCACCGTCAATGGCACGGGGTCGCAGAAGAACACAGGCTCATCCGCATTCAACAGCGCTTGCGCGAGTTCACGGGCCAATCCCAAAAACTGAACGCAGTTGCCCAGGTTTTTGTGGTCTGCACGCAAGGTGGCCTGGTAAGAAAATGGGGGCATGCGCGCCTCCCGGCGCGCTTTCATTTCATGGCTGGCAAACCGCTCATAATCTTGGGCCTGCAAAGCGGCAAACATAGGGTGTTGAGGGTAACGGGTTTGCACCATCATGGTGGCTTCCCCCTCCCGGCGCCCGGCACGGCCAGCCACTTGCATCAGTTGGGCAAACAAACGCTCAGGTGCACGGTAGGCGTGCGAGTACAGGGACGCATCCACATTCAGGGCCAGCACCAAAGTGACATTGGCAAAATCATGGCCCTTTGCAATCATCTGTGTGCCCACCAGCACATCGGCCTGCCCAGTGTGCGCCAGTGCCAGCTTTTCTTCCATTTGCCCCTTGTTGCGGGTGCTGTCTGCATCAATGCGCACAATGTTTGCAGAAGGCAGCAAGCCTGCCAAAGTCTCTTCAATGCGCTGCGTGCCTCGGCCAAAACCCGTCAAGTCCTGATTGCCACAGCAAGGGCAATGGGTGGGCACACGCTGACCCGCACCGCAGTGGTGGCAGCGCAAAGCGCGCTCTTTTTTGTGCCACACCATGTGCGCTGTGCAATGGTCACAATTGGCCACCCATCCGCAGGCGTTGCACACCATTTGAGGTGCATAACCGCGACGGTTTAAAAACACAATGCTTTGCTTGCCCGCAGCAAGATTGGCCGCCAGCGCCTGCATGGCGGGCTCGGTCAAACCCTCTTTGGGCGGAAAGTTGGCCGTGTTCACAAGCTTCACCGTGGGCAGTTGCGCACCCTGCACAGCACGTTGTAACAGCGAGAGGCGTTTGTACTGGCCTTGCTCGGCTTTCAGCCAGCTCTCCAACGCGGGCGTGGCCGACCCCAACACCACCGGCACATCCCGCTGCTTGGCCAGCATCAGCGCCAAGTCGCGGGCGTTGTAGCGCATGCCATCTTGTTGTTTGTAGGAAGGGTCGTGTTCCTCATCCACCACCACCAGCCCCAGGCGTGGCAGCGGGGTGAGCACCCCCAGGCGTGTGCCAATCACCACGTCGGCCTTGCCAGTGGCAGCGGCATACCATGCTTTGGTTCTCGCAAGTTCGGGCAAATTGCTGTGCAACACCACCACACGGTGAGGTGCCAGGCGCTCTTCGTACAAACGCTGAGCCGCAGGGGTGAGATTGATCTCTGGCAACAGCACCAACACCTGTTGCCCTTGGGCCAGGCGATGGGCCACCGCGTTCAGATAGACCTCGGTTTTGCCGCTTCCCGTGATGCCATAGAGCAAGTGCGGGGCAAAACCCTTGGCCTGTTCGATGGCTTCCAGCGCGGCGCGCTGGTCGGGATTCAACGCGGGGCGCACCGCCTGCCGTGCCTGCGCATCCAAGGGATCACATTGGGGCAAACTCAGGGCGTGGGTTCGCGCCTTGGCAACCATCACAGGCTCGACCCCCTTGGCGTTCAACACCCGCAAGGCCTTTGGCAAGGCCTCCAATGCAATCATGCCCATGGGGTGGTGGTAATAACGCGCAGCAAACTCAATCAACTGCCACCATGCTGGGCTTAAACATGCCCCATCATCCAGGCATGCCAGCACTGGTTTGGTGTTGCCCGCGTCTTGGGCATTGGCACCTGCCGGGTTTGAAACATGCACGCCATGCACCAAGCCGATGCGGGTTTGACGCCCCCACGGCACGAGCACCCGTTGCCCGCGCACGGGGGTCTCGGTGAGGGTCCACTGGTAGGTGAAGGGATTTGGAAGCGGTGCAGCAACCCACACATCAACCAGCAAATCTCCCCCCCCATTGCAGGGATGTTGAATGTTCGCAATCGGGTCTGTGTTCACAGCTTACTTTAAGTTATTCCACTAGCTAACGTGAATTAAACAAATTACAAACTTGTTCACACAAACTGTGGATAACTTTGTGGACATGTGTTGCCAAAATTTAATTCTGTGCTACAGGAGTACCTGGCGGATGTAAAGTATAATTTGTTTACCCACAGAAATTATTGTTTTATTTCAATGGTTTATTGGCCAAAAGAGCTTTTTCAGCCATCTTGCGTTGCAAAAATTTACAACTCTAGGCTTGCGCCAAAAATGTGCATAACTCCAAGAACTTACTGCCTTTGTTTTCGGCTGTAAGCATGCACAGCGTTCACCATCACCTCCACCGCAGCGGGGTCGGTGAACTGGGAAATGCCATGCCCCAAGTTGAACACATGACCCACACCAGGCTGGGGCAAACCAAAACTTTCCAGCGCTTTGGCAACTTCGGCTTCAATTTGTGCAGGCTGTGCAAACAGCACATTGGGGTCCAAGTTGCCCTGAATGGCGCACCGATCGCCCACGCGGGCACGGGCGTTGCCCAAGTTGACAGTCCAATCCACCCCCACTGCGCTGCAGCCACTGGACGCAATGTCCTCCAACCACAAACCACCACCCTTGGTGAACACGATGGAGGGGATGTCCTCCACAAATCCACCCCGATTGGACTGCAAGGGCAGCGCCTTCACAATTTTCTTGATGTAATTCAGGCTGAACTTCTGGAATGCACCATCGGCCAGCGCACCACCCCAGCTGTCAAAAATCATCACGGCTTGAGCACCCGCCTCTATCTGCGCCTTCAGGTACTCCGTCACCGCCTGGGCCGTGACCTCCAGAATTTGATGCATCAAATCGGGGCGCTTGTACAGCATGGTTTTTACTTTGCGAAAATCGCTGCTGCCGCCACCCTCCACCATGTAACACGCCAAGGTCCAGGGGCTGCCCGAAAATCCAATCAAGGGCACTCGACCATTGAGCGCCCTCCGGATTGTGCTCACCGCATCGGTCACGTACCTGAGGCTGGTGCCAATGTCTGGCACCGCCAACTTGGCCACATCGGCCTCGGTCTCAATTGGTCGCTCAAATCGGGGGCCCTCGCCCTCGGCAAAGTAGAGGCCCAAGCCCATGGCGTCTGGCACAGTCAGGATGTCTGAAAACAAAATGGCTGCGTCCAGCTTGTAGCGGTCCAGGGGCTGCAGCGTCACCTCGCAAGCAGCCTCTGGATTGGTGCACAAGCCCATGAAGTTGCCAGCCTTGGCCCGTGTGGCGCGGTATTCTGGCAAATACCGACCAGCTTGGCGCATCAGCCAAACAGGCGTGTATTCGGTGGGTTCACGGCGCAATGCACGCAAAAAAGTGTCGTTCAATGGAGGTACAAAACTGCTCATGGCATTGCGTCGCTTACGGGTTTAAAAACAGGCGTTGATGTTCGGTTTTCAGGCACAGGTCCATCACACAGGGCATGCCAGCGGCTTGTGCCTTGGCCAGCACCTGTTCATTGCGTATGCCCAGTTGCAGCCAAATGGCGCCTGCCTCCACTTTCAACGCTTGAGCCAATACATCGGGCGTGTGTTCGGCACGGCGAAACACATCCACCAGGTCAATCTTTTCGCCAGTGGCCTCCATGGCGGACTTCAAGTCTGGGTAGCATGTCTCACCCATCAGACCACTGGGGCGCCCTTGCAACGCCGGGTTGATCGGCAATATGCGATACCCCTGTGACTGCAAATACTTGGCCACAAAAAAACTCGGCTTGTGGGCCTGCGAAGAAAAACCCACGACCGCGATGGTCTTGGTGTTTTGTAGCAGCGCTTTCAGCTCTTGATCTTGCATGTTGACGTCGGGCACGTGTTGCACCCGGAAATACAAAGGACTCCATTGTGCCTGAAATTCAGCACATGCGTCGCCACCCCAGACCTTCGCGCGTGCCCGCTTGTGGCCGGTACTCGCAGCCGATGTAACCTCGGTAGCCAAGCGCGCTCAAGCATTCAAACACACGGGGGTAACTCAACTCACTTCGGTTGGGCTCGTGCCGCTCTGGCACGCCAGCAATTTGAATGTGCTTCACGCGGCCTGAGGGCATGTAGCACTCGAGTTTGCGCACCACATCGCCTTCTACAATTTGGCAGTGATACAAATCCATTTGCACGCCAAGGTTTGGGCGGTTTAGCTGTTCAACCAATGCATGCGCCTGCGCTTGGGTGTTCACCAGGTAACCGGGCACGTCTCGGCTGTTGATGGGCTCCACCAGCCAAGTGATGGGCAAGTGGGCCATGGTGTCGGCCACCCAGGCCATGTTGGTTTGGTAGGCCCGCCATGCCTCGCTGTGGGCGCTTGCATCCGCATGGGGTGGCAAAGCGCCTGCCAACACATGCACACACGGGGCGCCCAGGGTATGGGCGTAATGCGCGGCAAGGTGAATCGCATCGCGAAACTCGTCTTGTCGATCCGCAAAACAAGCCAATCCACGGTCGCCCAAATCCCAGTTTCCACAGGGTGCGTTGATGAGGACCCATTGCAAGCCATGTTGGGCAGCAAGTGCTTTCAATCGCCCCGCCTCGCTTGCGTATGGGAACATGCACTCCACAGCCTCAAAGCCGTCTTGAGCGGCGGCTGCAACGCGTTCTTCAAACGGCCACTCGGTGTACATCAAACTCAGGTTGGCAGCCAACCTCATATGTCGAACACCAGGTTCGGATTAAAAAACGGATTCTCAAAGGCCTGCGCGGTGATGGCGCCACCGCCTTTTTGCATTTTGCGGGCCTTGCCCTTTTTGCGCACATAACCCCGCGGATTGACGAGCACCCGGGTGCTGCCGCCATTTTGGTGAACTGTGTAATCAAACGAATCGTGCATGTGTCCATGCACCCACACATCGGCTTTGCCCATCAAGTGCGCCAGGTCAGAGACAAACGCCGCATTGATGGGGCTCAAATTGAATCGTGGGTGAATGCTCTGTGGGTGTGGCGCATGGTGGGTAACCACCACCGTTTTGCCTTCAAACGGTTTTGCCAGTTCAGCCTCTAGCCAATCCACATTCTGTGCGTGCAGATCGATTCCCATGGTGGGTGTGAATGGCTTGCCATGCTGACGAATGAGTTTGTAGTCTGGCAAAAAAGCTTTGGCCACGAGTTCAGCCCCAAAACGCCAGCCTGGCTGGATGTTGTAATCGGTCCACAAGGTGCAGCCAAGGAAACGCACTCCGCGAATTTCAACACAGCTGCGCTGCAAGAAATTCAAACCATGTTTGGCCGCCAACTCGCCCATTTGTTGGTCGAGGATGTCAATGTCGTGGTGGTAGTACTCATGGTTACCAGACACGTAAATGTGGTCTTTCCCGCCCAAGGCGGCCAAGGCCTCAATGCCTTGGGTGCCTTGGTGAATATCGCCGGCAAGAATGACCAGGTCCGCATCTGGCGGGGGTGTGGGCACACAGTCCAGCGCGGGGAAGCTGCGCAGGGTCTCAAGGTGCAGGTCAGAATACAACGCAATTTTCATGCTTTTATTCTAACCCGAGCGACGCTTTGGGTGGATTCAGACGCCTTCAGATTGCAATGCCATCGCCATTTGGTCGATGCACCGCAAAATGTGTTCTTCCAAAATCTTTGCACTGATGTGACGCCAGTCCAATCGGTTGATGAACACCAGCTGGTCTTTGTCGTTCATGGCAAACCACGTGGGTATGGGTGTTGCGCCGCCCATTTCACGGTTGGCCATCAGCACTTTTTTGGCCGCTTGCAGCGTGTCTGCGCGGAACCGGCTCAGCTCGATGTGGATGTCCATCCAATGCACACCTTCCATTTCGCCTGCAACCAAACGAACCGGCTGATCATTGAAGTAAAACACCAAGCCCTCTGCCTGTTGTTCACTGGGGCGTGTGGACTTCAAATCACGCACCAAATCATCGAATCGAGTGTAATTCATGGGGTCTCCTAGTTAGCCCCATTGGGTACCTGCGCTGCGTTGATGGTTCCATGCAAACCCACCAAAAACAAAAGCCACAGCGGCTGCTGTGGCTTTTGTAGATCGCTGACGCTTGCGCGGGCTTGAAAGACGATCTTAACGGACTTTTTTCAGGCGCTTGAGTGCCGCCAACTGCGCAATCGCAGAGGCCAACTCGGCTTGAGCCTGGGCATAATCCACATCGCTTGCGCGATTGGCCAAAGCTTCCTCGGCCAATTTTTTGGCTTCGGCGGCTTTTGCCTCGTCCAGGTCTTTGCCTCGGACTGCGGTGTCGGCCAGCACGGTCACTGCATTGGGCTGTACCTCCAACACACCACCGTTGACAAACACCACCTCTTCTTCAGCCTGACCAGCAATCTTGATGCGAACTGTACCTGGTTTGATGCGGGTGATCAGCGGGGTGTGACGGGGATAAATACCCAACTCACCCTGCTCACCAGGCAAAGCCACAAACTCGGCTTCGCCTTCGAAGATGGATTCTTCCGCACTCACCACATCCACGTGGATTGTAGACATACTCATTTCCTTTGTGACGTGCCCCCACAGGCGCATGGCCCGCGGGTGCTCGGTTCACCAGTCGGATTACTGAATCTTCTTGGCTTTTTCGAAAGCTTCGTCGATGGTACCCACCATGTAGAAAGCCTGCTCTGGCAGTGCATCGCACTCGCCGTTCACAATCATCTTGAAGCCGCGAATGGTCTCTTTCAGAGGCACGTATTTGCCGGGCGAACCGGTAAACACTTCAGCCACAGTGAAAGGCTGAGAGAGGAAACGCTGGATCTTGCGGGCACGCGCCACCACCAGTTTGTCCTCAGGGCTCAGTTCGTCCATGCCCAGAATCGCGATAATGTCACGCAGTTCTTTGTAACGCTGCAAGGTTTGCTGAACAGCACGGGTTGTGCCGTAGTGCTCTTCACCGATCACGTTGGGGTCAACCTGGCGTGAAGTGGAATCCAATGGATCCACGGCAGGATAAATACCCAGCGCAGCGATGTCACGGGACAACACCACAGTGGCGTCCAAGTGAGCAAACGTGGTGGCAGGAGACGGGTCGGTCAAGTCGTCCGCAGGCACGTACACGGCCTGAACCGATGTGATCGAACCCTTCTTGGTGGACGTGATGCGCTCTTGCAGGCGACCCATTTCTTCGGCCAGTGTGGGCTGGTAACCCACGGCGGAAGGCATGCGACCCAACAGCGCGGACACTTCTGTACCGGCCAGGGTGTAGCGGTAAATGTTGTCCACGAACAGCAGAACGTCACGGCCTTCGTCACGGAAGTACTCCGCCATGGTCAGACCAGTCAGGGCAACGCGCAGGCGGTTGCCGGGAGGCTCGTTCATCTGGCCGTACACCAGTGCCACTTTGTCCAACACGTTGGAGTCTTTCATCTCGTGGTAAAAGTCGTTGCCCTCACGGGTACGTTCACCCACACCGGCAAACACGGAGTAACCACCGTGCTGCTTGGCGATGTTGTTGATCAGCTCCATCATGTTCACGGTCTTGCCCACACCGGCACCACCGAACAGACCCACTTTACCGCCCTTGGCAAACGGACAAACCAAGTCGATCACCTTGATGCCTGTTTCCAGCAGTTCTTGCGAGGGGGACAGTTCATCAAAGGCAGGGGCCTTCTGGTGAATGGCGCGTGTTTGCTCAGCATTCACGGGACCTGCTTCGTCAATGGGTCGACCCAGCACGTCCATGATGCGGCCCAGGGTGGCTTGGCCCACGGGCACGTTGATGGGTTTGCCTGTGTTTTTCACAGCCATGCCACGGCGCAAGCCGTCTGATGCACCCAGACAGATGGTACGAACCACGCCGTCGCCCAGCTGTTGCTGAACTTCCAGTGTGAGTTCGGAACCTTCCATGGTCAGCGCGTCGTACACTTTCGGCATTTGGTTACGGGGAAACTCCACGTCAATCACCGCGCCGATACACTGTACGATTTTTCCTTCGTTAGTCGCAGTACTCATC
>DASUDK010000132.1:0-2161 GCA_036275655.1 Limnobacter sp. | reverse complement strand
CATTCAGGCCCAGCAAGGGAGACACAGGTTTTCAGCGAGAAACAAGCCTCTGCTCGGCCTGTGGCCACAAAAGTAGCTCGGCCTCGGGCCAGAAAGGTGCCTCTCTCGGCCAGTGGCCATAGAGTAGCTCGGCCTTGGGCCAGGCAAGATTCGGCTACGCCTTGCCCTGCTTCACCACCTGCATGGCCGTGGCCACCATGGCCCCCATGTTGGACAGGTCTGCTGGCAATATCAAGGTATTGCCTTGTTTGGCAACGCCGGCAAAGGCCTCGATGTACTGTTCCGCTACTTTTAAATTCACGGCTTCTATGCCGCCGGGTTCTTGAACTGCCGATGCCACTTTGCGCACCGCTTCTGCAGTGGCCTCCGCGATTTCCTTGATGGCTCCAGCCTCACCTTGCGCCCGGTTGATGGCGGCAATCCGATCGCCCTCAGACCGTGCAATGGCCGATTCACGTTCGCCATTGGCAATGTTGATTTGTTCTTGCTTTCTACCCTCGGAGGCAGCAATCAGGGCTCGCTTCTCACGCTCTGCGGTGATTTGTGCCTGCATCGCCTGCAAAATTTCCCGGGGTGGTGTGAGGTCTTTGATTTCATAGCGCAGCACTTTCACGCCCCAGTTGAGCGCGGCTTCATCCAACGCATTCACGATGGTGGCGTTGATCAGGTCGCGCTCTTCGAAGGTTTTGTCCAATTCCATTTTGCCGATGACCGAGCGCAAGGTGGTTTGGGCAAGTTGGGTCACGGCGCTGATGTAGTCGCTGGATCCGTAACTGGCCTTCATGGCATCGGTCACCTGAAAATACAAGATACCATCCACCTGCAACTGGGTGTTGTCTCGGGTGATGCACACCTGGCTGGGCACGTCCAGGGGGATTTCCTTCAAGGAGTGTTTGTATGACACGCGCTCAATGAAGGGCACCAAAAAATTGAGCCCTGCCGACAAGGTGCGGTCGTATTTGCCGAGCCGCTCCACCACCCAAGCGCTTTGTTGGGGAACAATCCGCAATGCCTGGCTTACAAAAACAATGGCCAGAATCAGAATGACAATGGACACTTCCATGGTGAAACCTCCGGTGTGCCGTGTGGGCAGATGAAAAAGAAATTCTGAAGATGTGCGTCAGGAGCTTGGAGCGCTTTGGCGCACAAGTGTTCAACGGCCTTTTAGTTGGAGAGTGTTACCCTGCACCGCCACGATCACGTGCAGCCCTATTTTGGGTGTTGGATCCACACTCTCCGCGGCCCAGTTTGCGCCGCGGTATTGCACCTGCGCGCGCCCGTTGCTGCCCCACTGGGTAATTTCGATGGTGTTTCCAATGTCTAGGGTGTCTGTTGCACTGTTTTGCTGCCCCGGCCTGGTCTTGCGTGCACGTTGCAGAGCAAGGCTGCCCAACACGGCAAACAACGCCGCTGCGGCGATTTGCCATTCAAGCCCATAGCCCAGGTGAGCCAGCAATGCGCCCACGCCTGCGCCTAGGGAAATCATCAGCAGATAAAAGGTGCCGGTGGTCAACTCGGCAATCAGAAGAACGCCGGCGAGCACCAACCACATGGACAGACTGCTCAAAACGGTTCTCCTTCATTGAATTTGTTCACCGAGGGCAATTCAAGTGAGTAACACCCAATGCCCCCGGGTTTCAAGGTGATTACTGCTTTTTGGCGGCTTTGTCGGCCAGCTTTTGCCAGGTGTCCACCACGGTGTCTGGGTTCAAGGAGATGGACTCAATGCCCTCACCCGCCAGCCACAATGCAAAGTCGGGATGGTCGGAAGGCCCTTGCCCACAAATGCCCACATACTTGCCTTTGGCTTTGCAAGCCTCAATGGCTTTGCTCAACAAGGCGCGCACCGCTGGGTCTCGCTCGTCGAAATCTGCCGCGAGCAACTCCAGACCAGAATCCCGATCCAGGCCCAGCGTGAGCTGAGTGAGGTCGTTGGATCCGATGGAGAATCCATCGAAATACTCCAGGAACTGATCTGCCAGCACAGCATTGGAAGGCACTTCACACATCATGATGAGCTTCAGGCCATTGTCGCCACGCTTCAAACCGTTGCGTGCCAACAGGTCGACCACACGGGCAGCCTGGTTCAAGGTGCGCACAAACGGAATCATGATCTGCACGTTGTCCAGGCCCATCTGCTCGCGCACGCGCTTCAGTGCCA
>DASUDK010000131.1:0-37944 GCA_036275655.1 Limnobacter sp. | reverse complement strand
AAACTCTTGGACTAGAATCCGGCCGGTGGCCGACAGGGTTAATGGGGTTAGAAGAACTCCCACCGGACTTGGAGGAATGGTTCTACAATTGCCGATATCTTACACAAGTATGGAGCGGGTTTGGCTCGCCGGGTGCGGCACAGGGAAGGAGTTTTGGTGCGGATGAAAGGACTCGAACCTTCACGGGTCACCCCGCCAGAACCTAAATCTGGTGCGTCTACCAATTTCGCCACATCCGCATGTAGCCTTCCATTATAGCGCGTATTATGCGGCCCATGTCACTTGAGAACCCTTTGGCTTATTGCCGAGAAAAAATAGCAGGTCCCGTCAGCGCCCTGCACTACGCCACGCTGTTTCTGCCAGAGCCGTTGAAGGCTTTCTGGTTGGGCTGTTTTGCCTTAAACCACGAGCTTCGGCAGGCCAGCCTGCGCCAGCTGGAGGCCGGTCTTACCCAGGTAAAGCTGGGGTGGTGGCGCAATGCCTTGAGCGGAGCAGCCAATAACTCAAATGTTCATCCGGTGATTGCAGCCATGTCGATTCGCACCGTCGCTGCGCTGGATGCCGAGGAATGGGCACAATTGATAGAAACCACGGTGCAAGGCTGCGAAGCACGGCGGTTTAATAGCCTCTCAGACTGGAATGCCCATTGCCAGGCTTTGAACCAGCCTTGGATCGAGTTGCTAAAAGCACGCATGCTGGAGGAAGGCTTGTTGGCTGGCAACACCGACGCCCTTTTGGCATTTTGGTCGGCAAGTGGCCAACTTGCGCAGTTGTTACATCTTGCAAAGTACCTGGACCAACAATTTCAACCCGTGCCCTTGGACATGCTGAGCAAACACGGGGTGGATGCAGCTCAAATCAAACGGCGTGAACACAATGCAAACACCAGCGCCCTGTTTGCTGACTTGGTGAAGCACATCAACGGACTGGCTGAGGAGGCGTGGCAAAACATGCCCAAGGCGCAGCGATTGTTTTGCAGGCCCCTTCGTGCGCTCTACCGCATGCAACTTGCCGCTTGGCGTGTGCATCAAAACGACGGCATGCGTTTGCTCTCTGAACAAAAGGCGCTGACACCCTGGAAAAAATTCACCCTGGCCTGGACCACCCATGTGTTGCAGTGGTGAGCCGACTCAGGGTTTTTTGATTCGGTAAGCGGCGGCGTACAACGCGGGCAAGAAGAACAGCGTGAGCAAGGTGGCCACAATCAGCCCTCCCATGATGGCCACAGCCATGGGTCCCCAAAACTGGGAACGCATGAGTGGGATCATGGCCAAAACAGCGGCTGCAGCAGTCAGCAAAATGGGGCGCGACCGTCGGATGGTGGATTCCACAATGGCCTCAAAAGGATGCACGCCCGCGGCTCGATCCTGCTCAATCTGGTCCACCAAGATCACCGAATTGCGGATGATCATGCCAAAGAGCGCGATGACCCCCAATTGCGCTACAAAACCAAATGGCTTGCCACTCACGATCAACGCCAATGCCGCACCAATGATCCCCAGTGGACCGGTGAAATACACCAGCAACGTTCGCCCAAAGCTCTTGAGTTGCAACATGAGCAGTGTGAGTACAATGAACAGCATGAGCGGTACATTGACCATGATGGACTGCTGTGCCTTGCCTGAATCGGCAGCTAGACCATCAAGTTTGACCACAACCCCCAGGGGCAGCTCAGCACGCAGTGGGGCAAGGGCTTTGTCCATGGCGAGAGCCACGGTGGTGCCTTGAATGCCAGAGACCACATCGGCCTTCACAGTGATGGCAAAGTCGCCATTTTCTCGCCAAATCACGCCAGGCTCAAAGGACATGTCCACACGCCCCACTTGCGACAAGGTCACGTAAGTGCCTTTGGCCGTGGGCACATTGGCATTAAGTAACTCGGCCAGTGTGTCGCGTTCCGTGGCCGGGTTTCTAAACACAATGTCGATGAGGCGATTGTTCTCACGGTATTGCCCAATGGGCGCGCCTGACAAAATCACATGCGAGGCCTCGGCGATGCTCTCGCTGCTCACGCCCAGTGCGCGTGCACGCGCCTGGTCCACTTCGACCTTCATGACCTTGATGTTTTCATTCCAATTGTCATGCGTGCCCCGTGTGTACTGGCTGCTGGCAACCGCGGTTTTAACCCGATCAGCCACTGCACGAACCACCCGAGGATCGGGGCCCTGCACCACAAATTGGACTGGGTAAGTGACAGGCGGCCCATTGGGGAGCAAGGTGATGCGTGGACGAATGTCCGGAAAGTTTTGCTCAAGGTGGGATTTGAGCTTTTTACGCAACAATTCTCGGTCCTCAAAACTTTTGGGCGTCACAATGAATTCGGCCAAATTGCTTTGAACAAACTTTTGGTCCAGCGACAAATAAAAGCGTGGGGCACCATCACCCACAAAAGCGGTGTAACCCGTCACTTCTGGCTGTTGTGCCAACCAGGCCTCAAGCGTTTTGGTTTGCCGCTCAGTTTCTGCAAACGAAGTTCCCTCTGGAAGCCACAGATTGACCATGATCTCGAGCCGATTTGAATCCGGGAAAAACTGTTGCTCAATGAATTTGAACGAATACCCGCCACCGACAAAGGCCAACACAGTCACGGCGATGGTGATCCAGCGGTGATGGATGCACCATGCAACCCAACCGCGGAATCGCTGGTAAAACGGGGTGTCAAATACCTCGTGTGGCGCATGGTCACCACTGGGCTTCTTTAGCAGCCAATAGCCGATGTAAGGCACAAAAATAACGGCCACAAACCAGGACAGAATCAACGCAATCGCTGTGACCGCAAAAATAGAGAAGGTGTATTCCCCTGCGGCACTCTGGGCCAATGCAATTGGCAAAAAACCCGCTGCTGTGATCAGCGTGCCAGTGAGCATTGGAATGGCCGTGGAGTCGTAGGCAAATATGGCGGCATCAAACCGCGAGTATCCCTCCTCCAGTTTGCGCACCATCATTTCCACAGCAATGATCGCGTCGTCAACCAACAGCCCCAAGGCGATGATGAGCGCGCCTAGCGAAATTTTGTGCAAATTGATGTTGAAAAATGACATGGCCAAGAATGTAAGGGCCAAGACAAGGGGAATGGTGAGTGCCACCACCAGACCGGGGCGCATGTCAACACGAAAAGGTTTTGTGTGCATGCCGAGGCTGACAAAGCTCACCGCCAGCACGATCACGATGGCCTCGATCAGCACTTTGACAAATTCACTCACAGAGGTGCGAACAGACTGCGGTTGGTCGGCCACGCGTTGCATGTCGATGCCAATCGGCAACTGGGCGAGAATGCGCTGCTCTGCTTTGCGCAGGTTTTCGCCCAGCGCAATGATGTCACCGCCGTTGACCATCGAAATGCCCAGCCCAATCACCTCCTTGCCGTTGTAACGCATCTTGGAGATGGGCGGATCTTCGTACCCCCGATACACTTGGGCAATGTCCTTGAGCATCAAGGTGTTTGTTCCGGCACGGATGGGCGTGTTGGCAATGTCCTCCACGGACTCATATTGGCCTTCGATGCGGGACCAAATCTTTTGATCATCCAGACTCAACACACCTTGGGACACCACCGCGTTTTGGCCGTTGATTTGTCCAAGCACATCGTTGGCAGATATACCCAATTGAGCCAAACGATAATGCGACACATCAATGAAAACTTTTTCGGCTTGCACACCAAGCATTTGAACCTTGGCGACATCTGGCACTTTGAGAAGCTCCTGCCGCACTTGGATCACAAAATCTTTCAACTCGTTGTATTGGAATCCGTCCGCGGAGAAGGCCAACAGCACGCCAAAGGTGTCACCAAATTCATCATTGAAGAATGGCCCCACGACCCCCTTGGGCAGGCTGCGGGAAGCGTCCGAAATTCGCTTTCGGGTGGTGTACCAAACATCCTGAACCTGCTTGGGTGGTGCACTGTCTTCCAGCTGAAGAAAAATCACGGTTTCGCCCGGCTTTGAGTAGGAGCGAATTTTGTCCGCATACGGCACTTCTTGAATTATTTTTTCAATTGGATCTGCCACCTGTTGCGCCATTTGCATTGCGGTGGCACCTGGCCAATAGGCCCGCACCACCATGCCTCGAAACACAAACGGTGGGTCTTCCTCTTGCCCCAAGGCGAAAAATGCGGCGGCACCAGCCATCAGAAACACCGCCAGCAAATAGCGGATCAAGGGCTGATTTTCCAGCGCCCAGCGCGAGAGATTGATGTTTCTCATGGTTTGATGCTGCCCGGCTCGATGAAACGACGCACCTTTTGGCCCTCATTGAGCACATGGGTGCCCGCGGTGACCACGAGCTCGCCGGCCTTCAAACCTTCTTTGACCAAAAAGGCGCTCTCGGAGACGTCGTGAGGCTGCACGACCCGCTTGTTCACAACACCCTGGGCCTCATCAAACACCCACACATAAGCACCGGTGTGCGCCGCCACCAAGGCAGACATGGGCAGGGAAAATGAGGATTGGTCCGCCGCTTTGATGAATTGAATGGTGGCACTCATGCCCAAGCGTGCCTCGGGTGTGGCCCCCTTCAAATCCGCCTGCACACTGTAGGTGCGCGTCATGGGGTCAGCCACTGGCGACACCTCCCGAACCACTGCATCCAAAGATTTACCGCCGGCCCACAAAACCACTTGGGCTTTCATGCCTGGTTGAATGGTTTGCACGCGCCCTTCTGGCACCGCAAAGGTGGCTTGTACAGCCGATTCATTGGCCCAAGCCAAAACAGACTGGCCAGCAGCAAGCACTTGACCTGCATCAACATACACCGCTGAAATCACACCGTCGCCAGGCGCACGCAAAGTCGCATAGGCACTCTGATTGCGCTGTGCATTGAGTTGAGCTTGCGCTTGTGCATGTCGGCTGCTTGCCGCATCGAAGGCGAGCTGTCTGCGGTCTACCTCGGCTTGGCTGACAAAGTTTTGTGATTTCAAGCTCTTGGCGCGCTCGAGATCTGTTTTGGACTGGGTCAGATCTGCGCTCGCTGCATCGAATTGCGCCTGGGCAGCACGCAGGCCAAGGGTCAAGTCCTGCGGGTCGATGCGAGCAAGGGCTTGACCTTTGATCACCCGGTCGCCAACGTCCACGTGGCGTTCAAGGAGCTTGCCTCCGACCTGGAAGCTGAGCTTGGCCTGATGGCGGGGTTCCAATTGCGCAGGAAAACTCTCCACTTGGTCCACACTGGCCGGGGACAGTTCAATCACCCGCACAGGACGAATCACCTCGGCTGTGTCAATTTCTGGCCGAGAGCACGCCACCAGCATCAAGGTCAAACAAGGGGCCAGCAGCCATTTACTGTTCCAGGGGCTTTGATGCATGGAGTAACTCATTGGGTGGATGATGATTGAACTGGCGCAATTGTCGGCCCAATCAAACGTTTAGTCAAAAACAATCCAAGGTTGTGCGCAACGCATCAAGTGCTTTTTCGATTCGCTCAACGCCGATGACCTGCAAACCTTTGATGGCCTGTTTTGGAGCGTTGCTGGCGGGCACAATCGCGTGGGTAAATCCAAGTTTTGCCGCCTCGCGCAAACGCTCTTGCCCCCTGGGGGCAGGCCGAATTTCGCCAGACAAGCCAATTTCTCCGAAAACCACCAACTCTTTGGGCAAGCGCTTGTTTTTCAGCGAGGAAACCATGGCCAAGACAATGGCCAGGTCGGCAGCAGGTTCTGAAATCCTTACCCCTCCGACCGCGTTGATGAAAATATCTTGGTCGAAAAACTGCAAACCAGCGTGGCGGTGCATCACAGCCAACAACATGGCCAACCTGTTTTGCTCGAGCCCCACGGAGAGTCGGCGAGGAGCAGGCGAATGCGAGCTGTCAACCAAGGCTTGAATTTCTACGAGCAGTGGGCGCGCACCCTCTTGCGTCACCATGACACAGGAACCGGCAACCCATTCTGTGTGTTGAGACAAAAACAACGCGGAAGGGTTATTCACCCCTTTCAAACCCCGGTCGGTCATGGCAAACACGCCAAGCTCGTTGACGGCACCAAACCGGTTTTTGAACGCCCGGACGAGTCGAAAAGAGGATTGTGAGTCACCCTCAAAATACAGCACCGTGTCCACAATATGCTCCAACACCCGAGGGCCAGCCAATGTGCCCTCTTTGGTCACATGCCCAACCAATATGGTAGTAATGCCCATGGCTTTTGCCACTCGGGTGAGTTGGCTCGCGCATTCTCGCACTTGGCTCACCGATCCAGGCGCAGCAGACAGCTCCGCCGTGTACAGGGTCTGGATAGAGTCAATCACCAACACATGGGGTTTAAGATTTTCGAGTTGGGCAAGAATTTGCTCAAGCTGAATTTCTGTGAGCACATGCAGGTCGGTGTGTTCCAAACCAAGCCGCTGGGCTCGCAAAGCGATTTGCCCAGCCGACTCTTCGCCGCTCACGTACAAGGTGCTGTGCGTTTGAGCCAGTGTGACCATGGACTGGAGAAGCAAGGTGGATTTGCCAATCCCAGGGTCTCCGCCCAGCAAAACCACCATGCCTGGAACCATGCCACCGCCGAGCACACGATCAAACTCACTCACGCCGCTGCTGAAGCGTGGATGCTCCTGCGCCTGGATTTCTGACAACTTCACGACCTGATT
This sequence comes from Limnobacter sp., assembly GCA_036275655.1. GTDB lineage: Bacteria > Pseudomonadota > Gammaproteobacteria > Burkholderiales > Burkholderiaceae_B > Limnobacter. Next base: position 31,366 of record DASUDK010000131.1, on the reverse strand, counting down.
GCTTTGCGCAGCCAAGGCGGAAAACCGATTGGATTTGGCCGGCGCTGCACTCACGGCAGATTCCACCAGGGTATTCCATGCAGCGCAATCGCTGCACTGGCCTTGCCATTTTGCGAACACGGCACCGCATTCAGTGCACTGGTATTGGGATTTTGTTTTTGCCACAGCGACTCATTCCTTCACAAACATAGGAACGCGGGGGGCAACCGCACACAACAGCTCATAGGCGATGGTGCTGCAACATTGCGCCACGTCATCCACCGCAATCTGATTGCCCCACAGTTCCACAGAGGTGCCCACGGTGGCTTGAGGAATGTCGGTGATGTCGATGGTCAGCATGTCCATGGACACCCGACCAACCAAGGGAGCCACGTGCCCGCACACTCCCGTGGGTGTGCCATCTGGTGCATGGCGCGGGTAGCCGTCCGCGTAGCCGCATGCAACCACGGCGATGCGGCTGTCTCGCTGGGCCTGCCAACGGGCACCGTACCCCACCCGCTCACCAGCCTTGAGCTGTTGAACCGCCAGTATTTGGCTGATCAACTGCATCGCAGGCTTTAAGCCATATTCTGCTGCCCGGCGAGGACCTGGTGTGGCCCCATATACAGCGATGCCTGGTCGAGCAATATTGCCCACCCACGCCGTGCAATTTAAAACCGCAGCCGAGTTGCCCAAGCTTGTTTGCCAGTGCGCGGGTTTGATTTGCATAAGCAAATTGTGCTGAACCAGTGCGCTTGGAACGGCCTCCATGGGATTGGCCACATCGGCGTTGGCGAAGTGCGTCATCAGCACCGGTGTTGACCAACCATGTGTTTGCGCAAAGGCTTCCAGGGCCTTGATTGCCGCAGGGGCCTCCCGCATGGCAAAACCAAGGCGATTCATGCCAGTGTTCACTTTCAGGAAGATACGTGGGGGCCTTTCAAATGCACTCGCTCGGTTGGCTACAGGCAAGGCAAGCAATTGGGCCAATTGGTCTGCATGGTGCACCACCCAGTCCAGGTTCCACGCCAAGGCCAGATCAAGGTCAGCAGAATCGAAACACCCTTCCAGCAACAGGATCGGCTTTTCCCAGCCCATTTTTCGCAGTGCAACTGCACCTTCAATTTCCAAAATCGCCAGGGCGTCGGCCGAATGCATCGCAGTCAAAACACGTTGCAAGCCATGCCCATATGCGTTGGCTTTGACCACAGGCATGCAAGACCTACCGGCGAGCAAACCCTTGATTACACTGAGATTGTGCTCAATTGCACTGGGGTGGACCGTGGCATGTATGGGTCTTGGCATGTGGGCGAATTGGGTGGGGCTGCTTGGATTTGTAACAGAGAAAATTGGGTGTGGCGACACACGCCTGCTCAATGAATATGATATAACGCCACAACACCCTTGAACGAGCAGCGTATCAGCGTGTGCCCAAATTTGGCGCATGCACCACCAACTGTTAATGAAACCTGGCTTTTACACCATCATGGCGGCGCAATTTTTTTCGTCGCTCGCGGACAACGCCCTGCTGATTGCAGCGATTGCCCTGCTGTTTCAAATCCAGTCTCCAGAGTGGATGACCCCTCTTCTGAAGTTGTTCTTTGTGGTTTCCTATGTGCTGCTGGCGCCCTTTGTGGGTGGATTTGCCGACACGCTGCCCAAGGGCAAAGTGATGTTCATCACCAATTCCATCAAGATCATCGGCTGTCTCATGATGTTTGTGGGGGTGCATCCATTGATTTCCTACGCTGTGGTTGGATTGGGTGCCGCGGCATATTCGCCAGCCAAGTACGGCATACTGACAGAGCTCCTTCCACACGATCGGCTTGTGGAGGCCAATGGCTGGATTGAAGGATTGACGGTGCTTTCCATCATTCTGGGTACGGTGCTGGGCGGCATTCTGATTGCACCGGGGACTGCAGAGTACCTGATGCAATTGCACATTCCCGGTGTAACCGACGGCATGGACACGCCTGCAGAGGCAGCGGTATTCGTCATCACAGCTGGCTATCTGATCGCGGCTGTATTTAACTTGCGAATTCCAGACACTGGTGCACGATATGAGCCTCAACTGAATCATCCCATTGTCATGACCCGGAAGTTCATGGGATGCGTGAAGCAATTGTGGTCAGACAAACTCGGCCAAATTTCCCTGGCGGTCACCACGCTGTTTTGGGGCGCTGGTGCCACGCTTCAGTTCATTGTTTTGAAATGGGCCGAAATCGCCCTGGGTTTGAGCCTGGACAAGGGCGCGATCCTGCAAGGTGTTTGTGCCTTTGGTGTGGCCGCTGGCGCTGTGGTTGCTGCCAAAATGATTCCTCTTAAAAAATCCATGGTGGTGCTGCCCATGGGCATTTTGATGGGCTTGGTGTGCATGACCATGACCTTGGTGAATAACCTCACAACGGCTTATATTTTGATTACAGTGGTGGGTGCGCTAAGCGGCTTTTTTGTGGTGCCCATGAACGCGCTGCTACAACATCGCGGGCATGTGCTGATGAGCGCAGGTCGATCCATCGCGATCCAAAACTTCAATGAGAACATCTCTGTGCTCACGATGCTGGGCGTGTATGCCCTGCTCATCAGTTACGACGTGCATGTGAATCACGTGATTTTGATGTTCGGTGGGTTTGTGATGCTCACCATGCTGTTGGTGATCATTTGGCACAGGCGCAACCAGCGCCTGTTCAATGTGGAATCTAGGATTGGCGAAGATCGGCCTGTAGGCATTCCGCCTGCTGTTTGAGAAGCAGCAAATCGTCCCACGCCTTGGCCTTTTCCTCGGGCCGGCGCAACAAGTATGCAGGGTGGTAGGTAACCACCGCAGGAATACGCAAAGCGCCAACCTCGACAACATGCAAGCGCCCGCGCAATTTGCCAACCGCTTGATCGGTTTTGAGCAGGGTTTGAATAGCAAATCGCCCCACCAACAGCAGCGCCTTCGGTGACACCGCCAGGATTTGTTGGGCAAGGAATGGGAAGCACTGCTCGATCTCCGAAGACTCTGGATCCCGATTACCCGGCGGGCGGCACTTCAGCACGTTGGCGATGTACACATTGTTGGTCCTGCTGGCGCCCACCGCATGCAACATGCGATCGAGCAACTGCCCGGCGCGCCCCACAAAAGGCAATCCGGTGGCATCCTCATCCGCACCGGGCGCTTCACCCACAACCATCAGTGGGGCACTTTCAAGACCGTCGGCGAACACAGTCTGCTTGCGCGTTGTACACAGGTTGCAGGCCTTGCAAGACTGCACCACATTGCGCAAAACCGACAAATCAATCGTCTCACCACCAGGCAGCGACTCGACTTGAGGTGTTTGCGTTGCAATGCCAGGCGGCTCGCGCAAAGTCCAAACAGGACCCAAACCCATGGCTTCAAACAGCGTGGATCGATCAACCATGTTCAAACCACCGCATTGAAATTCTTGAACATCACCAAAGCATCCTCTCGACCCGTGTGGGCTGGGTAGTAGTTTTTGCGTACACCGATTAATTTAAAGCCGTGCTTTTCATAAAGGGCTCGTGCGGCGGCATTGCTTGGTCGCACTTCCAGCAACATGCCTGTGGCGCCCGACATGCGGGCCTGCTCAATGCCCCACAGGAGCAGGTGTTTGCCATGCCCCTTGCCCTGCAAATCTGGCCGAATAGAAATATTAAGCAAATGAAATTCATCCACCACTTGCATCAAGACGATGTATCCAGCCAGTTGCGCATCAAGCCACATGCAATGCATGCCATAACCCGCCCGCATCGAATCGTAAAAATTGCGGTCTGTCCAGGGAAACTCATAGGTTTGCGCCTCCACCAACATCACTGCCGGGACGTCGGCCTCTGTCATCGGACGAATGCTAAACACGGCCATGTTTGCCTGCCACTCGCTCAGCAGTTGTTTGCGCCACTTTGTCACGCACATACATGGGTTGGCAAGCCAAGGGCTCTACAGTGACGCGATTGTGCACAGCCTGCCATCCCATGGCAGCCAAGGCCACAGCGCTGATTGGACCAATCCAGGTGCCTGGGGGCCAGGGTGCGGGCAACAGATCAGCGACCGCGTCGGTCATCGCGGTGGGAAGTTCGCATTCCCCATCGTTCCAGGGGTTCTTCCAGGCATCTTCAATAGAGACCAAAAAAGGCTCTCTCAACCACACAGTGCCATGGGTGCCTAAGCGCAATGTCGCGCAATACAGTTCGCCCAGTCTTGCATCCAGCAAGCAGCGTATCCCATGCGCTGTTGGCACCTGCTTGGACTGGGCGTGGGCGGCCAGGCACTCAAAACTGCTAATGGGTGCAACCGGCACTCCCCAGGCAGTGGCCAATCCCTGAACCACACCGCAGGTGGTTCTCAGGCTTGTAAATCCCCCTGGGCCGATGTCTGCCGCAATGGCCTGAATTTGATCAACTTGCACATCGGCTTGCGCCATGTGTTGTTGGAGCATGGGCAACAAAGCCAACGATTGGGTTTTGTAATCGTGGATTGAATATTCAAAAAGCACCACCCCCTCGGCGGTGGAGGCCGCAACGTGGGCAACGCCAGCACTGGTGGTGATGGCCAACACACAGGGCGATGTTTGCGATGTGATGCCGCTCAAGACATCACCCGCATCAGCACAACGGCCTGTGCCTCGATGGCTTCTTTGCGACCCAAATAACCCAGCTTCTCGTTTGTTTTCGCTTTGATATTGACACAACCCCGTGGCAAGTCACACAACCAGGCCAGGCTTTGGTGCATTGCGGGCATGTGAGGCGCCAACTTGGGGGCTTGGCACACCACGGTGCTGTCCACATTGATTAATACAAAACCCGCAGCTCGCGCTTTGGCCAAAACAGCTTTTAACAACAGGCCACTGTCTGCCCCTTCGAAAGCTGGGTCGGTGTCTGAAAAATGGGTACCAATGTCACCCAAACCACAGGCGCCCAAAATGGCATCGGTCACCGCATGCAACAGGACATCGGCATCCGAATGTCCCAGCAAGCCGAAGGGTGACTCAATGTGCACGCCACCCAAGATGAGCTTGCGACCCTCCACCAAACGGTGAACATCATAGCCCTGCCCGATCCGCAGTGCAGTCAAATCGCTCATGTGCTCTCCAGCGCTGGGCCAATCCCGAGGCCCAATAATTTTGCAACCGCCTCCAAATCGGCAGGCAATGTGATTTTCATGTTCTCGATGTGGCCAGGGACAAGCAAAGGGGAATGCCCCAGGCATTCCATCGCGCTGGCATCATCGGTTAACAAGGTCCCCTGCTCGAGACATCCTGCGATTGCATCTCCCAAAGCCCCTGCCCTGAACATTTGGGGCGTTTGTGCCGCCCAAAGACCCGCCCGAGGAACGGTTTGTTGTACGTTCGCCGTACCATCCTGCACGGTGGCTCTTTTGAGCGTGTCGACGACAGGCAGGGCCAGCAAACCGCCCGAGGGGTGATCACCTGCGTGGTCAATCAGGCGCGCCAATGCAGAATTAGACAACCCTGGGCGTGCCGCGTCGTGAACGAGAACCCAATCGGTTGGGGCAAGATGATTGCCCTTCAGCAAATGCGTCAAAGCATTCAGCACGGTGTTTGCTCGCTCAGGCCCTGCCAAGGCGAGCACCTCAACCCGCGCCATGCCGGCAAGCAGGCAGTTTGCCCGCGAATCGTTTTGAGCGACCACCACGTAGACCACCTCGATCCGTGGGTCTGCCAACAAGGCTTGCACGCTGCGCTGAAGCACAGCAACACCCCCCAGATCGGCGTACTGCTTGGGAAAACTCGCGCCAAAGCGCTGACCGCTTCCTCCGGCCGGGATCAATCCAAAATACTTTGCCACTTTAGGCATGCGCGCTGGTTCCATTGCATGAGGCAGGCCCCGTATAATACGGGGCTTGTTTCAAATGCCCTCCCCCGATCATTGCCGGTTGCTCAGAGGGTCTCTTTATGCTGTCACATTTTACTTCGTCTTTTCAGCTCACCAGCGGGCACAGGCTCAGCTTGGCACACCCGCCGGCCAGCGCAGATGCATTTTTGTTGGCCCAACTGTGTTTTCACAGTCAAAGCCAGGGCAAGTTGTGTCTCATCGTGTGCGCCAACCCGCACGACGCGACTCGCCTTCAAGACGAAATCCTGCTGTTTGCCCCAACCTTGCGCGTGCATTACCTGCCCGACTGGGAGACCCTGCCTTACGATAGCCTGTCCGCGCATCAAGACCTTGTCTCGGAGCGTTTGGCCACGTTGTACCAAACCCAACAGGGCGAATTGGATGTGTTGATCGTCTCCGCCTCCACGGCCATTCAACGTTTGGCGCCACCGTCATTTTTGGCAGGCAGCACTTTTTATTTTAAAACTGGCGACAAACTCAACGAAAAAAAGCTTCGCGAACAGCTCACGACCGCGGGATACAGCCATGTTTCACAGGTGATGACCCCAGGTGAATACTGCATACGCGGGGGCATCATCGACTTGTTCCCCACGGGCACTGCCCTGCCTCTGCGCATCGATTTGTTTGATGACGAGATCGAATCCATCAAAACCTTCGATGTGGACACGCAGCGCAGCCTGTACCCGGTGCGAGAAATGCGTCTGTTGCCTGGGCGGGAATACCCCATGGACGAGCAAAGTCGTGCGCAGTTTAGAAGCCGTTGGCGTGAGCGTTTTGAAGGAGACCCGTCGCGGGTCACCATTTACAAAGACATGGGCAGTGGAGTGGCCACCGCGGGGATCGAATACTACCTGCCCCTTTTTTTTGAAAACACCGCGACTTTGGCCGACTATCTGCCCAAAACACCTTGGGTGATGGTGCAGCACGGGGATGTGGACCAAGCGCTTCAAACCTTTTGGGCAGACACACAAAGTCGGTTCGACTTTTTATCCAAAGACATTGAAAGACCCATTCTTCGACCCAATGAGATTTACCTCCGAGCTGAGGAATTTTACGGCCAGTTTGAAGACGCTGCGCGGGTGAACCTGTCTGCCAGCAAAAATGCCGTGTTGCCAGAGTATCAGGGCGTACGCCTGCCAGATTTGTCTGCCGACCGCAAAGCCGAGGACCCTGTCTACAAGTTGCGCGCCTTGGTGCAACACGCTGGTCAAGCAAACGGCTATCAACAGGTGATTGTGGTGGCGCCCAGTGATGGTCGCCGCGAAACGCTGAGCCAGTATTTTGCAGAACACGGATTGAAACCCCGCCAATCCCCCTCCCTCCAAGAGGCCTTGCAGGAAGGGCATGCGTTCACGCTGTGCACCGCCGTGCTCGATCAGGGATTTGGCGTGTTGCACGGGCAAATCCACCGGGTGGCTTTCGTCACCGAAACCGAACTGTTCTCTTTGGCCCCGAAGCGGCGGGGGGCTCGGCGAAAACAAGAACGGCAGAGCAACGTTGAATCCATGATTCGCGACCTGTCCGAGTTGAAGGTGGGTGACCCCGTGGTGCATCAGCAACATGGCATTGGCCGGTACAAAGGGCTCACCAGCATGGACTTGGGCGAAGGAGCGTCTGAGTTTTTACACCTCGAGTATGCCAACGGTGCCAACCTGTTTGTGCCTGTCGCACAGCTGCATGTGATTGCGCGGTACAGCGGCGCCGACCCAGACACCGCGCCGGTGCATGCGTTGGGCTCTGGCCAATGGGAAAAAGCCAAAAACAAAGCGGCGAAGATGGTGCGTGACACCGCGGCCGAGTTGCTCAACCTGTATGCACGGCGTGCACTGCGCAAGGGCCATGAATTTAAGTTGAGCATTGGCGATTACGAGGCCTTTGTCGAAAAATTCGGCTTTGAAGAAACCGCCGATCAAGCCGCAGCCATCCAGGCTGTGATCAATGACATGACATCCCCACGCCCCATGGACCGACTGGTGTGCGGCGATGTGGGTTTTGGAAAAACCGAAGTGGCATTGCGTGCTGCGTTTGTCAGCGTGATGGACGGCAAACAAGTGGTGTTGCTGGCGCCGACCACACTGCTGGCTGAGCAACACTTTCAGACCTTTTCGGACCGATTTGCAGACTGGCCGGTCAAGGTCGTGGAGCTGTCGCGCTTCAAATCTGCCAAAGAAATCCGCGAGGCGGTGGATTTGATCAATGCTGGCAAGGCCGACATCATCATCGGCACACACAAGGTTTTGAGCGCCGAGATTGAGTTTTCCAGACTTGGTCTGGTGATTATTGACGAGGAACATCGCTTCGGCGTTCGTCAGAAAGAGGCCCTCAAAAACCTTCGAGCAGAAGTGGATGTACTCACACTGACTGCCACGCCCATTCCGCGCACATTGGCCATGAGCATGGAAGGTATTCGGGATTTTTCTGTGATTGCCACGGCACCACAACGCCGGCTTGCCATCAAAACGTTTGTTCGCCGGGAGACCGACAGCGTGATTCGCGAAGCCGTGTTACGCGAATTGAAGCGCGGCGGCCAGGTTTACTACCTCCACAATGAAGTGGACACCATAGAAAACCGAAAAGAGGCACTGGAGAGAGTTATCCCAGAGGCGCGGATTGGCATTGCACACGGGCAAATGAATGAACGTGACCTTGAACGGGTGATGCGAGATTTCTATCAGCAACGCTTCAATGTGCTGCTGTGCACCACCATCATTGAAACCGGGATTGATGTGCCTTCTGCCAACACCATCGTGATTCACCGGGCCGACAAGTTTGGTTTGGCCCAGCTGCACCAATTGCGGGGTCGCGTGGGCCGCAGCCATCACCAGGCGTATGCCTACCTCATGGTCAACAACGAAGAAGGCCTGAGCAAAACCGCCGAGCGACGCTTAGAGGCCATCACCATGATGGAAGACTTGGGCAGCGGCTTTTACCTTGCCATGCATGACCTGGAGATTCGAGGTGCAGGTGAGGTGCTGGGTGCCAACCAAAGCGGGAACGTGCATGAAGTTGGTTTCCAAATGTATTCCGACATGCTTAACCACGCTGTTCGCAGCCTTCGCGCGGGCAAGGAGCCAGACTTGACCGCACCGCTTCATGCCACAGTTGAGATCAACCTGCACACGCCCGCCCTGCTGCCCGAGGACTACTGCCCCGACGTGCACGAGCGTCTAACGCTTTACAAACGACTGGCCAGTGCGGAAGATCTGGACGAGATTGCCTTGATTCAGGAAGAGTTGATTGACCGCTTCGGCAAATTGCCAGACCCCGCGGTGGCGCTGATGGACACGCACCGTTTAAGATTATTGGCAAAGCCTTTGGGTGTGCAAAAAATTGACAGTTCCAGCGATGCCACGGTGGTGCAATTTGATCCACAACCCAATGTGGACGCAGGCAAAATCATTCTGATGATCCAAAAGGAGAAGGACATGAAACTTGCTGGCGCTGATCGTTTGAGAATCAATCGCGGCATGCCAAAAGTCAGCGATCGTGTGCAGTTTTTAAAGGGCTTGATCAAGCAACTCGCATGATGAAAAAGCGCGCCACCCAATGCCGTATTGTTGCAGCCAGCGTACTGTTGATGCAGGTCTTTTGGGCAAGCGGTGCATGCGCGCAACCCAGCCAAGGCAGCGTCGTGTACAACGCATTGCTAGAAAAAGCAAAGCGTGGCGACCCTGAAATTCAAACCACACTGGGCTTGATGCGCATGCAAGGCGATGCTGTGCCACGTGATTTGAAAATCGCCCGTGTTTGGTTTGGAAAAGCCGCCCTTCAAAATCATGTGGAAGCCCAATACCAATTGGGTCAACTGCTGTTGTTGGATGTATTGGGTGCAACACCTGGCGACCTCAGCCATCAACTCACCGAGGGTTTGGGCTGGTTGCGCCGGGCGGCCCGTGAACAACACAAGCCAGCGCAGTTTTTGTATTCACAAACTGTTTTGGAAAGCCAACTCGAACAGCCATTTGGGCATAGCAAAATTGAAGCTGAACAATTGCTGTTGCTGTGCGCGGACTCGTACCTTCCGTGCACTGAGTACGCCCTGAAGCGCCATGAAGACGACCATGCTTCGGACACCAAACGCAGGCTGCTTTACACGATGGCCAATCACGAGAGCGCGCAGGCCATGTTTGAATTGTCTCAATTCCCTGATGAGGATAGCCTTTACTGGTTAAGACGTGCAGCACGGGCTGCACACCCCCAAGCCAGCTACACCTTGGCAGATTTGGTATTGCGCAATGAAGTGCCGCTCCAACCCGAGGACCCTGCGCTTTTGGCCATGTTAAACAACGCTGCAGGTCAGGGCCACGATGATGCAATGCATCTTCTGGGCGTGTTGCTTTACGAAGGGACGCGCATACCGGTCAACAAGCCCCTGGGCATTGCGTGGAACAAACAAGCGGCACAGGCTGGCAATCGAGCAGCCCAAGCCTGGCTTGCCACAATGCCCACGCAGGCTGAAACAACAACGGAGAATACGCCATGAGCAGACTGTTTTTTTCTTCCCATGCCCTGCAAAAGGCGCAGGTGCACAGCGCATTAGAGGTCCTGAATTTGCCAACCTTAGGCGTGGAGATTCACAACAATCAAGTGCAACTGGACATTCCGGAATCCTACACCCTGGCAAAGTCTGCCATCACCGAACTACTGCGTCCCTTGAGCAGAACACATCAATTCGACTTTGCGATTTTAGAGTCTGAATTTCAGGCAAGCGAGTTCAAACTGCTGGCCATGGACATGGACAGCACATTAATCACCATTGAATGCATCGACGAAATTGCAGACTTTGCCGGAAAAAAAATGGAGGTGTCTCAAATCACCGAAGCCGCCATGCGTGGGGAAATCAAAGACTTCTCTGAAAGCCTGAACCGTCGCGTGGCCCTGCTCAAAGGTGTGCCCGAGCGCTGTCTGCAATCGGTGTTTGAGGAGCGTCTGCGTTTGTCACCAGGTGCCCAAGAATTGATCGCGTATGCCAAAGTCAAGCGATGGAAAACCCTTTTGGTGAGCGGTGGTTTTACCTTCTTCACAGACAAAATGAAAGAGGTGCTGGGCCTGGATTACACCCGCTCAAACACACTTGAAATCGTGGACGGTCACCTGACTGGCCGCGTGCTGGGCACGATTGTAGACGCCGAGGTGAAGCGACAAACTGTGCTGGAAACTTGCAGCTTGATCGGTTGCGATGCAACACGAGCAATCGTGGTCGGCGATGGCTCCAATGACCTAAAAATGATGGAAATTGCCGGGGCCAGTGTGGCCTTTCATGCCAAGCCGGTGGTACAAGAAAAAACCGATTTTTGTATCAACCATGGTGGGTTGGATACCATTTGCAAATGGTTTGAAGCAAACATGTAACCAACCCTTGTCGCAAAACTGAGCGGGATTACATCCGCTCAAAAATTGCAGCGATGCCCTGACCACCCCCAATGCACATGGTCACCAACGCATAACGCCCTTGCACACGTTGCAGCTCGTACAGCGCCTTCACGGTAATAATTGCACCTGTGGCGCCAATTGGGTGACCAATTGAAATACCAGAGCCATTGGGATTCACTTTGGCGGGGTCCATGCCCAACTCCTTGGTCACCGCACACGCCTGTGCTGCAAATGCTTCATTGGCCTCAATCACGTCCATGTCTTCCATCTTCAGACCGGCCTTTGCCAAAGCCTTTTTGGTGGCTGACACAGGGCCGATTCCCATGATGGTTGGCTCCACACCCGTGTTGGCGTAAGCAACCAGCCGCGCCATGGGCCTTTTACCCGCTTTTTCGGCTGCACCACGCTCCATCAAAACAACAGCGGCCGCGCCATCGTTCAATCCAGAGGCATTGCCAGCGGTCACCGTGCCATCTTTCTGGAACACCGTGCGCAATTTGGCCATGCCTTCCAAAGTGGCATCACCGCGAACGTGTTCATCGGTGTCAAACATCACTGGGCCCTTCTTGCTCTTGATCTCCACGGGCAGGATCTGGTCTTTGAAGTAACCATTGGCGATTGCATTGGCTGCACGCTTGTGGCTTTCAACAGCCAAAGCATCTTGCTCTTCACGAGAAATGCCAAATTCCTTGGCCACGTTCTCGGCAGTCACTCCCATGTGGATCACGTGGAATGGGTCGTGCAATGCACCCACCATCATGTCGATGCCTTTCATGTCGCCCATGCGGGCACCCCATCGGGCCGCAGGCAAAATATAAGGGGCGCGGCTCATGCTTTCTGCACCACCGCCGATGGCAACATCGGCATCGCCCAGCATGATGCTCTGAGCAGCCGTCACAATCGCCTGCAAACCAGAACCGCACAAGCGGTTCAAAGTGAGTGCCGGCGTGGCTTTGTCCAAGCCACCTTCAATGGTCGCCACACGGGCCAGGTACATGTCGCGCGGTTCCGAGTTCACCACATGACCAAACACCACATGCCCCACTTGGTCGGCAGCCACGCCAGCGCGGGCCACTGCCTCTTTCAGCACCATGGCGCCCATTTGCGTTGGGGAAAAATCCTTCAGGCTGCCACCAAAGTCGCCCACCGCGGTGCGCACACCGCTCACTACCACCACTTCACGCGTCATCGCTCTATCTCCTAGTTGTAATCGATATCTGTTTGAGTTCAGGCGCGGCTTTGCACCTGCCCCCACAAATCGTGCTCGTCACAGTCGTCAATCAAAACATTCAACACATCACCCACCTTGGGCTGCAAGGCCTGGGATTCCGGCATGGGGATGAACACATTGCCGTCAATTTCCGGTGCATCCGCCTTGCTGCGTGCGACGATGCCTTCATCGTCAGTTTCGTCCACAATCACTTCCATCACTCGACCAAGCTTGGCCTGGTTGCGAGCAAGCGAGATCTTTTCTTGCAGTGCCATCAAGCGAGCACGCCGCTCTTCCTTCACCTCCTCCGGCACTGGGTTTGGCAAGGCATTTGCTTTGGCGCCTTCCACTGGAGAGTAGGCAAACACACCAACACGATCGAGCTGCGCTTCTTCGATGAACTGCATCAGGTGCTCAAATTCGGCCTCGGTTTCCCCTGGGAAGCCCGTAATGAAGGTGCTGCGCAGTGTGATGTCGGGGCAGACCTCGCGCCACGCGCGAATGCGCTCAATGTTGCGCTCCCCGCTGGCGGGGCGCTTCATGCGCTTGAGCACATCGGGGTGAGAATGCTGAAACGGTATGTCCAGGTAAGGCAGAATTTTCCCTTCAGCCATGAGCGGCACCACACGATCCACATGGGGGTATGGATACACGTAATGCATGCGCACCCACAGCCCCAATTGGCCGAGCTCTTCGGCCAGTTGCTGAAATTGGGTTTTCACCGGGCGACCATTCACAAAGTCGGTGCGGTATTTGATGTCCACGCCATACGCGGAGGTGTCTTGGCTCACCACCAACAACTCCTTGACGCCGGATTTTCTGAGGCTTTCCGCCTCGCGAATCACTTCACCAATCGGCCGGGAGACCAAGTCTCCGCGCATGTCCGGAATGATGCAAAAGGTGCAACGGTGGTTGCAACCCTCGGAGATCTTGAGATAGGCGTAGTGCTTGGGTGTGAGCTTCACGCCATGGTCAGGCACCAAATCCACGAATGGATCGTGCGGCTTGGGCAAATGGGTGTGTACCGCCTGCATCACTTCTTCGGTGGCGTGGGGGCCAGTGACCGCAAGCACTTTGGGGTGAAGCGTGGTGATGAGCGCTTTGCCCTCATTGCCATTTTTCGCGCCCAGGCAGCCAGTCACAATCACCTTTCCGTTGGCATGGATGGCCTCACCAATCGCGTCAAGGCTCTCTTGGACTGCGCTGTCAATAAAACCACAGGTGTTGACCACAATCAGGTCTGCCCCTTCGTAAGATGGCGATACCTCGTAGCCCTCCACCTTGAGCTGGGTCAAAATCCGCTCAGAATCAACGAGCGCTTTGGGACAACCCAAAGAAACAAAGCCCACACTGGGTGGGCGCTTGGCAGAAGCAGGCTTTTCTTGCATGTTAAGAATTACTTTTTATTGGGATCCGGCTTGTTTCGACCAGCCATGTTCGCCATGTTGGCCATGTCCACCGGATTGGGAAATCCGAAATTGGTAAAAATATTGCGTGTTTGATTTTGAAACTGATCTTGCATTTGCACGAACATGTTTTTGCTTTGCTCAATGTAATTGCTCATCATGCTCTGGATCACAGGCGTTTGCACGCTCATGAACTGAGACCACAGCTCTGGGTTGGCGAACTGGCTGCCATCGGCCATGCTCTTGCCTTGTTCCTGAAAACTGTTCTGGATGTCCATGAACGCTTGGAGGTTTTTTTCCAGGAAGGTGCCCATGATGCCCTGCATGGCATTGCCATAAAACCGAATGATTTGCGCGAGCATGGGTGAGGTAAAAATTGGGGCGCCCACGGTCTCTTCTTCCAAAATGATTTGCAACAAAATGCTGCGAGTCAGGTCTTCGCTGGATTTCGCGTCCACCACCTGGAAGTTTTCGTTTTGAAGCACCAGCTGTTTCACATCGCCAAGCGTGATGTAGCTGCTGGTTTGCGTGTCGTACAAACGCCGGTTGGGATATTTTTTAATCAAACGTGTTGCGTCAGCCATGCCTCTCTTCTCTTCGGTTGGTGTTTCACGCCGCTGCACCTGCGTGGGCGCACGGTCTGTTAGTATTTCAAAAACAAGCACTTAGAAAAAATAATGCACTGCACGCTGTTCAACGTGCAGTGCAACATCATACCGCCTTTTTTTGGATTGGTCGCCCTAAAACGCAGGCAAATCAACCCATGTGCAAACCGCCATTGAGGGAGAAGTCCGCTCCTGTGGCAAATCCAGACTCGTCCGAGGCCAACCATGCACAAATCGAAGCGATTTCCTCGGGTGTGCCCAAGCGCTTGACCGGGATTCCAGCCACAATTTTTTCGAGCACGTCAGGACGAATTGCTCTCACCATGTCTGTCCCAATGTAGCCAGGGGAGACTGTGTTCACGGTCACGCCCTTGGAGGCCACTTCTTGTGCAAGCGCCATTGTGAAACCACGCAATCCCGCCTTGGCTGTTGAGTAGTTGGTTTGACCAAACTGCCCTTTTTGCCCGTTGACCGATGAAATGTTGATGATGCGGCCCCAGCCCTGTTCAATCATGCCGCCAATCACCTGCTTGGTGACGTTGAACAAGGAATTCAAATTGGTATCAATCACTGCGGACCAATCATCGCGGCTCATTTTCACGAAAGTGCCGTCACGGGTAATGCCCGCATTGTTCACCAACACACTCACCGGGCCATGATCTGCCCTCACCTTTTCAAACGCCTGCACAGTGCTGTCCCAGTCACCCACGTTTCCTTCGCTGGCCCACACCTCGTAACCAGCGCTGCGCATTTCACCCAGCCACTTTTCCTTGCGTGGCGAATTGGGGCCACAGCCCGCAATCACTTTGAAGCCCTGCTCACACAAACGCTTGCAAATGGCGGTCCCAATGCCGCCCATGCCACCAGTTACATACGCTACTTTCGGTTCACTCATGATTCACATCCCTTTGTTGAATTTGCTTGTTTTTTTTAATCTATTTATCGCGACACGGCCAACGCAACACCCATGCCACCGCCGATACACAGAGACGCCAAGCCTTTTTTGGCGTCGCGCTTGTTCATTTCATGGATCAAGCTGACCAGCACACGGCAACCCGACGCACCAATTGGATGGCCCAAGGCGATTGCACCACCGTTCACATTGATCTTGCTGGTGTCCCAGCCCATTTCTTTGTTCACCGCGCAGGCCTGCGCAGCGAATGCCTCGTTAATTTCCATCAAATCCAGTTCGGTGGCGCTCCAACCGGCTTTCTCCAGGCAGCGCTTGGAGGCGGGCACCGGGCCCATGCCCATGATGGTGGGGTCCAAGCCAGCGCTGGCATAGGCATGCACCCTGGCCAGCACCGGCAAGCCCAATTCCTTTGCCTTGGCTGCACTCATCAGCATGACAGCGGCAGCGCCGTCGTTGATGCCACTGGCGTTGGCGGCAGTCACAGACCCATCCTTTTTGAATGCTGGTTTGAGTGCATTCATTTGGTCCAGTGTGGCGCCCAAACGGGGAAATTCATCCGTGTCAAACACCAAAGGATCGCCTTTGCGCTGAGGAATACTCAGCGGAAAAATTTCATCTTTAAACCTGCCAGCTTTGATCGCCGCCTCGGCCTTGTTTTGGCTTTTGACTGCAAACTCATCTTGCTCCGCGCGGTTAACGCCATATTTCTCTGCCACATTTTCGGCCGTGATGCCCATGTGGTACTGGTTGTAAACGTCCCACAGGCCATCCACAATCATGCTGTCGACCAGCTTGGCATCGCCCATGCGAAAACCATCTCGACTGCCCAGCATCACATGGGGCGAAGCGCTCATGTTTTCTTGGCCACCGGCAATCACAATCTCAGCATCCCCACACGCGATTGCCTGCGCACCGAGCATCACCGCCTTCAAACCAGATCCACACACCTTGTTGATGGTCAACGCAGGCACGCTGGTTGGCAGACCAGCCTTGATCACAGCCTGCCTTGCGGGATTCTGCCCAGAGCCAGCCGTGAGCACCTGCCCGAGAATCACCTCAGAAATTTGCTCACCTTTTACACCGGTTTTCTCGAGCAAACCTCGAATGACATGGGCGCCCAATTCAGGGGCTGGGATTTTGGCCAAGCTGCCACCAAATTTGCCAATGGCGGTGCGGCCTGCTGCAACAATCACGACGTCGGTCATTTGCGTTATCTCCTGTTGATTCGAATAAATGATTTACACGCGCTGCTTCACATAACTGCCGGGCGCGTTCTCAATGGGTTTGTATTTCGAATTGCCTGGCTTGGCGGGTGCTTTCACCTCGCCGCCTTTCATCGGTTCAAGCCAAGCAGCCCAATCATTCCACCAACTGCCCTGCACTTCCTCGGCTTTGGTAAACCATGCTTCCGGGGTGTTTGGCATGCTGCCCTCACAAACCCAATAGCTGCGCTTGTTTTTTGAAGCGGGGTTGATCACCCCGGCGATGTGGCCGCTCGCACCCAGCACAAATCGAGCGTCGCCACTGACCAAATGGCTGGTCTGGAAAGCGCTGGTCCACGGCACAATGTGATCTTCGCGTGTGGCAAGCACATAAACAGGCACATCAATCAAACCGAGGTCGACAGGCTCGCCCGCAACACTCACTTGGCCTGGCTTCACGAGATTGTTTTCAAGGTAAGTGTTGCGCAGGTACCAGGCAAACATGGGGCCCGCCAAATTGGTGCAGTCGCTGTTCCAATAGAGCAAATCAAACACAGGCGGCTTCTCGCCTTTGAGGTAATTGCTCACCACGTAATTCCAGATGAGATCATTGGGGCGCAACGAGGAAAATGCACCCGACAAATCTTTGCCAGGCATCAAACCACCTTGACCAATGCTCTCCTCACGAGCCCGCACCTGCTCCTCGGTCACAAACACGCCCAAGGCGCCGGTGTCTGTGAAATCAAGCAATGTGGTCAAAAAAGTGACGCTGTTGACACTGTCATCACCGCGATTGGCCAATGTGGACAAGGCCGTGGCAAGCAAAGTGCCGCCCACGCAAAAACCCAGCACATTGAGTTTGGGCTGTTTGCTGATGGCTTTTACAACCGCTATGGCCTGAATCACGCCATCGTCCACATAGCCATCCCAATTGAAGTGCGACTCCGCCTCGGTGGGGTTTTTCCAAGACACCAAAAACAAGGTGTGCCCCTGGTCCACGACGAACTTCACCAGCGAATTGGCTGCTTGCAAGTCAAGGATGTAGTACTTGTTGATGCATGGGGGCACGAACAACATGGGTTGCTTGCCCACCTTGTCAGTGGTGGGGGTGTATTGGAGGAGTTGAAAGTATTCGTTTTGATAAACCACGTGCCCCGGCGTTGTGGCCACATTGACCCCAACCTCAAACGCCGACTCATCCGTCTGCGAAATGCGGCCCTTTTGCATATCGGCCAAGAGGTTTTGTATGGCCTGTGTGAGACTTTCGCCTTTGGTCTCCAGGAGCTTTTTCTGCGCTTCGGGATTGGTGACAAAAAAGTTGGAAGGGCTAAGCGCATCGACCAGTTGCTCCACCGCATACTCCATGCGACGCTTTTCGGGAGACTGACTGGGCACCAGATCCACCACTTTGCGTGTGAATTTCGCGTTGAGGGAATACAAGGCCGCCGTGAACTCATACAAACCATGGTCACGCCAATCCGGGGCAGCGAAGCGTTTGTCGCCTTCCAAGTAGACGTCCAAGCCAACAGGCTTTGTTGATTTGCCATCCACACTGGGGATGCTGCCAAACGCAGTGGCCAGCAACGAGGACAGCTCCGCTGCATATTCGGATTGAATTTGAGCCAACGAGTGCACTGATATTTCAGACAGTGCTTGCTGAAAAGAGCCCATCACTGAATTCATGAATGGACCAATTGCACCCATGGTGACTGGGTTGACCGGTGCAATCCCTTGCATACCAGGAAAACCGCCAAAGGCACCCATGACCTGCTGCATCTGGGTTTGTAATTGCTGCTGCATTTGCTCAGCAACGGGCAAAAGCTGCCCCATGACTTCGCCGAAGTCCGAAAACTGTTTGTTCACCTTCCTCTCCTTTGCGGGCGCTTTAAACAAGCGCTCCATGGCCGATGGCGGCCTTCTATTTCATGCTATTGTGCACCGCACCATTTTGACTTGTCAAATACTTATTGAGATCACCATTTGTGTTTGCTCTGGATCCAGATTTGATGCACCATCTTGCCAGTGTAGTCCCGTCTTGCAGGTCAATCAAAGATGTACATTGTTGCCATTGGATGGATGTACGTGGTGGTGCTGATGGCCGCCACTGAGCATTCTTTTGCGGCTGGCTTGGCCACGTTTCTTTTTTATGGTTTGCTGCCGTGCTCGGTGTTGATGTATTTGCTGGGTACAAAGTCTAGACGTGCTCGAAAGCGAGCCCTGGAAGAAGCCGAACAAGGGTTGCCATCCGACCCGCAGGCCGCCCCTGCTGTTGCCCCCGCCGATGAGAAAACCAGCGTGGGTCCGTGAGCGTGTCTGCACCACCGCCTTGCACATCCCGGACCCCAACTGCAGCCAAGTCAAGTTTGGCTAAGTCGTAGATGTTGGCAAAAAATTTGCCTGCGTCCAAGCCAGATGGCTGAAAACAGGCATCCATGGCTTGGTCACGTTCAACAAAGGCTTGCCGTACCTCCACACCCACCTCAAAAGACGCCGGGCCAATTGCTGGTCCCAACCATGCTGAAATGCGATGCGGGGGAGCGCCACACCGGGATGACAATGTCAAGGCACAGGCCCTCAGCACGCCCGCACACAAGCCCCGCCAACCGGCATGGGCCGCGCCAACACCACAGACTTTTCCGTTTGCATCAAACGCAATAAACACCACCGGGAGGCAATCGGCGGTCATGATGGCCAAGGCCACATCGCTTGCAAGGCTAACCGAAGCGTCCGCCTGATGCACAAGCGCATGTTTGGTCGCGCCATCGGCATTCACAACCGAGCAACCGTGCACCTGATTGAGCCAAAGAATTGGGGCGCCAATCCAATCTTCCAAGGCCGCACGGCGTGGTGCAACCTCCGCCGGGTTGTCGCCAACGTGGTCTCCCAGGTTAAAGCCGTATTCAGCCCCCACCATCGGATGTGACGGCAATCCGCATCCAGTTTGTGTGACCACAAGTTGAACATGTGCGGCGGCGTTGCTCAACCGCCCAGCCAAGGTGGGCCGATGCAGAAGGGGCTCAATCCTCTTCAACAAGCTCATCTTCGTCGTCTTCCAGAGGCTCAAATTGGATCAATGCAGAAGCTTTGTGCGCATGGGCTTGGGCCAACACCGCCTCCTCAACCCAAGGCGCATGAAAATCGATTCCAGCCATGTCGCCCAAAAGGCTCAAATCCTCTGGGGCGGGTGCAATGTATTCAGGCCACTCATGACCGCTCAAAGCATCTTCCCAATCGGACATTGACTGACCATCGGCCTTCAATTCAAATTGGGCAGGGTCTGGAAAACTGAGGTGGGTTGCATGCAAGGCCTGCCGGGCAAACTGCGTGCCATTGGGCAAGTCAATGCCAGCCAGCCGCATCGCCGAGTGACTGCCCGCGCCTCGCAACTTGTAAACAGGGTCTGCGACCAAGGCAAAACCAGCGTGTTGCGCATGCACACGAATCTGGTGAGTTCGCCCCGTTTCAAGCCTGCACACCATCAAGGTGACAGGCACCTCCATGATCTCGCCTTGCGCAATCGGGGTGAAGTGCGTGACAGCCGGTTTGCCGTAATCCACCACCGCCATCCGAAGGCGGTTTTTTGGATCCCGACCCAGCGGGTTATTCACGGTGATGGGCGAATTGGCACGCCCCCAAACCAAAGCAAGGTAAACGCGTTTCACAATGCGCGCTTGCAGCATTTGCACCAGCTTGACCTGCGTCTCGGAGGTTCGAGCCACCACCATCAATCCAGTGGTGTCAGCATCCAGCCGGTGCACAATGCCAGCGCGGGGCACATGAATCAAACCGGGATCCAGATGATACAGACCATTCATCAGCGTGCCCGTCCAGTGCCCTGGCGCTGGGTGAACCACCAAACCGGCTTGCTTGTTCACCACCGTGTATTCCGCAGTTTGCCCAACAATATCCAGATTCATGTCTTCTGGCACCAGGCTTTGCATGTGCTCCAGCACCCCAGGATTGAGGCTGATTTGGTCAAACCCACCCACCTTTTGATTGCCCTTGGTCGCCACTTGTCCGTTGATGAGGATGCGTTCTTGCTTCAACCATGCCTGCAAACGGGAACGGGAATACTGCGGGAACAACTCCGCCACCACCTTGTCCAAGCGCTGGCCGGATTGTGCCATGCTCACGGTGGCAATCATGGGGGATTGCGCCTGCTCGGGCGCGGCGTGTTCTGGATTACCGGAATTCATGGCTCAAATCGATTCTTGTTAAATGGTGGCCGCACATGGGCGGCAAGGGCTTTGCCCGATATAATGGGGATTCACTGATGATTACACAGGGACACCGCGAGTTACTCGAGCCCATGAACAACACCTATTACGCAAAGCGCAACATCGGCGTGCGCCTATTATCTCAGTTATTGATGCTCACTGCGCTGGTTTTTGCGTTGGGCGCATGCGGCAACACCAAGCAATTCGACGAAACAGAGGGCTGGAGCCCTGCACGCCTTTACGAAGAAGCGAAAGCGGAAATTGACGTGGGCAATTATGAACGTGGCGTCGAATTGCTCGAAAAGCTGGAGGCGCGCTACCCATATGGCCGATATGCGCAGCAAGCGCAAATTGACACCGCTTTTGCTTACTACAAGGCAGGTGACAATGCGCAAGCACTTGCGGCCACCGAACGCTTCATCAAGCTGTACCCCAATCACCAAAACCTGGATTACGTGTATTACTTGCGCGGGTTGATCAGCTTCAACGAAGACAAAGGCATTTTTGCATTGCTGTCTGGCGAAGACCAAAGCGCGCGGGACCCCAAAGGTACACGTGCTGCATTTGACGCCTTTCGGGAGGTGGTGACCCGTTTCCCAGACAGCAAATATTTTGAAGACTCCAAGTCACGGCTTCAGTACTTGGTGAATGCATTGGCTCAAAACGAGCTGCATGTGGCCCGCTATTATTACAAGCGCGGCGCGTACCTCGCCGCCTTAAATCGCTCTCAAGAAGTGATCCGCCGATTTGAGCAAACGCCTTCTATCGAAGAAGCGCTCTTCATCAGCCTGCGGTGTTATGAAAAGCTGGACATGAAATCCCTGGCCGAAGACACCAAACGAGTGATCAACCTCAACTTCAAAGACAGTCCTTACTGGAATATGGACCTTCCTGAGCCTGCAAAAACTGAGGCCAAGTGGTGGCAGGTCTGGAAAGATTGAACAAGGTGATCCGCCATCACAAAGAGGGGAGCCTAACAAGTTCCCCTTTTTTCTTGCATAAAATCCACGGCCACCTGCAAATCTCGGGTGCGCCTAAACGGTGGCAAACTGCGCCACAACAACTTGCCATACCCTTTTTCGACCAAACGCCGATCACCGATCAACAACACCCCCCAATCGGACTCATCCCGAATAAGACGACCAGCCCCCTGCTTTAGAGCAATTGCGGCATCGGGCAATGAGAGGTCCTGAAAGGCATTGCCACCTTGGTTTTTAATCAACTCACTTTTTGCCTGAAACACTGGATCATCCGGTGGTGCAAAAGGCAGCTTGTCGATGATCACCAAGCGCAAACCCTCGCCCCGAATATCCACCCCCTCCCAAAAACTTGCAGCCCCCACCAACACGGGTTTGGGCAATGCACGAAACTGCTCCAGCAATTCCGCCCGCGACGCCTCACCTTGAACGAGCAGATTCCAATCCAATTGCTGCGCTTCGATTTGCTCACGGAAATACTCGCCCAGTTGCTTGACTGCCCTGTGGCTGGTGCACAAAAAAAACACCCCACCATCACTGGCCACCAGCAATGGCCAAGTGGCCTTCGCCAGCTTGGTGCTGAATTGAGGCTCATTGGGAAATGGAAGGTTATCTGGCACACAGAGCAAGGCCTGCGATTCGTAGTCAAAAGGACTTGGCAGCAACAACTGCTCGCAATCATCCAAGCCAACCTGCAAAGTGAAATGCTGAAGATTGTCCTTCACACTCAGGGTGGCACTCGTGAACACCCAAGCCTTGGCTTGCTCTGCATACAATTTGGCGAACGCATTGGACACATCCAGCGGGGAATCACAAAACTGCACAGCATGACTGCTGACGCTGACCCAACGCACCGATTGATCATCTTGTGCATGGCCTGCAAACCAATTTTGCCAGCGCAAGCACAATTCGCTGGCGCGGCTCAACAGCTTTATCCAGGACTCATTGCGGGCTGAGAGCGGACTGATCATTTCAATCAGCTTTTCCAAACGCTCTTCAAAATCCGCGCACACCACGGCCACGCCCTGCAAAGACAGAAACTGTGTGTGGGTCATCCGCGCAGCATCAATTTCCACCCCCACGAGTCGGCGAATCTCTTTCAGTGCAAGTTCCATGGGGCGCAATACAGCATCCCAATCCCCCGCATCAGCGCTGGAAGCTCGCCCCTCGATGAGCACATCGCGTAAAAATTCCAAACACTGCGTCGTGGATACAGATTGGCCCAACAAATTGGTTGCGATGTCCGGGAGCTGATGCGCCTCATCAAACACAATCACATCACACGCGGGCAAAAGCTCTGCAATGCCCTCTTCTTTAAGCGCCAAATCGGCCAAAAACAAATGGTGATTGACGACCACCACATCCGCATCCAAAGCGTCGCGACGTGCTTTGTTCACAAAACACTCATGGGCGTGTGGACACTCGCTGCCCAGGCAGTTGTCTTTATTGGACGTGACCCAACTCCACACCGGGGAATCCTCGGGCACACCCGCACAATCTGCTCGATCACCACTGTGCGTTCGTCCTAGAAACAGTCGAACCTTCTGGAGGTGATCCACCTCCCGAGGCGACGGAAGACGCGCCTCCCGCAGGGCGCGTTCCAAATGAAAATGGCAGACATAATTTTGCCTTCCTTTCAGCAAAGCAATGTTCACCGGCACGCCCAAGGCCTGCCGAACCAGCGGCAGATCTTTGGTGAACAATTGATCCTGAAGCGTTTTGGTGGCTGTCGAAAGCAACACCCGCTTGCCCGACAAAAGGGCCGGTACCACATAGGCAAATGTTTTGCCTGTGCCTGTGCCTGCCTCCACGACCAGCGCAGACTGACGGGCAATGGCTCGGGCCACAGCGGTTGCCATGTTCAGTTGGGAGTCTCGTGCACTAAAGCCAGGCAGGTGGGAAGCCAATGCACCACCGGCAGCAAACGCCTCCAAGACGGGCTGTTCAATATCGATCATGCACAAAGCATCAAGCAGGGATGTCCGGTTCGAGTTGGATTTGCAGAAGTGTGATTGCGTCCTTGATCTGCAATTTGCGTTTTTTCAGGCGCCGCACCTGCAGCTGGTCAAACCCCGCTTGGGCCGTCAACATTGCAATAATCTGATCAAGATCGCGGTGTTCCACCTGCAACTCCACGATGCGGCGTTTGATCGACTCATTGTCTTCGGTGTAAACCATGTTGTAGAGATACCCCCAAACGCTGTTGGCCTGTGGCCTATTGTAGCTTCATGCAAAAAAGCGCTCCACAGGAGCTACCCACTGCGGCATCACCCCAATGCGGTTGTTCATTGGCTCGACTTGTCTTTTGTCTGCCTTTTGGCGTACTCATCCAAACGAATAATGTCATCGGCCTGCCCCTGCACCTCCAAGTGTGCGCGGCGAAGTTTGGCGCCCTGAAGCCGAACCTGATCCAAACAACTCGCCACAAAAAAACGGTCGTAGCATGCAATTGTTTGCTGATTGATCTCGTATTCGAGAAACTCCAGCGCCCGCTCCCGACTGGCCACATAGGTCTTTGCCTCTTGCAAAGTGGCTGGCGGCAACGGAGCCTGCGCCTTGAGCTGAACCGAACCGGCACAGCCTGTGGCCAAGCCACTCACCGCAAAAAGTAACGCAAGGCGGCCAGCAGGGCCAAGGTGCGAGAACCTCGCGAAACCGGGGATCTGATCTAGCCCGAAAAGCTGTGGCACAATGCCCTGCTTCAACTGAAAACTCATAGAACAAACACCCATGTCGCTTGTACAGACTCGAATTATCGCCCAGTTGGCCCAAGAATTGGGCGTGGCTCAAACACAAATCAAATCTGCCGTTGACTTGCTGGACGAAGGAGCCACCGTTCCGTTCATTGCACGGTACAGGAAAGAAGCCACTGGTGGACTGGACGATGCTGTGCTGCGTGACCTCCAGGAAAGGCTGGTGTATTTGAGAGAATTGGAAGACCGACGCGCCGTGGTGTTGGAGAGTATTGAGAGCCAGGGCAAACTGACAGCCGACTTGCGGACAGCCATTGAGCAGGCCGCCAACAAACAAACCTTGGAGGACTTGTACCTTCCCTACAAGCCCAAGCGAAGAACCCGCGCACAAATCGCACGCGAGGCTGGGCTGCAGGGTTTGGCCGACACAATTCTGAATGACACCAACGCAGTGCCTGACACATTGGCACTGCAGTACCTCAACCCTGAGCAACAGATCAACGACGCCAAAACAGCGTTGGATGGTGCCAAAGATATTCTTGCCGAACAGTTCTCAGAAAACGCATCCTTGCTTGCTTTGCTGCGGGGGCGACTCAACGCCGAAGGTGCCATTCGCTCAGCGGTGGTGCCAGAAAAAGCGGCCGAGGCCATCAAATTTCAGGATTACTTTGAACATCAGGAGCCTTTGGTTCAGGTGGCCTCACACCGCATGCTGGCCATGCTGCGTGGGCGTGAACAAGGGTTTCTAACATTGAAAGTGGACCTGCCCGAGGTTTGGGAAGTTGAAAACCCCCGGGCCCCACATCCCTTTGAATATGAGATTGCACGCTTGCATCAATTGGAGCGTGATGACTCACCCCGCGGGAAATTTCTGAGCGAAGTGTGCCGCTGGACTTGGCGCATCAAGCTGGCCGGCACGCTAGAAACCGAGGTGATGGGGCAACTTCGGGATGCCGCACAGGCCGAGGCCATTGCCGTGTTCGGCAAAAACCTCAAAGATTTGCTGCTGGCCGCACCAGCAGGAGGCAAAGCAACCATGGGGCTGGACCCGGGTATTCGCACGGGTGTGAAGGTGGCCGTGGTGGACAAAACTGGGCAAGTGGTGGACACCACCACCGTCTATCCACACGAACCGCGTCGCCAATGGGATGAATCCATTGCGGTGTTGGCAGCATTGTGCATGAAACACAAAGTGGAGTTGATTGCGATTGGCAACGGCACCGCCAGCCGCGAGACCGACCAATTGGCCGCAGACCTGCTGGCCCGGCACAAAGACTTGACCGCCACCAAAGTGATGGTGAGCGAAGCTGGGGCCTCGGTGTATTCGGCCTCTGCCCTGGCCAGTGCAGAACTGCCAGAACTGGACGTGAGTCTGCGCGGTGCAGTCTCCATTGCACGGCGCTTGCAGGATCCGCTTGCCGAACTCGTGAAGATCGACCCCAAATCCATCGGTGTGGGCCAGTATCAACACGACGTGGACCAAAGGCAGCTCAGTGGACGACTCGATGCGGTGGTGGAAGATTGCGTGAACGCGGTGGGGGTGGAGGTCAACACCGCCTCCGAAAGCCTCTTGGCCCGCGTGTCAGGCTTAAACGCCACGGTGGCCAAGGCCTTGGTGGGCTTTCGCAATGCCAACGGCGAATTCAAGAGCCGAGAAGAGCTGAAGAAAGTGCCACGCCTGGGTGAAAAAACCTTTGAACAGGCGGCTGGATTTTTGCGTATCCATGGGGCTGACAACCCCCTGGACGCCTCCGCAGTGCATCCTGAAGCCTACATCGTGGTCGAAAAAATTGCTGCAAAAACCGGCAAGCCTCTTGGCAGCTTGGTGGGCAACAAGGAGGTTCTCAAAACATTGAAGCCCAGCGAATTTGTAGACGAACGCTTCGGCCTGCCCACGGTGCAGGACATTTTGGTAGAACTGGACAAGCCCGGGCGTGATCCTCGCCCCAGCTTCAAAACCGCCAAGTTTGATGACAAAGTGCACACCATGGCCGACTTGAGGCCAGGCATGACGCTGGAAGGCGTGGTCACCAACGTCGCCAATTTTGGTGCTTTTGTGGACATTGGTGTTCACCAAGATGGCCTGGTGCATGTGTCTGCGCTCTCCAATACTTTTGTGAAAGACCCGCACAGCGTGATCAAGACGGGCCAGGTGGTGAAGGTCAAAGTGCTGGAAGTGGACATCCCACGCAAGCGCATTTCACTGACCATGCGCCTCTCAGACGATGCAGCAAAGGCCAACACCGCCCAGGTGGCTGCCAATCGGGCAGGTGGAAGCCAGCACCGTGGAAGTCAGGAACGCCGCGCAGTTGGTGGCAAAAACCACGGCCAAGACAGTTTCTCAAACAACGCCCTGGCCGCTGCATTTGCCAAAGCCAAGGGACCACGATAAAAACTGAGATTGCCCCACATTGGGGCAAGCGTCCCCCGAAACAAGGTCCGTTCTGGAAGCACTTCAGGAACGGGGCTTGCTTATAGGTTTGTTCCCTATTCTTGGAGATTCCGAACCATGCATATACCACCACAACCACCACCCGTCGATTCAACAAAGCAAAAACAGGCGGTGCTGCTGTCTGCGCTCAGCGAAAGCCTGCAAGGCTCGGTGGCCTCACCAAACACACACACCAGCAGATCACCCGGCATGGTCACCGCGGCATGCGTGCACCACTTGGGGCAACAACTGATGTCGCAATCTCAATCCCGTCGCTTAATCTGTGATTACCAACTTGCGATCAGCATGGTTCACCTCGCAGAGATCTTGCAAGATGAGCAACGCGTGAATTTACCAAGCACGGGCAGGCTCGATGCAAAAGGTTTGAAGGAAGTGGCCAGCACCATCAGCCCCATGATCAAGGACGAAGGATTGATTCAAGCCAAGCATCAATTCAGATCCACCTCACCTGACCGCGAGGTAGAGCTACTCACTCGTGAGGTGCAGACCATGATGACGGAGTGGTGCAAAAATAAGGTTATAAACTGACGGCGTTGCGCTTGGGGGCGTCAAGATACGCTTTGGATTGCATTTCCACAATGCGGCTCACCGTTCTAAAAAACTCGTGGGCCATCGCCCCCTCGGTGTAAAGCGCCTCCGGCTCCACAGCGGCGGACATGATCAACTTGACCTTGTGGTCGTAAAGCACGTCGATGAGCCAGGTAAACCGGCGCGCCTCAGAGGCCATGCCTGCCCCCATTTTGGGCACTCCGCTTAATATGACAGTTTGAAATTGACTGGCGATTTCCAGGTAATCGTTTTGAGAGCGTGGGCCGCCACACAGGGTGGGGAAATCAAACCACACCACTGAGCCAGCCCTGCGCACTGCGCGAATCACCCGGGCCTCAATGTGCAATTCGGCAGGCTCGTCGGCAACCTCTGCCAATCGCTCAAAATCTTCTTTAAGCTGCACATCCGCCGCTTCCGAAAGCGGCATGAGATAGGTATTCAACTGCTCAAGTGTACGCCGCCTGTAATCCACCCCCACATCCACATTGATCACATCCAGTTGCTTGTTGAGCAATTCGATGGCTGGCAACAAGCGATCGCGATGTAGCCCATCTGGATACAGGTCATCTGGCTTGTAGTTAGAGGTCATCAAAAAGGTCACGCCGTTGGCAAACAAGCCATCCAAGAGGCGGTGGAGGATCATTGCATCGGCGATGTCCGACACATGAAACTCATCAAAGCAGATCAAACGGTACCGTTTGGCGATGCGCGCAGCCACTTCAACCAAAGGGTCTTGAACACCCCTCAGATCGTCCAGCTCTGCATGCACGCCCCGCATGAATTCATGAAAATGCAGACGGATTTTGCGCTGAACGGTGACCGAGTTGTAAAAACAATCCATCAGGAAGCTTTTGCCGCGACCTACACCACCCCACAAATACAAGCCTTTGGGCACAGCTGGGCGATTGAGAAACTTCTTGATGACACTGCTGCGTGCTTTTTTATACTCCACGAACTCGTCGTAAAACACCTGCATGCGGTCCACCGCTTTTTGCTGGGCCGCATCGGCTTGGTAGCCACGTTCTGCCAATGTTTTTTTGTAGTATTCCTGAACGTTCACGATTGGACACGCTGTAAACAAAACGGCTGATGAGTACTCACCAGCCGTTGTTGCAAATGATGACTGAGCCGGATTTTAACCGTTCAGCTGCCGTTTGTCGCAAGCCAAAGCAGCTTCTTTGACCACCTCAGACAAACTGGGGTGTGCATGGCAAATTCTGCCAATGTCTTCCGAAGACGCTTTAAACTCCATGGCCATCACAGCTTCGGCAATCAGGTCTGAAGCGTGGCTGTTGATGATGTGAACACCCAGCACTTCATCGGTGGTGGCATCGGCCAACACCTTCACAAAACCTTGCGCATCGCCCTGCCCCAATGC
The DNA here is from genome assembly GCA_036275655.1 of Limnobacter sp. Classification (GTDB taxonomy): domain Bacteria; phylum Pseudomonadota; class Gammaproteobacteria; order Burkholderiales; family Burkholderiaceae_B; genus Limnobacter. Next base: position 2,556 of record DASUDK010000131.1, on the reverse strand, counting down.
ACGGCCGTTGGCCATGAAAGGAAACTGGCCAGCCTTGTACTTGCGACCTTCCTGCTTGAGCTGTTGTTCGGTTTTGCCAACCCAGGCCACTTCCGGCGAGGTGTAAATAACCCAGGGAATGGTGTCGTAGTTGCAATGCCCAGCTTGGCCCGCCAGGATTTCCGCCACCATCACCCCCTCTTCTTCAGCCTTGTGAGCCAACATGGCACCTCGGATCACATCTCCCACAGCGTAAACACCAGCCACCAAAGTTTGGCAGTGGGCATCCACATCAATCTGCCCACGTTCATTGGTTTTCAGGCCGATTGCTTCAAGATTTAAGCCATCGGTGTTGGGCACACGGCCCACCGACACGATCAACTTATCGCAATCGAGCTTTTGTGAATTGCCTTCCGCGTCGGTGTAAGCCACAGAGACACCTTTTTTACTGGCCTTCACTTCCCCGATTTTCACGCCCATGTGCATTTTCAGACCTTGCTTGGTGAAGATCTTGTGCATTTCTTTGGCCACGCCTTCGTCGGCTGCCGCCAAAAAATTGGGCATGGCTTCAAGCACAGTGACCTCTGCGCCCAAGCGGCGCCAGACCGAGCCCAACTCCAAGCCAATCACGCCCGCACCAATCACGCCCAGCTTCTTGGGCACAGCGCCAAATTTCAAAGCCCCTTCGTTGTCGCAAACAATCTGGTTGTCCACTTCAATGCCCGGCAGGTGCCGCGCTTTGGATCCGGTGGCAATGATGATCTGCTTGGCGGTGACCTTTTCTTCGCCGGTGGCGGACTTAACCGACAACTCAAAGCCACCATCGGTCTTGCCAGCAAAGCTTGCCCAACCTTTGATCAATGTGACCTTGTTCTTTTTGAACAAGAACTGAATGCCACCAGTCATTTTGGTAACAATCTCATCCTTGCGCTTGACCATCTTGGCAACGTCCATTTTGGCACCAGTCACCGTGATGCCATGGTCCTCAGCATGGTGCTGGATTTTCTCGAATTCTTCGGAAGATGCCAGCAGCGCCTTGGATGGAATGCAACCCACATTCAAGCAAGTGCCGCCCAAACGGGGTTCGCCTTTGGGATCATCGTAGGCGTTGCCCTCGATACAGGCGACTTTCATGCCCAACTGACCAGCGCGGATGGCGGCAATGTAACCACCAGGACCTGCGCCAATCACCACCACATCGTATTGTGTACTCATGAATTCAGCCCTCCTCACAGGTCCAGCAACAAGCGTGCTGGATCTTCCAGGGCTTCTTTCATGGCCACCAGGCCCAACACAGCCTCACGACCATCGATGATGCGGTGGTCGTAGCTCATGGCCAGATAGTTCATCGGGCGAATAACAATCTCGCCGTTTTCAACCACCGCACGGTCTTTGGTGGCATGAATACCCAAAATGGCGGACTGGGGTGGGTTGATGATCGGCGTGGACAGCATTGAACCAAACACACCACCGTTGGAGATTGAGAACGTACCGCCGGTGAGTTCGTCCAAACTCAGCTTGCCGTCCTTGGCTTTTTGGCCATATTCAGCAATTTTCATTTCTATGTCGGCAATGCTCATTTGGTCAGCGTTGCGCAAGATGGGCACCACCAAACCGCGTGGAGACCCCACGGCGATGCCGATGTCAAAGTAGCCGTGGTAAACAATATCGTTGCCATCCACCGAGGCATTCAGCACAGGGTACTTTTTGAGGGCTGCCACTGCAGCCTTCACAAAGAAACCCATGAAGCCCAGCTTGGCACCGTGCTCTTTCTCGAATTTGTCTTTGTACTTGGCACGCAGATCCATGACCGGTTTCATGTTCACTTCGTTGAACGTGGTCAGAATGGCGTTGGTTTGTTGGGACTGAACGAGTCGCTCAGCCACACGGGCGCGCAAGCGGCTCATGGGCACGCGCTGCTCTGGGCGACCTTCAATCAGCGTGGATGGATCGAGCGGTGCTTTCACCTCAGGCAGTAAGCTCACAGGCTTGGCCGCAGGTGCCACGGCAGGGGCCGCCGCAGGCTTGGCTGCGGGTGCCGCGGCTGCACCGCTCAGGGTGTTCACCACATCGCCTTTGGTGATGCGGCCATCTTTGCCCGTGCCGGCCACTTGGGCTGGGGTCAGGCTGTTCTCGGCCATCATTTTGGCGGCCGAAGGCATGGCCACTGAACCGTCTACACTGGTGCTGGGCGCAGGTGCTGCAGCAGGCGCAGGTGCCGCTGCTGGCTTGGCTTCTGCGGGCGCTGCGGTTGCACCTGCGGAAGCTTCGGTGTCAATTTTTGCCAAAAGCTGGCCAGCCACCACCGTGGCGCCATCTTGGCAAAGCACTTCAACAATCACACCAGCCGAGGGAGCTGGCACTTCAAGCACCACCTTGTCGGTTTCGATGTCGATGAGGTTTTCGTCGCGTTTGACTGCATCACCCGGCTTTTTATACCAGTTCAACAATGTGGCTTCGGCGACAGATTCGGACAGTTGTGGGACCACCACTTCTACGATTGCCATGGAATTTTTTCCTTTTTGATTCTTTGTTCAAATGCAGGCGGGGATGATTCACCCGCCCGCGTGTGTGTTA
>DASUDK010000130.1:0-11591 GCA_036275655.1 Limnobacter sp. | reverse complement strand
GTGGCTTGGCTGCCCGCTGGCCCTGGGGTGCGTGCCACATTCATGACCCAGCACACCATCGCAAAGTAGCCCACCAGGGTGCTCAACTCCACCACCCCGGCCTCTCCCAGTGCCGCCACAGCTTGTGCATAGCTTGCATCGCTCAGGCCGTGGCGCAACAGCAGTTCTTGCACAAAATCCACCACTTGCGCCTCATCGGCTGGCATGCCTGTGGGGCGGGCACCCACCCGCAGCGCATCAATCGTCGCTTGGGCCGCGCCAGCTTTGACGGCCAGAGGCGCGTGGGTTTGCCATTCAAACTGGTTGTGGGTCTCCCGAGAGACCACGCAAATGGCCAACTCCCGCAGCTTGTCGGGCAGGCTGCCTTCAAAACGCAGGGCTTCGCCCAGCTTGCCCACCCGCTCCATCAACACCGGGGTGTGCAGCAAGGGCACAAACGGACCAAAAATAGCCTTGCGCGGCCCTTGGATGATGCTGTCGGCGGCGGCTTGCTGGGCTGCGTCCATGCGCTCACGGGGCAGCAGCGGCAGGCGCTCTTGCGTGTGTGAAGCAAAACCTTGCGGTGCGGATGGTGGCGTGCTGGTGCTCATGGCAGGTTCCTTGTGTTGAAATGTGGTTTGTTGAAATTTTAATGCCTCACTGTCGCACCGCCATGTCCAAACATCCCCACCTTGAAGAAACCTGTATCCGCAGCACCCGCGTGTTTGATGGTCAGTTGATGAAAGTCAACCGCGATGAGGTTCTCTTGCCAAATGGAGAGCAATCGGTGCGTGAGTACACGGTGCATCCGGGTGCGGTGGCGATTGTGCCCATTCTGGAGGACGGGCGTTATGTGATGGAGCGCCAATTCCGCTACCCGCTTCACCAGGTGTTTTTGGAATTTCCGGCGGGCAAAATCGACCCTGGCGAAGCTCCCCTGAAAACGGCGCACCGCGAGTTGCTCGAAGAAACTGGTTACGTGGCCCGCCACATGGAATTCATCACAACAATTCATCCGGTGATTTCTTATTCCACCGAGAAGATCGAATTGTACGTGGCGCGTGGTCTTGAACTTCAGCAACGCCAATTGGACCACAACGAATTTCTGGATGTGGTGCTGGTGGAGCCAGCCGATTTGCTCGCACAAATCAAGGCTGGGGAAGTGAGCGATGTGAAAACAATCATTGCCGCGCTGTGGCTGCAGCAGTGGGGGCATTGAGCAGTATTACCAAGCCTGTCGCAGTTGAGCGAGCATGAGCGGCCAAATGGCGCGGTGGCTGGTCCTGAACATGTCCACATGCCCAATGGCAGGCACTTCAAACTCGTCGGGTTTTATTTCCAGCATGCGCGCAGGCGCTTGGGGGGCAAGCCGCATGATGTCCCGCACATTGCTGGGTGTGGCAATCGGGTCATCGCTGGCGTACAGGTACACCACGGGCGTGCTCAATTGCGCATAGAAATGCTCCTTTACACCGTCACCAAATTCGTTTTCCACATAGCCCGGGCTGCTGCACCACTTGGCCCACTGCAGGCCAACATCTTTGGGCAGGTTTTCGCCCCAGCCAAATTTTTTGGAGGGCACATACCCCAGGGTGCGGGCGCTAAGCGGAATCATGACTTTGAGCATGAACCAGGCCGATAGGCGCCCTGGCCAGCGCAGGCGGCGTACATAACCCGAGGAGGCTGCCACGGCCAAGGCCCGTTCAATGCGGTGGTGGTTGTTCATCAAACCCAGCAGCTGCCCCCCAGCGCTGTGGCCAATCATCCACGCCTTCTGTGCACCCGTGTGGGTGAGCAAAAAATTCAACGCGGCGGGCATGTCGTAGAGGCCCCAATCTTGCTTTTTGGCTTTGCTCTCACGCACATGGCGGGCATTGAGGGAGGCGCCAATGCCCCGGTTGTCGAAGGTGAGCACGGTGTGCCCTTGCTCCATCAACCAGGTTGCAAAGCCATGGTAAAACCGCTGCGTGATGCCAGTGGCCGGGGCAATCAGGATGGGAGAAAGCGAGGAAGGGCCTGCGGGTTGATACAACACGCCTGCCAATACGGCACCTTGGGCGGGTATGGAGACTTTGGTGACTTGGCTCACGGCAACCTTCCTCTGTAATGGAGTGACAACACGATACTACGGGGACCAGTGTATGCGCGTTGCTCAGTTTGATCAGCCACGCAATCGGCAATTGATTGTTGCGTGGAATGAATGAATGCTACGCATGCGCAGCATTAAAAATGCCTTGGACCCTGGTAAACAATCGGTAAGGTTGATCTGTAAGAGCATGGCGGCCGGCGGACCTTCAGTGTGCACGGATTGAGCCTTCCGATGGCGCTGTGATACCCTTGTGCAGTTGCTTGTTTTAACCGCAGTTGCACCATGCGTCGATTCCTCCTTCACGGGTTTTTGTTGTTCGCCTTGCTTTTTCAAAGCTTGGCGCACGCCATGCCGTGTTGCGATATGTTGGATGCAGCGCCAACCGAGTCGGTTAGCAGCATGGCAGACCAGGGCATGACACAGCCCACCAACGACGCCTCATGCTTCACCGGCTCTCCGGTGTGTTGTGTGATCCCGTCCGTTGTGCAAGGGGATCTGGCGTTGGTTCCCCTCACCATGAAGGCTGTTCGGGTGGCCACGGTGCAAGCCTTGGCCCTGGCCTTCGAATCCGATTCCCCTGAGCGACCCCCTCGAGCCTGATTTTCACATCAATGATTGCGGCCAGCGCGCGTGAAATGCACTGGTCTGGATAGTCCATTGCACTGGTGCGGACCGTGCAGGAGAAACCCCATGTGGAAATCAGGCGTAATTTTCGCCCATTGTTTAAAAATCAGTCTGTGTGTGCAGATGGCTGTGCATACAAGCCCGGCGCTGGCTGCGGAATACACCCTGGCGCAGGCGCTGGACCAGGCGCCTGTGGCGCAGCCTGCAACACACACTTTGACCCTGGCGCAGGCCTTGCTGTTGGCGCAGCAAAGGTCTGAGGCGCTTCGCGCACAAGATGCGGCCGTTCAAGCAGCGCAGAGCCAGGCTGTCGCAGCCTCAGAACTGCCAGATCCGATGTTGATGTTGGAGGTGAGCAATATTCCCGTCAACGGCTCAGACCAGTTCAGTCTGGCTGCGGATTTTATGACCATGCGTGGCGTCGGCTTGTCGCAAACTTTCACGCGAGAGGGCAAGCGGCTCGCGCAGGCGGAGGTGTTCAATAAATCTGCTGAATTCGAGCAAACGCGCAAATGGCTCGCATTGAGTCAATTGAGGACTGCCACGGCACAGGCCTATCTGGACCATGTGTACCTGCAAACCATGTTGACTCTACTTCAGGCACAGCGCCGTGAACTCGCTTTACAAATTGAGGCGGCCGATGGCATTTATCGTGGTGGCCGTGGCACCCAGGCCGAGTTGTTTGCAGCCCGCACCGAGTTGGGCATGCTGGATGTGCGCATTCAGGACATGCTTGCCCAGTTGGACAATGCGGGGGCGGAGTTGCAACGTTGGGTGGGCAACGTTGGGCCGTTTGCCCTGGATGGCGCCGTTGACCTGAGCCGTTCCAGATTGCAGGGCGTGGATCTTTCAGCCCACTTGACGCGACACCCCGAGGTTCTGGCATTGGACAAGCTCGCCCAGCAATTCCAGGCGCAAGCGCAGCTCAAGGAGCAAGAAAAAACAGCGGACTGGACTTTGTCGATGATGTACGCGGGGCGTGGGCCTGCCTTTTCCGAGATGCTTACGCTGGGTGCCTCGCGCCCCTTGTTTGTAGATCAGAGCAATCGCCAGGACCAAGCGCTGGCTGCCGCAAAGGCCATGCTTGCCAAAGCGCAGGCGGAGCGTTTGGAGATGCATCGAATGCAGGTGTTGCAGGCACGTCGTTGGCAACACACCTGGGCAAGCAATTTGAAGCGACTGCGGGATTTTGACCAGAGCCTGATTCCCTTGACACAACAAAGCACACAAGCGGCGTTGGCCGCTTACCGTGGCAATGTGGGTGGCTTGAATGATGTGCTGGCTGCAAGACGCATGGAAATTGACATGCGCATTGAAAAGTTGCGGATTGAAATGGAAACCGCCCGAGTGTGGGCCCAACTGGAATACCTGATTCCTGCCGAGGTGCAACCATGAAAAAATTACACACAGCAGGCGCGCTGCTGTTTTTGGGCGTGATTGCCGGTGGCGGTTATGGTCTGTGGGCCTTGGGCATGAGCCAGGGCATGCAAATGATGTCTGAGCCGATTGGGCCTGCTGAGGGCAGCGCTCAAACCACGCCAGACAACCCCGCCAATTGGACCATTCCGCAGGGCGAGGCCGCCACGCGGCGCCACATGGACAGTGGTATCAAGGCTGGGGATGTGGATCCACAAACTGGGTTGGTGGTGCAGTATTACCACGATCCCATGGTGCCCGGCCGAAAGTTTGATGCCCCGGGAAAAAGTCCCTTCATGGACATGATGCTTGTGCCCGCCTACTCGGGTGCCGAGGCGGCCGACGCCAGCTCTGTTCAAATTTCCCCGCGTGTACAACAAAATCTCGGCATACGCACGGCGCCTGTCACACGAGGTATGTTGAGCGCCCAGTTGATTGCCAATGGCGCCGTTCAATGGAATGAGCGTGAGCGAGTGGTCATCCAGTCTCGCGCAACAGGCTTTGTTGAAAAACTCCATGTGAGTGCAGTGCTTGATTCGGTGAGGGCAGGGCAAACGATTGCCACGGTCTATGTGCCGGATTGGGTGGCTGCGCAGGAGGAGTTTCTGGCGATTTCTAGAATGAGCGGGGAAGGCCTGCAGGCGTTGCTTGACGCTTCACGGCAGCGCATGTTGCAAGTGGGCATGAGTGAGGCGCAGATTCGTTTGGTGGAAAGGACGGGTGCTGTGCAGGCGCGCCTGGGGATTGTTGCACCCAGGGCGGGGGTGGTGACCAGCCTGATGGTGCGCGAGGGCATGACAGTGCAACCTGGCGATACGCTTGTCGAAATCAACGGTTTGTCCACGGTCTGGGTTCAGGCCGAACTGCCCGAGGCACAGGCGGCGCGGATTCGGCCCGGTGTTGCGATCACCGCCAGCGCCCAAGCATTGCCTGGTGTGCAGTTTGAGGGCACGGTACAAACGGTGTTGCCCCAGGTCAACACCAACACACGCACCGTGCTGGCCCGCATGGTGTTGAATAATCCGCAGCGACGCTTGTTGCCCGGGATGTTTGTTCAAGCCACTTTTGCAAGCGAGGCGCGACCAGAAACCCTGATTGTGCCCAGTGAGGCAGTGATTAAGACTGGGCGCCGCGCGGTGGTGATGCTGGCTGGGGAGGACGGTCGATTCACGCCCATCGAGGTCAAGACAGGGCTGGAGTCCGGCGGACGCACTGAGGTGCTCGACGGGTTGAGACTCGGTCAGGAGGTGGTGCTTTCCGGCCAGTTCCTGATTGATTCTGAAGCGAGCTTGCGCGGACTGGAAGCGCGGTTGAACAATGTAAGCGGCGGAGCATCTGCAAAAACCTACAACACGCCCGCGGTGGTGGAGGCGGTGGGCGATGCAACCATCACCGTGACCCACCCACCGGTACAAGACCTGGGATGGCCGGAAATGACCATGGAGTTCACCTTGCCAAATCGGGAAAAAATGCCCAGAGAACGCTTGACTGTTGGTGATCAGATCAACATGGAATTCAAGCTTGTGGAAGGGGAGATTCCCGCTGCGTTGAATATTCAACCCATGGTTCCCGAAGCGAGCTCAGTCGGGGGTCCACGATGATTGCTTATCTGATTCGATGGTCCATTGCCAATCGTCTGCTTGTGTTGATTGCCACGGTGATGGTGAGTGCATGGGGTGTGGTGTCGATCTATAAAACACCGCTGGATGCCTTGCCAGATTTGTCCGATGTGCAGGTGATTGTGCGAACCAGTTACCCGGGGCAAGCGCCACAGATTGTCGAGAACCAGGTGACTTATCCCCTGACCACCACCATGCTTTCGGTTCCAGGTGCCAGGGATGTGCGCGGATTCTCCTTTTTTGGAGACAGCTTTGTTTACATCATTTTTGAAGATGGTGTGGATTTGTATTGGGCCCGTTCGCGCGTGCTGGAGTACCTGAATCAAGCACAAAGCACGTTGCCCGCTGGCGCAAAAAGTGTGTTGGGTCCCGATGCGACAGGCGTGGGCTGGGTTTACCAATACGCCTTGCGCGACACCACCGGCCAGTTGGACATTGCACAACTTCGGGCCTTGCAAGACTGGTTTTTGAGGTATGAATTAAAGACCGTTGAGAATGTGGCCGAAGTGGCCTCCATCGGGGGGTTTGTGAAGCAGTACCAGGTGGTGCCAGACCCGCAGAAGTTGGCGGCCTACGGCATCACCTTGGATGAGGTCATCATGGCCATCAATCAGGCCAACCAGGAAGCGGGCGGTTCGGTGATTGAAATGGCCGAGGCCGAATACATGGTGCGCGCCACCGGGTATCTTGAGAACTTGGATGATTTTCGTGCCATTCCCCTCAAAACCAGCGCAGCAGGCATCCCGGTGCAGTTGGGCCAGGTGGCTCGCATTCAGTTGGGGCCCGAGATGCGGCGCGGCATTGGTGAACTCAATGGTCGAGGGGAGTCGGTCGGCGGTGTGGTCGTGATGCGCAGTGGCAAGAATGCGCTGCAAACCATCGATGCAGTCAAGGCCAAGCTCGAAAGCCTGAAGGCCGGTCTGCCACCGGGGGTAGAGGTTGTGCCTGTGTACGATCGCTCCACGCTCATCAACAATGCCATCGACAATTTGAGCAGCAAGTTGATCGAAGAGTTTGTGGTGGTGGCTTTGGTTTGCTTTGTATTCCTGCTGCATTTTCGCTCCTCGTTTGTGGCCATTGTGTCCCTTCCCTTGGGGGTGTTGGCGTCTTTTATCGTGATGGAACAGCAAGGTGTGAACGCGAATGTGATGTCCTTGGGGGGTATTGCCATTGCGATTGGTGCGATGGTGGATGCGGCCTTGGTGATGATCGAGAATGCCCACAAACACCTGGAGCAGTGGGCCCAAGATCACCCCGGTGACACACTTGAGGGACAGGCCCGCTGGCAAGTGATTTCAGATGCGGCGGTGGAAGTGGGGCCGGCCCTGTTTTCTTCGCTCTTGGTGATCACACTCAGTTTTATTCCGGTGTTCACGCTGGAGGCCCAGGAGGGTCGCTTGTTCTCGCCACTGGCTTACACCAAAACCTATGCCATGGCCGCATCTGCAGGTTTGGCCATCACGCTCATTCCTGTGCTCATGGGCTACCTCATTCGCGGAAAAATCCCGCGGGAGGAGGCCAACCCGGTCAACCGCGCTTTGATTGCAGCCTATCGCCCCGCACTGGATATGGTCCTCAAATTCCCCAAAATCACGGTGGCGGTGGCCGTGGCGTTGCTGGCCGTCAGCCTGTACCCTTTGAGCCAGTTGGGCACAGAATTCATGCCACCGCTGGACGAGGGCGATTTGTTGTACATGCCCACGGCTTTGCCGGGTTTGTCGGCGGGCAAGGCTGCTGAGCTTCTTCAACAAACGGATCGCCTGATCAAGACAGTGCCGGAGGTGCAAAGCGTCTATGGCAAGGCAGGGCGAGCCGAAACAGCCACCGACCCCGCACCACTCGAAATGTTTGAGACCACGATTCAGTTCAAGCCAAAAGACCAGTGGCGAGAGGGCATGACCGCCGACAAACTGATGGAAGAACTGGACAAGATTGTCCGCGTGCCGGGGCTCACCAACATTTGGGTACCGCCCATCCGCAACCGCATCGACATGCTGGCCACGGGCATCAAAAGCCCGGTGGGTGCCAAAATCACCGGCCCCAGTTTGGACACCATCAACCAGATCGCTGTGCAGTTGGAGCAAGTGGTCAAGAACATGGATGGCGTGAGCAGCGCATTTGCCGAGCGGCTCACCGGGGGGCGCTACATCGACGTGAACATCCTTCGGGAACAAGCCGCGCGTTACGGTCTGAACGTTTCTGACGTTCAAACCATCGTTGCCAGCGCGGTGGGCGGTATGAACATTGGGGAAACGGTGGAGGGCTTGCAGCGTTTTCCCATCCAGGTGAGGTACCCCAGGGAGTTGCGTGATTCCCTGGCGGCTTTGCGCAATTTGCCGGTGTACACCCCGGCTGGGCAGCAGATTGTGCTGGGTGAAGTGGCCGAGATTCAAATTACAGATGGACCGCCCATGCTGCGCAGTGAAAATTCGAGGCTGGCGGGTTATGTGTACATCGATATTCGCGGCAGGGACCTGAAATCTGCAGTGCAGGACATGCAAGCGATTGTTCAACAACAAGTCGAATTACCACCTGGGTATTCCGTGTCTTGGTCTGGCCAGTTTGAATACCTGGAACGCGCCTCCGCAAAGCTCAAACTGGTGGTGCCGTTCACCCTGATGATCATTTTTGTATTGCTCTACACCACCTTCAGGCAAATGGACGAGGCTGTGTTGATCATGGCGACCCTGCCATTTGCGCTCATTGGGGGGGCTTGGCTGTTGTGGATGCTGGACTTTAATCTTTCAGTGGCCGGTGTTGTGGGCTTTATTGCCTTGGCTGGGGTTGCAGCGGAGTTTGGCGTCATCATGCTGCTCTACCTCAATCAATCCTGGGCCCGGCGCGTTTCGCAGGGCAAGTTGGGGGAAGCGCATTTGTTGGACGCAATCCGCGAGGGGGCGGTGCTTCGGGTGCGGCCCAAGGCCATGACCGTGCTCACCATCCTGGCGGGTCTTATCCCCATCATGTGGGGCAGTGGCACTGGCAGTGAGGTGATGCAGCGAATTGCAGCGCCGATGGTGGGTGGCATGATCAGCGCCCCTCTCTTGTCGATGTTTGTGATCCCTGCTGTGTTTTATTTAATCCGAAAGCGGCAGGCCCATCCACCAGGGGCTTAATTGCGCCACTGCGGCAGGCGAATGTCCTTCCACACCGACCACGCCCGCAGGCCGAGCGTGGCGGTGACGCAGCCCAGCATGTTGATGTAGGCCGGGCAGCCGAGCTCCCGCAAACCAATGTACACCCAACCCCCCACGAAGGCACAAATGGCATAGGGGCGATGGTCTTTGAAAGCGTTGGGGATTTCGTTGCACACAATGTCGCGCAGCACGCCGCCAAACACCCCTGTGATCACACCCATGAACACGGCAACCAGTGGAGGCATTTGCATTGCAATGGCCTGAAACACGCCTGCTGCGGTGAACAAGCCCAAGCCCAAGGCATCGGGCCACTGGATGGCACGTTCTGTGAATTCGAAATGCCGCTGCCGCATGAAGAGCATGGCCAGAATGCACAGCACAAACACCGCCCAAAGCAGCTCAATGTATTTCACCCAAAAAAACGGACGAACATCCAGCAACAGATCCCGCAGTGTGCCACCTCCGAAAGCAGCCAAAAACGCCACCACGCAAACGCCCACGGCATCCAGCCGTTTGCGTGCACCCTCCAAAATACCGCTCAAGGCAAACGCAAAGGTGGCCACCACTTCAATGGCAAGCTGGATGTTCTGGCTCAAAGGGCCGGGGTTCAGGGGCATTGGGCAGCCTGGGTGTTGCAACGCCTGCATTGTGCACCAAGCAGATCTGCGGGCCAAGTCCAAGCTTTGTGAGCTGCGTGGCACGGGTGCTATTCTTGCCAAATCACACAGGTTTTTTAGGCATGCAACGATGACGAGTTTTGCGCTGGTTGGTGACATTGGGGGCACCCACGCCCGTTTTGCGATGGCCGACTTGTCCACAGGCCAATTGCATCAACTGGCGGTTTACCCGGTGAGTCAATTTGATTCGCTCGCGCAGGCGGTTGCGCATCATGTTCAGGTCCATGGTTCGATGCCAATTTCTGACGCATGCCTTGCGGTGGCGGCGCCCATCTTGGGCGATGTGGTGCAGATGACCAATCACCCCTGGGTGTTTTCTCAATCGTCTCTAAAGGCCGAGCTTGGTCTGGTGAAGTTGCAAGTCATGAATGATTTCAAAGCCATGGCACTGGGCATGTTGACCTTGTCCAAGGAATCTTTTTTGGAATTGCTGCCAGGGCAGGGCGATCCCGAAGCCCCGCGAGCGGTGCTTGGCCCTGGCACGGGCCTGGGCACTTCGGCGCTGGTGCCGGCGGGCCAGCAGTGGGTGGTTCTTGCCGCCGAAGGGGGGCATGTGGGCTTTGCGCCGCGCGACGAGGTGGAGCTTGCCGTGTGGGCTGATTTAAACGCCCGCTTTGGCCGGGTTTCTGTGGAACGTATTTTAAGTGGTGCGGGCTTGCATCGTCTGTACTCCACCCTGGCCAATTTGGAGGGTCGGCCTGCGGTTCATCCCAACGCCGCGGCTGTTGTGCAAGCTGCCCATGGCGGTGAATCATTTGCCAACGAGGTGCTGGCGCGTTTTTGCAGCATTCTTGGCGCCGTGGCCGGGGACTTGGTGCTCGCCTTGGGTGCTCGGGGTGGGGTGTATTTGTGCGGCGGCCTATTGCCGCGAATGCCCCATACCGTTGTTCAGACTGCGTTTGAAGAGGGTTTTAAAGCCAAGGGCCGGTACCAAACCTACATGGCCGATTTGCCGGTTCGCTTGTGCTTGGCGCAGCAACCCGCTTTGCACGGCGCGGCCCTTGCGCTGCAAATTGGCGCTTGACCTTGCCATGGTGTCAGGGTTTCTAATACAGTGACCTTATCCACTGAACCAGGACCCCCACATGCCCGGTTGTAATCACTGTCCTTCCGACGAAGCCGCCAAATCCACAGTCAACAACCCTGGTTTTCGCAAGGTGTTGTGGCTTGCCCTGGTTGCAAATGCGGCCATGTTCTTCATTGAAGTTGGCGCCAGTTGGTCTGCGGGCTCTGTGTCGCTGCTTGCAGATTCACTCGATTTTGGCGGCGATGCAGCCAACTATGCCTTGTCTCTGTTTGTGCTGGGCATGGCGCTTCAAACGCGCGCCAAGGCGGCGTTGCTCAAGGGCATTTCGATGGGCCTGTACGGTGTGGGTGTGCTGGCTTTTGCCGGGTACGCAGCGTTGTACGGCGAGATTCCTTCTTATGCCACCATGGGCGTGGTGGGTGTGATGGCTTTGATTGTGAATGTGGGTGTGGCTGCCATGCAGTACCGCTATCGCAATGGCGACTCCAACATGCGCTCGGTGTGGCTGTGCAGTCGCAACGATGCCATCGGCAACCTCGCCGTGTTGGGCGCTGCGCTGTTGGTGGGTTTGACGCAAACGGCTTGGCCAGATCTTGCCGTGGCAGCGCTCATGGCATTTTTGGGCTTGACCTCTGCCATCGGTGTCATCCGGCAAGCCAGGGCTGAAATGCGGGGAGAGGCAACCGAGGGCGCTTCGCATTCCCATGGACATTCCCATTGATCCGCCGGTCATCATACTCTGGCGTATTTCTTCCGATATTGGACTGGTGAAAGTCCCGTGGCCTGCTTGAATTGTCGGCGCAAGTTCGATTCGTCGCTGTAACCCAGTTCTTCGCTGATGGTGTTGACTGGCACATTCGACCAAATCAGTTGTTCGCTGACTTGGTGAAGCTTCAACTGCCGGGCATAACTGGCCACAGGTATCTCGGTCAAGGCACTCACCTTTCGGGCCAAAGTGCGTTCACTCAGGTTTAATTTCGCCGCCAGTGTTTGCACGGTGATTTGCTCTGCGGGCATTTGCGC
>DASUDK010000129.1:0-18236 GCA_036275655.1 Limnobacter sp. | reverse complement strand
GTGAATGCGGGGATGGCGGTGTGTTCGGGCAGCATGGCCCAGTTTTTGGCACGCAAGCCCAAGTGGTTATTGGTGCAGCGGCTGGCGATGGGGTGCACATTGCTTGCGCTGGCGGCAGACATGGCTTTTCAGGCTGCATCAGCCTGACTAATCTTTAACATCCATACGCCACCGGGCTCTACCACCGTGGCGGGCCAATTCGCGGCCTGCCTCACGGGGGTCATTCCATGTTCAACAATCCACTGCACAGCGCGGACGACGCCTGCATGGGCAATCCAGAGTTCGTCGGTTTGCAGCTCACTCAATGCCTGCCCCACACGCTGCAACAGCATGTGGGTACTTTCCACGTCGCCAAAACGATGATGATCAAAGTCGGCCAACCAAGCGTCGAATACAGACTGTGGAACGGCGTCCCAAAGCTGCATTTCCCAGCACCCAAAATTCATTTCATTCAAGCGGGGGTCCACAATGGCAGCGTGAAGATCGGGCCGCAACACCGCCAGTTGACATGCCAGTTGCTGTGCACGTCGCAGACCAGACACTCGCACGGGCAAACCGCGAGGCAGTTGCTCGGCGGCATGCTGAGCGGCATCCAGGGTGGCTGCTTCATCCGCCAGCACATCGCTTGCGCCATAGCAAATGCCCGGCGGCAACAGCACTGGGGCATGGCGCATCAGCCACAGGTTCATAATCCACCTGCCAGTGGCCATGCCAGCGCCAAACCGAGGTAAAACGCCACTTCACACCCCTGCTGCGCAGCGCCCAAACCATCTCCAGTGAAGCCAGCCAGTCTGCGCTTGAGCAATCTCCACACCCAACAAAGTGCCAGACCGGAGGCGAGCATGGCCGCCCACCATGGCGCCTGTGGCACAAGCCCATGCAACACCACCAGCGCCAACGCGACCCATAAGGTGGCCACACACAGGCTGGCATTGCTGATTTGGTCTGCCAGGGGTTTGGATTTGGATTGCTGCGTGTCACCCACATGCGGCAAGCTGCGAATGATCAACAATGGCATGAATCGTGATACAACATGCGCGCCAAACACTGCAAACCAAGCCAGCGCCGGCGCCCACTGCAAAAGCACAGCCAGTAGACTCATCTTGCTGAACGTGATCAGCACCAGTGACAGGGCGCCATACGTGCCGACGCGAGAATCCTTCATGATCTCAAGCGCGCGTTCGCGGTTCATGCTGCCACCCAGCCCGTCGGCGGTGTCGGCTAGTCCGTCTTCATGAAAAGCGCCCGTCAACATCACACTGAACACGGTGCACAGCACCGCAGCCACCCAGCTTGCTGCAGGCACGTCTGGCAAGGCATGCCACACGCCCCACAATACGATGGCACTGCTGCCCCCCACGAGCCAACCCACACCGGGAAAATGTGCTGCACTGGCCCGCAGCATGGCCGGAGAAAAGCCAACCCAGCGGGCGAGCCGGCCCGTGACTGGAACGCGCGTAAAAAACTGCACGGCAAGCAGGTAATGGCGAAAGGATTGGGCAAGCAGTTGCAGCATGGTTATTAAGCCTGTGTTGAATCAGCAGCGCGCGACACGCTGGCCGAATCGAAGCTGGCCATATCGCGCAGCAGCGCACAGGCCGACACCAGCAAAGGCCACGCCATGGCTGCGCCAGAACCTTCCCCCAGCCGCAAGCCGAGATCCAGCAGGGGCTGAGCGCCGAGGTGGTCCAACATGCTTCGGTGCCCCTGCTCGCCCGATTGATGCGCAAAAACGCAGGAGCACAATACGCCTGGACTCAAGGCATGGGCAACCAGCACGGCTGCGGTGGCAATAAAACCATCGACCACCACCACACGACGTTCGCTGGCAGCCTGCAACACTGCGCCCACCATGGTGGCAATCTCGAAGCCGCCCATGGCCGCCAGTATCTCAAGGGGCAGATGCAGATGCGCATGGCGATTGAGGACCAGACGAAGAATTTCAGTTTTACGGCGCACGGCCTGCGCATTCAAACCAGTGCCTGCGCCTGTGCATTCTGCAATGTCTCGCCCGGTAAAACGAGCCATCAAAAGCGATGCTGAAGAGGTATTGCCAATGCCCATTTCTCCCAGCAACAACACATTGCCAGGCAAAGTACGCACCAATTCAACACCGTTGTTGACGGCCTGCTGGCATTGCTCAATCGACATGGCCGGACCATCCAGACTGTCGGCTGTGCCGTGGGCCACTTTGCGCAGGAACAAACCGGGTCGCTCTTTGAATTGGTGCCGAACCCCACAGTCCACCACGCTCAGATTTAAGCCATGCTGGCGGGCCAGCACACTGACTGCAGCGCCACCGGCCAGAAAATTTTCAACCATCTGCCAGGTCACATCGCTTGGATAGGCAGACACTCCACGATGCGCCAGGCCATGGTCGGCGGCGAATACCACCAGTTGTGGCTGTTCGAGCATCGGGCTGTCAGTGCCCAGGGCAAGACCAATCTGCACAGCGAGCGTTTCAATGCGCCCCAATGAACCAATGGGTTTGGTTTTGTTGTTGATGGCGGCTTCAAGCCTTGCTTTCAATTCAGGCTCGTGGGGTAATCGCACGGCGGGCAATAAAAAAACCATGGTGACTGTCTACCGGTGTAGGTTCAAGGTTCAATGAATCGCTTCAGCACATCGTGCCCAGCATGTTGTTCCAGATAATCGGCCAGCCCGTTGAACACACCCTCTAGTGTGGGGGCTTGTGCGCCAAACAATGCGGTCAATACTGTCGGGTCTTCAAACAGGCCATGCACGTAAACGCCCAGCACATTGCCTGCTGTATTTTGCCAACCCAAACCGGGCAACACTTCACGGGCAAGCTGGCCGGTTTGCGCCCGTGCCGGGTGTTGTGCCGTGCGCCCGTGGTGAATTTCATAACCATTTACCAGTTGCCGCGTCAACGCAGCCCAAGGCCCTTGCACAGCACCAAAAAGCAGCGTAGTGCGGCGCACTGTTTTGTCGGGTTCAAAGTAAGTCACCAAAGGCAAAAGCCCCAGCCCTGGCGCATTGCCATCAATGCCGTGCGCATCCACCAGTGCCTCACCCAACATTTGCAGGCCGCCACAAATACCCAGCACAGGCTTGCCTTGCTCGGCGTGCGCTGCCACTGTTTGGTCCAGCCCCTGCTCGCGCAGCCACGCCAAATCGGCTGTGGTGTGTTTGGAACCAGGCAGAATGATCCAGTCAGCCCCCGCACAATCAGCAGGTGTGCGGGCCCACACCAAACGCACGCCGGGTATGTTTTTGAGGGGCTGAAATTCGTCGAGATTGCTGATGCGCGGAAAGGCCAGCACGGCAATGGTGGTGTGCACACGGCCGGTGGAGCGGCTGCGGTCATCGAACACGCCGTCTTCTTCAGGCAAACCGTGCTGAAACCACATGGGCAGGGTGGCCACGGTGGGAACACCAGTCAACTGCTGCAACTGCTCGGGCGCGGGGGACAGTAACGTGGCATCGCCCCTGAATTTGTTCAATACAAAACCCTTGATCAAAGCCCGTTCATCTGCAGGCAGCAAAGCCCATGTGCCGTACAGGTGGGCAAAAGCCCCGCCTCGGTCAATGTCGGTAACCAGCAGGCAGCGCGCCTGCGCGTGCACGGCCACGCGCATGTTCACAATGTCGCTTGCATGCAAGTTTATTTCGGCCGGTGAACCTGCACCCTCGATCACCACCACATCATTGTCGGCACGCAGTGCATCCAGTGCCGCTATGATGTGCGGCCACACGTGGGCGCTGCGTTCCCGCCACGGGGTTTTGCTTAGTGCCCGGTCCACTTTCCCAAGCACCACCACCTGGCTTTGGGTGTCGGCTTCAGGTTTTAGCAAAACTGGGTTCATGTGCACATGGGGTTCGCAACACGCTGCCAGTGCCTGAAAATACTGGGCAGAACCAATTTCACCCTCACTGCCATACAAGCCCTCCACCACGCGGGCGTTGTTGCTCATATTTTGTGCCTTGAAGGGGGCCACCTTCAAACCCAGGCGTGCGTAATGGCGGCACAGTGCCGTGGTCACCCAGCTTTTGCCCGCACCACTGCTGGTGCCAAGTACCATGACACACATTGCGGTCATGCGCTACCCTCCCGAGCATGTTCAAGCGCACTTGAAAGTGCAGCCACGGCCTGTGGTCCTTGTGCGCACAAGCGCCACCAACCGGGCAAACCAAACGACGCGGCATCGCGCAGTTTGATGCCACGCGCACGCAGGGGCGCTTCATTAATTCCGCCGGGTGCCTTGGCACACACAAACGAAGCAATGCTGGGCATGGTTTGCCAACCGTGCTTGTGAAGGCAACTCAGCAGATCATGTTTCCATTGCACCAGCACGCTGCGGCTTTCAGCCAACCAATCTTGTGTTTCCGGCCAAGTCCAGGCGTGCAGCATGGCTTGCCCATGTGCACCAATCAACCAGGAGGGTGCCAGGCTGTTCAGTGCACACACCGCTCGGCTTTCGCCCACGGGTGCAATGGCGTAAGCGCCGCGAATACCTGTCATGCCCAATGCCTTGTTGGGCGACCACAATTGCCACAAATGGTCTCGTTTTTGCGCTGCCGCGCGGGCCTTTTCATCAAGGCACAGGGGTTCATAAGCACAATCAAGCACGGCAACCACGTCGGGGTGGTTCTCTACAATTTTCAATAGATCAGTCGATTCGGCCTGTCCCAAGGGGCTTGATGGGTTGCACAACCACACAAGGCCAGCCTTGCTTGGGTCCTCAACCAGCTCCATGTCCCAAACCTGCGCGGCATGCGAATAATCGCCATAAGCGTGTTGTGGTACCCAGTAAGAACTGCAACCCTTGCGCCACAAGCAGGTAGTAATTCGTTGAATGAACTCGCTGGCACTGCCTGCAATCACAATTCTGGATTCATCCACTTGATGAAATTTCGCCAGCGCCATGCGCAAGGCCGTGTAATTGGGGTCGGGGTAGCGCAGGGCATCAACCTGTTGAACTGCATTCAACACCGCAGGACATGGCCCTACGGCATTCGCATTGCTGGAAAAATCATAGGGCACCGGCCCGTGTTCATCGGTACCGCCGTGTATGCGTGTGTTCATAGCACCCCCCACAAAACAGCCACCATGCAAAACACTGCAATCAATACGACCACTTGTGCGCACGCATGCAAGGCGGCTTCGATGTGGCCACTGCGTGGTACTTCGCCTTGCAGATTCAAACAATACACGCCTTTCTTTTCCAAACGAATATTCATGCCCAAAGCCAAAGCACCCATGGGCCAACCACCATTGGGGGAAGGTGTTTGTTGTGCGACACCGCGCAGTTCAAACAACCCACGCCCCTTGAACAGCAAACAAATCAGCAAGGCGGTGATGCGGGCGGGCAACCAGGACAACACATCGTCTGCGCGTGCCGCCCACTTGCCTGCCCAGGTCCAGTCGCGCCCAGCGCGTTCGCCACGATAGCCCCACATGGCATCGGCCGTGTTGGCAAAGCGATAAACTGCGGCCCCCGGTAAACCGAACAAGGCAAACCAAAACAGCGGAGCCACCACGGAGTCATTTAAATTTTCCGCAAGTGTGGAAATGGCGGCCTGCCGAACCTGCGCCTCGCTCAGGCCGTTCACATCGCGGCTAACCAAACGCGCCACTTGCTGTTGGCCTTGAGGCAAGGAACATTGCAAGGCTTTTTCAACTGCATGTACTTCATCGCGCAGCACCCGCCAAGCCAGCATGGGTTTGAACAACATGCCCAGCAGCAACACCTGAAACAGCTCATTCGCTTGCGCCACCCACATTGAAAGCAACGCGGCCAGAATGAATACACCCGCAGCACCCACACACCACGCCAAGGCACCGGCTGTGAATGGAGCCAGCACGGTGCTGGGTACACCACCCGTTACAGGTGCAAACAAGCGCCCTGCCCACCCCAGATAGTTGCCCATCCACACCACCGGGTGGAAGCGCACAGGCGGTTCGCCGAAACAAAAATCAATTAGCAAAGCCACCAGCATTGCACCAGCCAAAATGTCAACGGGGGTGGCGGCAAACCACATGGCTATTGCTCCCCGTCAACAGGAAGTGCGCCAAGCTGGTGCGCAAACACCGCACTGGCTTTGCCCCAGGTGTCGTCAAACACTAAACCCGACAAGGCTTCGCATTCGGCCCAGCCCTGCTGGGCCAACATGGGTTCTGCGTAATAGCCCTCAACCGGCCCCAGGCACAACACGGCCACCGGGCTTGCACCTTCCGGCAGGCCCAGCAAGGCGGCCAGTTCGGCGGGTTCAAACAGCGACACCCAGCCCATGCCCAAACCTTCTGCACGCGCAGCCAGCCACAAATTTTGAATGGCACATGCGGCCGAAGCCAAGTCCATTTCAGGCATGGTTCGCCTGCCAAAAACATGACGCTCTCGGCCATTTGCCAAGGCCACCACCAACACCTCGGCTGCTTCCAGAATGCCCTGCACTTTCAGTTGCATGAATTCGCTTTCACGTTGCCCCAAAGCGCGGGCGGTTTGAATACGCTCTGCTTCAACCAGCGCATGCAAACGCACACGCGTGTCATGGTTTTGAATTCGAACAAAACGCCAGGGCTGCATGTAACCCACGCTGGGCGCGTGGTGGGCAGCACACAACAAACGCTGCAGCACCTCGGGGTCAACCTGCCCGCCACAAAAGTGGCGCATGTCGCGCCGCTCGCGAATGGCACGGTACACCGCAGCCGATTCACTGGGGGAGAAAGGCGTAGCTGCAATCAAGGCGGGCTGGGTCTTGTCCATGTGCGCTGTGTTTAATCTTCGATGCCGCGCTGGGCCGGTATACCGGCCTTGAAGGCATGCTTGACCATGGTCATCTCTGTTACCGTGTCGGCCATGTCAATCACTTCTTGCGGGCAACGCCGCCCTGTGATTACCACATGCACGTCTTTCGGTCGTTCGCGCAGGGTTTGCAACACATCCTCCAACGAAATCCAGCCATAAATCAGCCCATAGGTCAGCTCATCCAGCACCACCATGAAGTGTTCGCCAGCCAGTATGGTGTCGCGGGCTTTGGCCCAGCCGTCCCGGGCCAGTTGCGCGGAATGCTCGATGTCTTTGCTTTTCCAGCTAAAGCCATCACCCAGCCCTTCGATGGACAGGCCCAGTTGCTCGAAGGATCGGTGTTCACCGAAACGCGCACTGGGCACCTTCATGAACTGGTAAATTTTCACGAGCTTGCCGTGCACATGAGTGCGGCCAAATGCACGCAAAGCCAGGCCAAATGCCGCTGTGCTTTTGCCTTTGCCATCGCCGGTGTTCACGATGATCAGGCCGCGCCGCTCGCCTTCGGGGCGGTCGTAGCGTTTTTCGGTAGGTGGCGTTTCAATTTGCATGGGGTTTTCTCTCGCGGTCAGGTCGGCAATACAAGCCAACGGTTGTTCACTTGGTGAATGGAAAGTCGATGATCGAATACAGTTTGCAGGGCGTGGTGTGCAGGCGGTTCATTGCTGGGGCCGGCGTAGTGCAATTGGCCGGCTTGCATCACCAACAGGTCGTCGGCCAGCAAGGCCAGGGAAATTTCATGCAACACGGTCACCACCGTTCTGCCTTGGTCCACCAGGCTGCGCACCAGCGCAATCCAGTCGGCCTGGTGCGGCGGGTCCAGGTTGGCCAAGGGTTCGTCCATCAACACAATGTCGGCCTGAACAGCCAACAGGCGGGCCAGCAGCACGCGCTGCCGTTCACCCCCGGAAAGACTTCCAAACAAACGGCTACGCCATTCCCACACACGGGTTTGTTCCATGGCCTGCTGCACCGCGGCGTGGTCAGCCGGGCCAGGCGGGCTTAACCAGGGCAAGTGGGGAAAGCGGCCCAGCATCACAATATCGTAGGTGCTTAAATCATCGGCAGCCTGGTCGGCACCACCCTGCGCAAGCCAGGCCACTGTTTTGGCGCGTTCGCGGTGTGCATAGCTTTGCAAGTCTTTTCCATTCACGGTTACACGCCCTTGCTGCGTGGGCACAAGCCCGGCCAAGGCGCGCAGAAAAGTGGATTTGCCCGCGCCGTTGGGGCCCACCACACAGGTCCAGCGGCCAGCCGCAATACGCGTATCAAGCTGGTGTATGACGGGGCACGCAAAGCGGCCCGCACCAAGAAAAACCGACAAACCTTTTACCTCGAATGCAGCAGCGGTTTGGTTCATGTTCACTACCCTGCCCTTCTGTGCATTAGCCACAGCAAATAGCCGCCACCCAGCGTGGCGGTCAGGACGCCCACGGGTATCTCCTGAGGCGCAATCAAGCCACGTGCCAGAATGTCCGCAGCCAGCAACAACACGCCGCCCATCAGGCTGGCCAACACCACCAACTGTGCATAGGTGGTGTGCACTGCAGCGCGCACCAAATGCGGCGCAGCCAAACCCACAAAAGCGATCAGGCCGGTGTGTGCAACAGCAGTGCCGGTGGCCAAAGCCACCACGGCGATCAACGCCATGCGTGCGGGGCGCAGGGGTAAACCCAGACTTTGCGCGGTGTGTTCACCCAAGGTAAGGGCGTCCAGCGTGCGGGAAAAAGCCCAGGCCACGCCCAGGCACAACACACCTGAAAGCAGCATGATGCCCAGCGACTGCCAACCCACAAAACCGGTAGAACCCAGAATGAAGGCCTGCATAGCCTGCAAGGTTTGTGGAACCGCAATGGTGATCAGCGACGTAAGCGCCCCCAACACCATGCCCACCACCACACCGGCCAACAAAAGGCGCAGTGTGTGTTGCACGCCTTTGGCCAACGTCAGGGTCAGCAGCACAGCGCCCACGGCACCCAGAAAAGCAGCACCGGTTAGGCCCAGCCGCACCACCCACGCCTCGGCAAATGGCGACACGCCCAGTACAGCCAGCGACACTGCCACCGCCAAGGAAGCACCCGACGCACTGCCCAACAAAAACGGATCGGCCAAGGGGTTGCGAAACAGGCCCTGCGCAACTGCACCCGCCAGCCCAAGCAAGGCACCGGCGGCCCAGGCACCCAGTGTGCGGGGTGCGCGAATATCCATCACGATTTGGCTGGCCACCGGGTCGCCCCACATGCGCCACACCGATTCAAGGCCTGTGCTACCCACACCCAAACCAATGACACACAACAACAGGCTTAAGGCCAGCAGCAAAACACCCAGCCACAGGCTTGCACGCATATTCATAAGGCGCCGCCCTGGCTTGTTGGTGTTGCATTGCTGTGTTTCAGAATGCACTGCGCCAGCAAGCGGGCACCTTCGGCCATGCGGGGGCCTGGGCGCACAATGGCGTCTTCATCATCGCTGTTGAAAACACAAATGCGTTGTTCGCGCACGGCACGCAGGCGCTTCCAGCCGGGCCGTTCGGTCATGCCTTGCACGTTGCGCTGCCCCACCATGATGAGGTCGGGGTTGGCACGCACCACAAATTCTGGATTCAGCTTTGGAAACGGCCCCAGTTCAGCGGGCACCACATTGCCCACACCAAGGCGCTTGAGCGTTTGACCGATAAAAGATGCCTCACCCGCCGCGTAAGGCGCACGGTTCACTTCAAAATAAACGCGAATGCCGCGTGCATGTTCAGGCAAGGAACTGGCCGCCGCAGACACACCTGCATCCACATTTCGCCACACCTGCTCGGCCTTTGCCGGGGCAAGCCCCAAGGCTTCGCCCACTTTGGCCATCACCACCTGCACCTGTTCGTGTGTTTTGGGTTCCAGCATGAGCACTTTCAGGCCGAGCGCCTGCAATCTTTCGGCTGCACGTGTCGATTCTGCCATCAACACAAGGTCTGGTTTCAAGGCCACAATGGCTTCAATATTCGGATCAATCCCGCCGCCCACGCGCGGCAGTTGTTGAACCGATGCAGGCCAGTTGGAATAGCGGTCGACACCCACCAGGCGTTTGCACTCGCCCAATTCACAAACACTTTCGGTCAATGAAGGCAACAGGCTGACAATACGCTGCGGTGCTGCGTGTACGGGCAATGCTGACAATGCCAGCAGAAAAGCGATTGCATAACGCACGCAAGGTATTTTCATGCGGGTGCCCCTTTCACGTACAGCGCCTGCCCGGCCACCATCCAGGTAAGCCGTTCACATGCATCGGCCATGGTTTGGTTCAAGCGCCCCAGTTCATCCACGTAATGGCGCACCTCCTTGCCCATGGGCACAACACCCAAACCAATTTCATTGCTGACCAGCACCACAGGCCCTGGCAAGTTGTGCAGCGTGTGAACCAAGTGATCGACAGTGTGCTGAAAACCTTGCACAGGTGCGGACACACCGGGCGGCGGCATCAACCAGTTGACCAGCCACAGTGTTAAACAATCCACGATCAACAAGGTGTTACTGGTGCTGTGCAATTTCAAGGTGGCTGGCAGGTACAGGCTTTCCTCAACCACCACCAAACGCGGCACGCGCTGCGCGCGGTCAAGTTGATGCTGCACAATGCGTTGCCGCATTTCATCGTCGCCCACATGGGCTGTGGCCACCAGCACGGCTTGCCGCTTCGGGTCGGCCTCAAGCCATTGTATGGCCAGGTTTTCAGCGCGGCGCGATTTGCCGCTGCGCTGGCCCCCCAATATCAGTTCAGAACGGGCAAGCATGTGCATCAATCAGGTTTCACCCTTTAAAAAGACCAATTGGCAGACACAAACAGGTTTCTGCCCGGTGTGGTAAAGCCATTGGCCAGTGAATAGGTCTTGTCGGTGATGTTGTTCAAGCGGGCCGACACGGACAATTCCTGATTCACCTTGCGGCTTACACCGGCGTTAAGCAAACCATAACCACCCAGTTCAATGTTGGGGTCGCTGAAACGAATCGCCCTGTCTTCACGGTCACTGGCCAGTTTCAATTCTCCATAGTACTGCCAGGGGCCAGTTTCACGGCTCAAGTTTAAATTGAATACGTGGCGGGCAATTCGCACAATCCGCTTGTCATCGGGCTCTGTTCGGGGGTCGGTGTAATCATAGGAAGCTTTCACCAACATTGTTTCAAACTGACGATCCACCGCGAATGTGGCACCACGCAATATTGCGCGGGCCGATTGCACGTTGGTAGAAGGCGTGATGAAGCCTTGTACCCTGTTGTGATATACCACCGCGCTCGCGACAATTGCTGGCGCGGCATACTTCAGGCCCACCTCTTTGGCACGACTGCGCTGGGGTTGTAATTCAGGGTTACCAAAACCTGGAAAGTACAGCTGGTTGAAGGTAGGCGCCTGAAAGCTGCTGCCTGCACTGCCCACCAAACGCCATTGAGAACTCAGCTTGTAACCAGCCGACAAAGCATAATTGTTGAAGCGCCCGAACTGTGAATTGTCGTCGCTTCGAAGCACACCAAGCGCGTCCCACTGATCGCGGTTCAATGCATACGACGCCATGAAACCATCAATGGTGCGGGCCTTCACGGGGTAGTTCGCGGTGCTGTCCACGGCCTCCCTGCGCTGCTCGGCCAACACCGTAAGCACATCGCCGCCAAAGGAAATATCGTTTTGCCAACTGTATTGATCACGCGTGGTGTTGAACCGTGCGACACCGGCGTCTGCGCCATCGGACAGGCGGCGATATTCAGTGACCGACTTGTCATCGGACTGCGCGACCAACACGGTGGACTTCCAGCGTGGTGCCAATTGGCCTACCCATTGCAGGCTGGCCTGATTCACTTCTGGCTTGGCGATAGCCTCGCTATTCATGGAATTCAAGCCCAGAGGGTTGGGCGATGGCGTTCCGTCAAAACCATACAGACCTTTGCTATACAGGGATTGAAACTTCAGTTGGTGATTGGAGTGTATATCGGCCACTAGACTGAAATTCAAACTGCTGGCTTCAAAACGATCCTCATCCGGATTCAAGCCGGTTGCCGCGGGCGTCTTGGCATCAATGCCGTTGCCTTGCTCATGCGAGAAGCCCAGGTTGTAACCAAACATACCGCTTTTGCCACCGAAATAAGCCGCCCCCAAGCGCTGGCCATCGTTGCCCACACCCACGCTGACAGACCGCCGGGGAATACCCGCTTGCCGCGTGATGATTTGAATGACACCGCCCACTGCATCTGGGCCGTACAAGGCTGAAGCAGCTCCACGCAAAATCTCGATGCGTTCGATGGACTCAAGCGGAATGGTTTCCAGAGAAAAACCGCCCGTGGTCGCCGAGCCCACGCGCACCCCATCGACCAGCAACATGGTTTGCGATGCCGAGGCACCTCTTAAAAAAATCCCCGTGTTAGAGCGGTAACTGCCGTTGGAAGACATTTGCACGCCCGGCTGTTGGGCCAGCAATTCACGCAAGGATGTTTGACCAGCTCGATCAAGCGTTTCCCGATCAATCACCGTGACATCAGCCAATACTTCAGTGATGGGTTTGGGGATTCGAGTGGCAGTAATTACTACAGGTGCGAATGTGTCAGTGGTTTGAGCAAAAACAGGGCCGGACGCAGCAATGGCCACCGGCGTGGCAAGCCAAAGCCTGCCCAAGCGAATAAAGTTCATGGTGATAAAGATTGACGAGTACCCTCACCGCCTTCCCCGACAGTGCATGGGACACGGCGCGCCACTGGCGCACCCCGCTGTTGGCCGGTATCCGGGCTGGCAGACACACCTTCATCCCCTTCTCAGGCGTGCAAACACCCAATGGTTTTTGATGAAAGTCAAGCACGCGGCTTGTCTGCTTACCGTTGCGGGGGCAGCGCAGAAAACAACCTTGATCGAAGGTTTTTTCCGACTTCCCGTTTAACTTCAGAACAGGAACTGTTCTAAGAGCACCAACAGCCAGATTGTACAGCAGCCTACTGCAGCAAATAATCAACTGGCTGCAAATAAGGCGGGAGGTCTTTCTCGCCCAGGCTCTCGAGCATGTCCACCTCAATGCCGCGCACCAGGGCGTTTAGAGGCAGGTCATTGTCGAGCAGACCAAACGGCTCCTCAAGCTCGTCGCCCAGATAGTCCAACCCAAAAAAAGTGTAAGCGATGGCCGCCACAATCAACGGGGCCAGCATGCCCAGGCTGGGGGCCAAGGAGAATGGAAGCAGGAGGCAAAATAACCACGCCGTGCGGCGCAGCAACAGCGAGTACGCAAACGGCGTTGGGGTGGTTTTGATGCGCTCGCATGCACCCTGAATAACAGCAATTGCCGCAATTTTTTGGCTGAAGTTTTGGTAAAGGATATCGCTCAACTTCTGGCTGCGGTACAGGCCTGCAAGCTCATCGCTTTGCAGGCACAAAATGGCGTTGGGCACGTTGCGGGCCTTGATCAAGGCTTCGCGCTCGTCGGCTGGCAACCAAGGTTTGGCGGACTCCCACTCCGGATGCTCGCGCAGGCGAGCCGCCAGGGCATGGGCATATGCAATCATCCGTCGCACCAAGGCCTTGCGTTGATCCACGTCGGGGTACAAAGCAGCAAGCTCACGCGCAAAACTGCGGGAGTGAACAATCAAATCGCCCCAATGCTTACGCGCCTCCCACCATCGGTCGTAGCAGGCGTTGTTCCTGAACCCCAAGAACACCGACAAAGCCAACCCCAGGATCGAGAAGGTGCCCAGCCCTGCATTCAAAAAGCGAATTTCTTGCGCCTGGGAAAACAACACCACGGCAGTCGAGAGCGCTGCAATCAACAACACTTTCCAGGCAATGCGCCTCACCACCGAGCCACGAACAATGTAGATCAATTGGTAGGCTCGGGGACGGGGACGAACAATCATGGAATAGTGACTCCAAGTGGACGGTACTTGCTGATTATGGCGCAGTTTGAACATGGGGCTTGAATCC
Organism: Limnobacter sp.; assembly: GCA_036275655.1. GTDB lineage: Bacteria > Pseudomonadota > Gammaproteobacteria > Burkholderiales > Burkholderiaceae_B > Limnobacter. The sequence goes on along the minus strand of DASUDK010000129.1, from coordinate 4,536 downwards.
GACTGACCGCCTTGTCAGTAAAAACATGTATATCCACAATAAACATCCGAGACCAATGCCGCTTTCAAGCCTGACCAACAAGCGCGGCGCCCGCTTGGCCGCGCTGTGTCTGTTTTTGTGCCTTGGCGCGGGCAGCTGGTGGATTGTGTCAAAAGCACACCAACACGCCGCCCCAGGTCAGACATCGGGTGTCGAAGACGCCCCACTGCGCAGCGCAGACCCCTCCATCAATGCGGTGGATGCGGGCTTTGCGCGCAGCATGATTCAACACCATGCGCAGGCCATTCAAATGGCCATGATGATGCGCAACGCTGCATCGCCAGAGATGCAGGCACTTGCCCAGTCCATTGTGCTGAAACAAACCAGAGAAATTGGTGTGATGGAAGGATGGCTCTCGGCCTGGAACCAGCCACCCATGGCGGACGGTCCCCCCATGGCCTGGGTGGAAAATGCGAACAACGTGCGCCACATCGATGACCAACTCTATCAGGCGCAGTGCAAAGCCGAGGGCGGAGCCATGGCGGGCCTGGCCACGCCAGAGCAATTGACGCAACTTGAGCAGGCCTCCGGCGCGGCCAAGGAAAAACTCTTTCTCGAATTGATGCTGGTCCATCACCAGGCAGCCCTGCCCATGGCCTGGTTTGCCAACCGCAACGGCCAATCCAGCCTAGTGAAGGCACTGGCGACCACCATGATCCGCGAACAAGGCATGGAGATGGCCTGGATGCAAGTCAAATTGAACTCATATGCCCAATAAAAACGGAGACAAAACAATGAAATCTGAACACAGCAAAAGCCTGCGCGTGGCACTGCTGCTGATGCCCCTGCTGATTGCGGGCTGCCTGGGTGATTCCTCGCCGGCCACCGGCAACCGTGTGGGCGCCAGCGGAAGAACGGTGGTGAATGGCGCAGAACCCACCGCCACACCCCAAGGTCAGTGTGGCCCAGGCTCACAGCCCGAAACCGGCATGCAAGGCCGTGTGTCGCAGGCCGATCACGATGCCGGGCTGGCCGCCGCGGGTTTCTCTTGCAACACACAACTGGTCGGCTCTTTTGCACCCGAGCGGGTGAATGGCACCGTGGGTGGCTTCAAAGTGGAACGATACCGCGACAAATCTGGGCGCGATTGTGCTTACGCCGACAGCACCTTGCTCTTCCCGACCAACTTGACCGATCTGGAAATCGGCGTGAATGTGTTTGACATGAGCGACCCCACCCAGCCGGTGCGCACCGCCAGGTTGGTAACGCCCGCCATGCTGTCGCCCCATGAATCGCTGGTGGTGAGCCAGGAAGGTGGCGTACTGGCTGCCGTGCTGGGTAATCCTGCATATGGGCCTGGGATAGTGGATGTGTATGACATCTCGGAAGACTGCCGCAACCCTGTGCTGAAGTCGTCCACCCCCCTGGGTGTTTTTGGTCATGAAAGTGGATTGTCACCCGACGGCAAAACTTTTTACTCCGCATCGCCCGGCACCTCCACCATCGTGGCGCTGGACATTTCAAACCCCAGCATGCCTCGACCGTTGTGGTATGGGCGTTACGCCTCGCATGGCTTGAGCCTGAGCCCCGATGGCAACACCGCCTATGTGGCCAGCATCAGCGATCCTGCTGGCATGGTGGTGCTGGATGTTTCTGACATACAAGCCCGCAAACCAGATCCCCAGGTGAGAGAAATCTCCAGCGTGACCTGGGACACGGTGACCATTCCACAAAACGCCATACCGTTTACTCAAAACGGCAAGCAATATGTGATGGAAGTGGACGAATATTCGGGTGGAGGCTCATTCCCTGTCGGTATTCACGGTGACGTGGTGGGTGCCGCACGCATCATCGACATGAGCAATCCGCAAGAACCCAAGGTAATATCCAACTTGCGGCTGGATGTGCACAACCTTAAAAACCGCGCGGAAATCGCCAATGACCCAGGCGCCCAAAACCCCACGGGTGGATACGCTGCACACTACTGCAACATCCCCTCGCGTGTGAACCCCACCATCGTGGCTTGCAGCATGATTTTGTCGGGCCTGCGTGTGTTTGACATACGCGACCCCGCCAACCCAGTGGAAGTGGCCTACTACAACGCCCCCATCAAAGACCGATTTTTAACCCTGCCCGCACCGGCCAGCAACTGGGCCATGTCCAGCCCTGCTTTTGTGCCTGAACGCAAAGAGATTTGGTACACCGATGGTTACCAAGGTTTTTACGTGGTGCGTGTGACCAACGGAGCCTGGAAATAACATGACCTTTGAGTATTTGACCCTGAATGTGAGCGACCGAGTGGCCACGGTGACCCTACACCGGCCAGACAAAGGCAACGCGCTGGCACCCTATGTGCTGGAAGAAGTGACCGCCATGTTCACACAACTCGGGCAACGCGACGATGTGCATGTGATTGTGTTCACCGGGGGCGAGAGGTATTTTTCTGCCGGGTTCGACCTCAACGAAATCCGAAAGCTGGAGAAAGTGAGCAATGAGGCCTACACAGCCCTCTTTCACAAAGCCTACCGGGCCATTCTGTTTTGTGAACAACCTGTGATTTGTGCCGTGGGCGGTCCTGCCATTGCAGGTGGGTTTGACCTCACCATGATGTGCGATATTCGCTACGCCTCCACGCGCGCCAAGTTTGGCCAGCGTGAAGTGGTGCTCTCCCTCACCCCGATCATGGACCCATTGTGGCGCATCATTGGCTTGGGTCGCGCCAAAGAGGTGGCGCTCACAGGCCGGATTTACGACGCGGCAGAAGCCGAACGCATGGGCTATGTGAGCAAGGTGTTCCCGGAAGGGGAGCTGCTGAGCAGCGTGGCGCAAATCGCCCGCGACATGGCACAGTTTGATCGTGCTTGCTTGGCAGAGACCAAACGCCTGTCCAACCAGGTGCTCAACCAAGACCTTGACACATCCATGCGCACGCAAGAGTGGTTGTTCCGCAGTTACATTGGATCAGAGGACAACCACCAGCGCATCGACGCCCTTCAGGCCCAACTGGCCGCCGCCAGGGCCGCCAAAGGCAACTGAGGAGGGGCTTCAATCAACATGCCCCGTGGCCAACACTACCTGGCGTGGCGTTGGTATTCCACGGGGTCGTGTGCACAAAACAGCTCCACCACATCACCGTGGTCTCTCACCAACTCCCGCAAACGGGCTTGCGTGGCCAGGCGCTGTTTGGGCAAGGTTTGCACCAGCTTCTCAAAAAAAGCCAGCGCTGGCGGCATCGCCTCGGTGGGATTGGGCTGCACCTCACTGCGGTGGAAATAGGCATCTCCGCAATGCAGCAACCATTTGCCCCCCTGCCGCACGGCCACCCCCACATGGCCACGCGTGTGGCCAATCAAAGGCACCATCAAAATATCAACACCAGCCATGGGCTGCATGGCTGGTAATCCAAACCAGGTCTCTGTGCACTGGCTGTGCAAAGTCCAATCTGGCTTGTGTGCAAACTGCGCTTTGCGGTAGCGCAGTGCGTCCCGCATCGAAGGATTCACCGCCGATTGGTGCTCAGGTTTATACACATGCACCTGCGCGATTGGGAAGTCACTTAAACCACCGGCGTGATCCAGGTCCAGGTGCGTGGGTACAATATGCCGGACCTCTTTGGGCGAGTAACCCAAATTTTTAACCTGCTCCACCGCGGTCTCTGCTGGGTTGAGTGCGGGCTGCATCATGGCCACAAACCCTTTTCCCAAACGACCTGCCGGGTGTTCTATGTCGCCCATGCCCAGGCCTGTGTCCACCAGCACCAGGCCTTTTTCTGTTTCAACCAACAGGCAATGGCAAACCATGCGGGCGCGCTCAAAAAAACCGCCCTGCCCGTTGATCAACCGTTTGCACGCCGGGCACATGGTCCCGCAATTCAGGTGATGTACTTTCATGGTGTTTACTCCCGGGTAATCACAACCTTGCCAATCACCTTGCGGTCCAGCAAATCCTGTAACGCTTGTGCGCCTTGCGCAAGTGGGTACGTTTTGGACACATGCGGGCGCAACTTGCCCGATTCAATCAAGGCAAACATCTCGCCCAAGTCGCGAATGAAATCAAACAGCTGGCGAGTCACATACTCCCCCCAGAACACACCCACCACCGAGGCGCCTTTGAGCAAGGGCAAATTAAGCGGCAGGCTGGGTATTTGCCCATCTGCAAAGCCAATCACCAGATAGCGGCCGTTCCAGGCAATGCTGCGGAATGCGGGCTCGGCACCCGGCGCAAAGGGAAGCGCAGGCTTAAACTGGTACTTCCCCTGAATGATGAGCGCATCGGGAAAATTCACCCCGGCGGCCTGCATGTCCAGCAGCACCTGCCCGGGGCCAGGCAAGGGGTCGGGTGCATCTTCATAACGCAGGGTGTTGGGAAGCCCAAAAGCGTTGCACATGAGTGCTTTCATGGAGGTGTCTCCTTGTATTTTTATCGCGGCATTTCTGGATTGCGTTGTAAAAGAATATTCTGCGAGCGTTCCTCGATGGCCGGGTTGATGTTGCGGTGGGGAATGATGTAGAAGCGTTTTTCACGCATGGCCTGAAAGGTGGCTGTGGCCATGTCATC
>DASUDK010000128.1:0-5455 GCA_036275655.1 Limnobacter sp. | reverse complement strand
GAGAGCGCCGACGGCAAGGCCTTGTTTGTCAACATCCAGCACCCTGGGGAAGACACGCCCAACCTCACGAGCGCACCGAGCAGTGCTTGGCCATACAGCTTGCCTGGCGGCGGTTTTGGCAATCCACCTGCCGGTGTGGTGCCTGTGGTGGGCAACCGCCCGCGCTCTGCCACCATCGTGATCACACGCACAGACGGTGGTTTAATCGGTCAATAAGGCCCTGGCAAGCCACACAGGCTAAAAATCTGGCTCACCCCGCGCTGGAGTTTTGGTGCGGGGTGAATCTTTTTTGGGCTTGGCCGGGTAAAACCAACAAGCCCCCCAAAGGAGTTGTCGTGCGCAGTATTTTTAGCCTTCCGTCCAAGTTGTTGTTGGCTGCCGCCTGCGCCGCCGCACCCCTGGCCCATGCGGCCGAGTCTGTGCCGCTGCGCTGGATTGTCAACACAAGCAACCCAGCCTCCGCCCAATTGTTGCAGACCATCCAAAACGCAGTGGGCGTGCCGGTCACGATGCTGCGGCCCATGCTGCAACCCGGCAGTGTGTTGGTGGCGCTGCAGGCCCCACCTCGGTTTGCCCACTTACAAAATGCGGCAGCGCTCACCCGCGCCATGAATGCCCTGCCCAGTGTTCGATTTGCAAGCCCCGACCTGCCCATTCGCCGCGCAGCCGTGCAAGCCCCCAGTGACCCGGTGTATGCCACCAACCAGGCGGTCTACATGGACAGCAACAGCTACGCCTCCCTGGGCATGCGCACCGTGTGGGAACAAACCCGAGGCAGCAGTCGTGTGGTGCTGGCCGTGCTCGACAGCGGGGTGTTGTTCAACCACCCCGAGCTTCGCGGCCGATTGCTTCCCGGCTACGATTTTGTAAGCCGCGTCACCCCCCCCACGGGTCAGGCAGAGACGGGCTCCATTGCAGACAGTGGCTCCAACGACGGCGATGGCCGTGACCCCAACCCCGCCGACCCGGGCGATGCACCGCCCCCCGGCTTTGCCTGTGGCGATGGCAGCACCGACAGCTCCTTCCACGGCACCTCCGTGGCCTCTGTGGCCGCTGCGCAAAGCAACAACAATCGCTTTTTAAGCGGCATGGACTGGAATGCAAAAATACTGCCCGTGCGCGTGTCTGGCCGCTGCGGCATTGCCACGAGTGCAGACATTGTCGATGCTTTTTATTGGGCCACAGGCTCTGGCCGCGTGGACCCCAACATTGGCGTCAATCCCAACCCAGCCAATGTGATCAACCTCAGCTTTGCCACCGACACCCCCTTGCTGGGAGGCAACGGCTGCACAGGTGGTGGTGCCACCGCCGTGCGCCAAGCCATTGCCGATGCCGTGTCCATGGGCGTGAGTGTGGTCATCTCTGCTGGCAACAACAGTGGTGGCGCTGTGCAGTTCCCGGCCAGCTGCCCTGGTGCAATCGCAGCCAGCGCCGCACAGGCCGATGGTCGCTTGGCCTTGTACACCGCCAAAGGCAGCACAGCCGAGGGCGCGCTCACCATTGCAGCGCCCGGCAATGCCAATGGCAACTACGCGGCGGCCAGCAACCCGGGTTTGGCCAATGGCCAGCCAGACCCCAACAACCACAACGCGGCTTTGGTGGCTGGTACCAGTTTTTCAGCACCCATGGTGGCCGGTGCAATCAGCTTGCTCAAAGCCGTGCAGCCCGATTTAAGCCCATCGCAAGTGGCTGAGCTGCTGCGCAATAGCGCGCGTCCATACCCGGCCAGTGCCAACTTCACCAATGGTTTGTTTGGAGGCATCAGCCGCAGCAATTGCTCTGAAGCCAGTTGTGGAGCAGGTTTGCTCAACCCAGTGCAAGCCCTGGCAGATTTGCGCAGCCAAAGTGGCGCAAGGCCAGTGGCCAACGTGCCGGAGTCCATGGCGATTGGTGGAGATGGGCCAGTGTCGCTGGATGCCAGCTTGTCCAGCAACAGCGCTGGCGGCAGTGGCAACCTCACGTTTGCTTGGCAGCAGGTGTTTGGCAATCCGGTGACGCTCGCTGGCAGCACCAGCAACACCGTGCAAGTGCAAAGCGGCCTTGGCAGCAACATTGCAGAAATTCAACTCACTGTGACCGACACCAGCACCAACCGCAGCAACAGCGCCCTGGTGAGGTTGGTGGGCAGCGGGGTGAATGAACAAACATTCAGCCCTGCCTCCACCGGTGGCGGTGCAACGCCTGCCCCGGGCAACCCCACCGTGTCGCCAAGCGAAGGGTCTTCCACCTCCAGTGGCGGAGGTGGCGGTGGCGGAGGCGGAGCACTGGGCGTGCTCGGTTTGCTTGGCCTTTTGAGTTTGCTGTTTACTGCAAGTTGTACTGCTTTACGAAGCGGTGACCCTCGTTGTCGGTTGTGAACACGTAGTACTGGGGCGACCGCGCAGGCAACTGCGCGTTTGGAATGCTCACCGCACGGCTGGCACGCACACACACCGAGTCGTCCAGGTTGGACAGGTTTGTGCCAATGCACACCGAGTTAAACCCGGTGGGAGGCGTCAAGGTGATGTTCAAAGCCGTTGGTGGCGTGTTGCTCCGGCCGTAGGCGTGCAGCGCAGTGCGGCTGGCTTCGTTCAGCTCGGGGAAAAACGCGTCGTTGAGGCTGGCACCGCGGCGAATGCGCACCGACGGAACGCTCACCGGGTTGGTGACGTTGTCTAGCAACACTGCAAGCGACAGCTGGTTGTTGCGCGACTGCACTTCCAGCGCACCCAAATCGCTCACCGCCAGGGTGTTGCCGCAATCGGCGTTGGCCACCGGATTGCGCACCAAGCCACCAACTCCCGTGCACTGGCCATTGGCAGGGCGGGTCACGCCCAACAGCGTGGTGGCGGTGTTGTTCACAGTTTGCTGCAAATTGGCGCCGCGCACATTGGCGTTTGCCAGGGCCAATGGTGATACGCCAGTTTGGGCGCCAAGCGGGCTTTGCATGTCCAGCTGCAGCAAGCTGCGTGTGGGTGTGGCCGTTGTTTGGCTGCCATTGGCACCCAGGGTGACCGTGCTCATGTGCAACAGCTTGATGTTTGCCGTGTTGGGTCTAAATTGACCACCCGCAAACCGGATTGGCCCAGTGATCGTGCCAACGCCAGTGAATGAGGGCTCTGGACGCCGTTCAATCATTAGGTCGTATGCCTCTGTGGATTCAACTTCCGCAAACCTTGGGTTGCCAAAATCAAATGTTGGATTGGGCCGTGTGCTTTTGAGCCAAAGCCTCACCATGCAGCGGTCAAGGATGTCGGCGGTGTTGGGGTAGCATCGCAGCACCTCATGGTTTTCAATGGTCAACCGACGCTCTGTACTCAGCCTTGCCAGGGCGGCCATGTCCAAGCCGTTGTTGTCTTTAAAATCGGCGTGCAAACTCCGCTCCAGTTTGCTGGGCGCGTCACCGGGCCTTAGCAAGCTGTCGCGAAATTCGATGACCGCGTCGCGCAGCTGCCTTGGGTTCACATCGTTGTCGCCTGGGATCATGTTCAAAGGTTCGGCAACCGGGAAGTTCAAGCGGGTGTCAATGGTCTGTCGGAAGGTTGGTGCAGCCCGACTTTCCAGCAAAATGCCGTTGCCCACATACGAAATTCGGACCTGGTGAAACACCCCATCCAGCCTCAGGCTGTCGGGCACATAGCTGGGGCTTGCAAAAAAGTTTCCGGCTTCCCCGGTGACTTGGTAAGTGCTGAAGTACCTGGTCAGTGTTTCTTGCATCACGGTGCTGAGCTGGTCGCGCCTTGCTTGGCTTGGATTGCTGCCCATGGACTGGGTGATGGCGTGGGTGGCCTCGTTGATGTGGGCCACTTGCTCGCCTGCAAACGCAACACTGGTTAGGGCAAATGCCTCGTTGGTTCTGTTGCTGCTTGCAAACACGCGCAGCGGTGGCGTAAGCCCGGTTACATCGGCCGTGTAGCTGCCGTTTGCGGCTGTGGTGGTGACCGTGCCAGCGTTGCTGCCAGCGCCAATCACGGTGATGGTAACGCCAGCCAAGGGGCCGCCTTGCGCGGCCACGCCACGCAGCGTCACGCGGGGGGTGTTGGTGCCACCGCCGCCAGTGCCGCCGCCGTTGTTGCCGCCTCCACCGCCGGTGCCGCCACCGTTTTCGCCGCTGCCGCTGCCGTTCCCGCCACCGTTGCCGCTTTCGCCCACACCGCTGCCGCTAGAACCACCGTCCCCGCCGCCACAGCCCACAATCACCATGCTCAGCAGCACGGCCCAAATGCTTTGCTTGTATGTCATTTTCATAAAATCCCCCTAGAACCACTTGAGTAGCACCAGGGGGGAAACGGTTCCTGCAGAACGCACACCGGGATTTACTCCCTGTTCTTGGGATAGAATCCTTCAACACTTGGTCATACATTCACCAATAACTCACCAAGACACCTCACCCATGACCGCCACAAGCGACCACAAGCCATACTCCGTTCATTGGGAATACGCCTGTGTGGCGGGCATTCTGGCCATCTGGGTTTGTATGCTCTCGCTCAAAATTGGCGTGGGCCTTATTGCAGGTTTGGCGATATTTGCGCTCACCCGGTTCACTCGGCGGGGCTTCATCAAGCTTTTGCAGCCTCACATCAATCGCTTCAAGGGCCGGTTTTTAAGGGCGTTGGTGGGGTGGTTGCCCACCGTGCTCACCGTGGGCGTGGTGGCGTTGGCGGTGTTTCTCATCGGCGTTGGGTTCAACAGCGGTGTGCGTTTTGTGGTGGCCACCATGACCCAGCAGGGCCCTCAGTTGGTGGACGAAGCACTGCGCAACCTCAACACCGTCACCGCCAGCCTCCCCGACGCCGTGAAGCAACACATCCCCGGCAAACCCAGCGATTTGTACAAAATGCTCACCAAGGGGGAGAGCGACGTGATGGGTTACGTGCGCAACTTCGGTGGCGCCAGCTTTTTCATTTTCCTGCAGTTGGTGTTCGCGCTTATTTTGGGCGTGTCTGCCGCACTCATGAGCAGCGCCATGCCCACGCAGGTGGGCACCGCCGCCAAGCCCTTGGCGCACGCCTGGTTGCAGGCCCTGGAAAACTATGTGCGCAGCTTCACCCTCTTGATGGGCGCGCAAGTGTACGTGAGCATCTGGAACACCTTCTGCACCGCCGTGTTTGTGTACGGCATACTCCCGGCCTTCGATGTGATTTTGCCCTTCCGTGAGTTGCTCCTCATGTTCACCGCGGTGGCCAGCCTGATTCCCGCTGCGGGCAACATCATGGCCAACACCCTCATCCTGGTGCTCACCGTGCGCTACGGTGTGTTTGTGGCCATGGGCTCGGTGATGTACCTGTTCATCATCCACAAGCTGGAATACTTCATCAACGGATTCATTATTGGTCGCAATGTGCGCGCCAGCGTGCCCGAAATGCTCATCGCCATCATCCTCGGCGAGGTGGCTTTTGGGCTGCCCGGGCTCATCACAGCCCCTGTCACTTACGCCTTTTTAAAAATGCATTGGCAGCGGTGGGGTTGGGTTTGA
>DASUDK010000127.1:0-15763 GCA_036275655.1 Limnobacter sp. | reverse complement strand
CATTCTGGCTGAATTGGCCGACGTTGAAATGCACGCCATCCAAACCAGCGGCAACTGCATTCGCAACACCACCAGCGACCCGTTTGCTGGCATTGCCAAAGACGAAATCGTTGATCCACGCCCGTTTTGTGAACTGATTCGCCAGTGGAGCACCTTCCACCCCGAGTTTGCGCACCTGCCCCGCAAGTTCAAAATTGCTGTCAACGGAGCGGCCGAAGACCGCGCTGCCGTTCAAGTGCACGACATTGGTGTGAACCTCAGCCGCAACGCCGCTGGTGAAGTGGTTGCGCAAGTGCTGGCCGGTGGTGGCTTGGGCCGCACCCCGGTGATTGGCTCAGTGATCAAAAACGACCTGCCCTGGCAAGAGTTGCTGACCTACATTGAGGCGGTGATGCGCGTGTACAACCGCTATGGTCGCCGCGACAACCTGTACAAGGCCCGCATCAAGATTTTGGTGCGTGCCATTGGCCCAGAAGAATTCGCCAAGCAGGTTGAAGAAGAATGGCAACACATCAAGGGCGGCGTGTCGGTGATTCCCCAACAAGAATTTGATCGGGTGTCTGCGTTTTTCACCGCCCCAGCCTACGAGCAGTTCAGTGCCGAACAAGTTGCCACGATTGCAGAACAAAACCGTGGCCTGCGTGCCAAGCACGTGGGGTTTGACCGCTGGCTGACTCGCAACGCACGCGAGCATCGCCAACCCGGTTACGTGGCCATCAGCATTTCTCTGAAGCGCCCCGGCATTGCCCCAGGCGACGCCACGTCGGCCGAGATGCACCTCATCGCCGATTTGGCAGAGCAGTATTCTTTTGGCGAGTTGCGTGTCACGCACGAACAAAACTTTGTGCTGTCGGATGTGGCCGAGCAAGACCTGTTTGAACTGTGGAGCACCCTGAAAGAAAACAACCTGGCCATGCCGAACATCGGTTTGGTGAGCGACATGATCGCCTGCCCCGGCGGTGATTTCTGCTCACTGGCCAATGCCAAGTCCATTCCAATCGCCTTGGGTATTCAGGAAGCCGTGGACAACCTGGACTATCAGTTTGACCTTGGCGACTTGAGCTTGAACATCTCTGGATGTATCAACTCGTGCGGTCACCACCACATTGGCAACATCGGCATTCTCGGTGTCGATAAAAACGGGGAAGAGTGGTACCAGGTCACCTTGGGTGGCCGCCAGGGCAACAACGCGTCGATTGGCAAAGTGATTGGCAAATCCTTCTACGCCGAAGACGTGCCCGGCGTGGTCGTGAAGCTGCTGGAAGTGTATGTGCGCGAGCGCCATGAAGACGAGCTGTTCATCGACACACTGGATCGCATTGGCGCAGAGCCCTTCAAAGACCACGTGTACGCCAACAAGGAGGCTGCGTAATGAGTAACTTGGTGTCCAACTCAGTGGGCCGTATTATCGTAAAACCGTTGAATGGCGAAGCGTCCATCGTTGACAATGAATTTGCAGTGATTCCCGTGAGCACCGCAGAAGCGCCGGTGGACATTCCCTCTGAGGGCAAAGTGCTGGTGCACCTGTCGGTTTGGGAGGCCCACAAGCCCGAGTTGACCCCACGCGCACAGTGTGGTGATTTGGGCGTGTACCTGAACCCTGAAGACAACCCTGAACTGCTTCAGGGCGATGTGAATGTGCTCAAGCTGATTGCATTTCACTTCCCGGTGTTCAAGTTTGGTCAGGGTTATTCCGGCGCTTACCTCCTGCGCACGCGCTATGGTTTTAAGGGCGACATTCGCGCCTTTGGCGACATCTGGCGCGATCAATTTTTCTTTCTGGCGCGTTGCGGCTTCACGCAATTCAGCATCAAAGAGGGCAAATCGCTGGAAGACGCGTTGAACGCTTTTGCAGATTTCACCATCCCCTACCAAACCAGTGCGGATGGTTCGCTGCCGGTGTTCAACCGCAGGGCAGCAGCTGCAGGGGCATGAGCATGAGCAACACCGCGAAAGCCCAATCAACGGGTAAATTTCACAGTGTTGAAGCAGCACCCGACAACAACGTGGTGCTGGAGCAGGCCATTGCCGTGTTTCGTGGCCCCCATCAACCGGTCACCGACATCGCTGCGAAAGTGCAAGCACTAGAAGCCTTGCTCACTCAGGCTGCGCAGGAATTTGACAGCATCGCCTTGGCCAGTAGCCTGGCCGCTGAAGACAATGTGCTGTTCGATGCGATTGCCCGTCTAAAGCTGAACATTCGCGTGTTCAGTCTGAATACAGGCCGATTGCACCAGCAAACCCTGGATGTGGCGCCAGCCTTGCAGGCCAAGTATGGGCACACCGTGCAGTGGTTTGAACCCAAGGCCGATGCGGTTGACGCGTATGTGAACAACAAAGGCCGGGATGCATTTTACGAAAGCACGGCACTGCGCAAAGAATGCTGCGGCATTCGCAAGGTAGAGCCCTTGGCCCGGGCCTTGCACGGTGCCAAGGCGTGGATCACAGGCCAACGCCAGGCGCAAGCAGCCACGCGAGCCACCTTGCCTGTGCGGGAATTTGACGCCGACCGCGGCATTGAAAAATTCAACCCGCTCGCCGACTGGAGTGAGGCCGATGTGTGGACCTATGTTCGCCAATTTGATGTGCCGGTGAACAAGCTGCACTTTGAAGGTTTTCCTTCCATTGGCTGCGAACCCTGCACACGCGCCATCACGATTGGCGAGGACATTCGCGCAGGCCGCTGGTGGTGGGAAGACCCCACCAGCAAGGAATGCGGTTTGCACAATGCCAACCTCAAAGGCAAATAAAAACCGACTCAAGCAAACACACTGAACGAACAACATTGAGAACACACATGAGCACGCAAACACACACCATGTCCCACCTGGACTGGCTTGAAGCCGAGGCCATCTACATCATGCGCGAAGTGGCCGCCGAATGCGCCCGCCCCGCCATGCTGTTCTCCGGCGGCAAGGATTCCATCGTGATGCTGCGCATCGCCGAAAAGGCGTTCCGCCCCGGCAAGTTTCCATTCCCGCTGGTACACATCGACACCGAACACAACTTTCCGGAAGTGATTGAATTCCGTGACTGGAAAGCCAAGCAATTGGGCGAAGAGCTGATTGTGCGCTCGCTGGAAGGTTCCATCAAAAAAGGCACCATCCGCTTGCCCCACCCCGATGCATCCCGCAATGCATTCCAAAGCGTCACGCTGCTTGAAACGCAAGAAGAGTTTGGCTTTGATGCCCTGATGGGTGGCGCACGCCGCGATGAAGAAAAAGCACGTGCCAAAGAACGTATTTTTTCTTTCCGCGACGGTTTTGGTCAATGGGATCCCAAAAGTCAGCGCCCTGAACTCTGGGACCTGTACAACACCCGCGTGCACCCCGGTGAGCACATGCGCGTGTTCCCCATTTCCAACTGGACCGAACTGGACGTGTGGCAATACATTGAACGCGAAAAGCTGGAGCTGCCCAGCATTTACTACGCCCACGACCGGGAGATCATTGAGCGCAACGGCCTGTTGGTGCCCGTGACCGAGATGACCCAACCCAAAGCTGGCGAACAAGTGACCACCCGCACAGTGCGTTTCCGCACCGTGGGTGACATCACCTGCACTTGCCCCGTGGCCAGTACAGCCGCCACACCGGCTGAAATCATTGCCGAAACCGCAGTCACCGACATCACCGAGCGTGGCGCCACCCGCATGGACGATCAAACTTCTGAGGCCTCCATGGAGCGCCGCAAGAAAGAAGGTTATTTCTGATCCCTGGGCCTGAGAAGATACACACATTGAGATGACTACCATGAATGCAATCAACGAAGCCCTGAAACTGAGCACCCAAGATCACGGCGTGCTGCGTTTCATCACCGCGGGTTCTGTGGACGACGGAAAATCCACCCTGATCGGCCGCCTGCTCTTCGACAGCAAAGGGATTTTTGCCGACCAGTTGGCCGCCATTTCCAAGGCGAAAAACAAGCGCACGGCTGGCGACACCATTGACTTTTCCCTGCTGACCGACGGCCTGGAAGCCGAACGGGAGCAAGGCATCACCATCGATGTGGCCTACCGTTATTTCGCCACACCCGCCCGCAAATTTATTGTGGCCGACACCCCTGGCCACGAGCAGTACACCCGCAACATGGTCACTGGTGCTTCCACAGCCGACGTGGCCATTGTGCTGGTGGACATCACACGCGTGGCCTTTGAAGAAAGCGCTGGAGGCTTGAAGGCCACCTTGTTGGCGCAAACCAAACGCCACAGCGCGATTGCCGGCAAACTGGGTATTCCCGCCATTTTGTTTGCAGTCAACAAAATGGATCTGGTTGATTTTGACCAAGCCAAATTCATCGCCACCGAAAAAGCCGTGCGTGAATTGGCCGCCACCGTGGGTGTGAGTGAATCGCATGTGTTGCCCATTTCTGCACTCACGGGCGACAACGTGGTAACCAGCAGTGCCAAAACACCTTGGTACACCGGTCAGCCCTTGCTGCCCATTTTGGAAAACATTCCCAGCCGCGCCGACCGCGCAGAGGCAGCTCACAAAGTGGGTTTCCGATTCCCGGTGCAGTTGGTGGCCCGACACGATGGCCACAAAGCCGAGGACTTCCGCGGTTACATGGGCCGCGTGGAAGGCGGGAGTGTGAAAGTGGGCGACACAGTGGTGGTTCACCCCTCCGGCCAAGAAGCTGTTGTTTCTCGCATCGTATTCCTGAACGATGACCTGCCAGAAGCCCACTTGGGCCAGTGCGTCACCTTGGTGCTGGACCGCGATGTGGATGTGTCCCGCGGCGATCAAATTGTAAGTGCCACAGACACCGCCAGCCACACGCCTGTCAAAGCATTGACGGCTGACATTTGCTGGCTGGACAATGAACCCTTGAACCCTGCGCGCAAATACTGGATCAAACAGACCACCCGCCAGACCCAAGCCAAGATCAAGTCGGTGAACCAGGTGCTGGACATTCACACCCTGATGCACGGCGAAAGCACCAAAACGGTGCAAATGAATGACATCGCGCAGATCGAATTGGTGCTGGCCCAAGCACTGGTGGCCGATTTGTACGCAGAATGCCGGGCAACAGGCAGTTTTATTCTGATTGATGGCGCCACCAACCAGACCGTGGCGGCTGGCATGATCGTTGCAAAGAACTGAGCAACGACCCTTCACCCGGTTGTTGGTTGCTTGGTTCTTAAATAGGGACTTTTGAGATGGGACGCGTTGTGTTGATTGGTGCAGGACCAGGGGCGGAGGATTTGATCACCGTCCGCGGCCTGAAGCTGTTGATGCAAGCAGACTGCGTGTTTCACGACGCGTTGGTCAGTCCCTCTCTTCTTTCTGAAGTCCATCCCAATGCCAAGCTTGTCGCGGTTGGGAAACGTTGCGGCAAAAAATCCACTGCCCAGCATTTCATCAACAAGCAGCTTGTTGAAGCGGCAAACAAACACGCGCTGGTGGTGCGCCTCAAAGGCGGCGACCCCATGGTGTTCGGTCGCGCCGACGAAGAAATTTCTGCGCTCAAAGCCGCTGGTCACACCGTTGAAGTGGTGCCCGGGGTCACCGCCGCATTGGCTGCCGCGAGCAGTTTGCAAACCTCACTCACTTTGCGTGGCGTGGCGCGCAGCCTCACCTTGACCACCCCCGCAGTGGGTGCAAATGAGGTACCCAGCACCGAGCTGTTCACCGGCACAGAAAACGACACGGTGGCGGTTTACATGGGCCTGCGACAAGCGGGTCCCTGGGCAGCGGCTTTGCTGGACAAAGGGCGCAATCCAAACACACCCGTCATTTTGTGCGAGAGTGTGTCCATGCCCGGCGAAAAATTCACCCCACTGAACCTGGGCAAACTGCCAAAGTTTTCTGCAGACCAGCTCACCGATGGCCCATGCTTGATTTTAATCGGGCAAGCCTTGGCCAAAGCCACCGATGCCTTGCGCGTGCAAGGTGCAGATGCGCCGTGTTCCGTTCAAGCAGCGTGAACTAATTCCTCCCCCATTCCACATACTGGGTTTGAATTGATTCAACCCTGTCATGCAATTCGACACCCCGTATCGGGCCGAAATCCCCTTCAAGAATTTTGCCAACTTCCTAGAACGCCCAGTGACCTTGGTCCACAGGAATGGCTCAAGCTCGGTGCGACTTTCCTTGCAAGAGCTTCTGAAAACCCTCGACCTCAAACAAGGGGCGCTCAAAGGCTCTACCGCTTGCAACTGGCGGCAGCCAGGCGTTCAAAGTGACATTGACTTACAGTTTCATCAAGACACCACGACATCGCTGGAACACATTCCCAACAAAATTCTAGAATTTCTGGCCAGGCGACGGGGCGAGACAGAACTTGTAAACCGGTCAACCATCGATTGGCTGCCCAAGGTGGCGCATGAGCTCACCGCGGCATGGAATCGGCTGATTGTGAGAATTGGTTACCCGAGGCCTGGCGGATGCACGCTGGACTTGAATTTCACCAGCGATCGCCGCATTTCGCATGATGCGATCCATGCATCCAGGGCCATTGAATTTGATCTTGCGCTCAACAAAGCGTACATGATGGACGCTTGGCATCCGAGCTTGGTGGAATGGATGCAAAAGCATGGCCTTCTCTGGTTCAATCCAAACATTGAAGACGGGCTGTCGCGGCTGAGTTATCGGCTGAGCAAAACACCTGCGGGTCAACTTCTACAGCCCACGATTGGCCAAACCTGGTTTGACCAAGCCGAACCCGCCCTGGTGAGCAATGTCCATCTTCGCATTCTTGCAGACGAATATCCGTCAAGCGCGCTGCATGCCGGGCAAAGGGCGCAGATCTGGGTGCCCATCGTCGAGGCGGCACAAGAAAATGCAGACGGCGATCTGCTCAGAGAATTGCTGGCTTGGAGCAAATTGGGCAGTGCAAGCCAACTGCTCAAAGCATTGAATGACGTAGAGGTGCGCGAATGCACGGTGACCCACCTTACCCAAGGCTGCAAAGTCGGACATGATTTTAAAAAATCGCTGCGCGCAACAATCCTCGCGCAACCTGGGTTGAGCCAGGCACTCAGACCCCTCATTGCCCAAGCCCTGGGAGCCACATTGGTCGATGAAAAAAAACTGTTTGCCGCTTTGGATCAGTGGAAAAACATTGACGATGTGCCTGAGCACGAATTGGGAAAAGTTTTTACCGCCTATTTTGAAGCCGTTGCACAAAACAAGGACAGTGATTTTGCACAACGTGCAACCCACGCCTTGGGATGGCTAGCCAATGCGCCTTTGGCCTCGCTGCAATTCTGGCTAGATCGAGTCCCAACCACCCACAACACTCGCTCACCGGAGGCTGCGAACCAACAGATTGTTGAAGCCACCCTGAAGGTGATTGAGCAACAAGGCGTGATGGCGCTTGAACCTGCGATTGATCGCCTGAGCAAGCTGAATTTCACCGTGGACGATTGGCATTTGATGATCGAATCCATTCAAAACTGCGAGATTCCATTCCAATGCAGTCCAAACGACTCAATACAATCGCCGGTGCTCGAGTTTTTGAGCCTGCTGGCAGATCAATCCACGGTCATGTTCACCGAGCGCACCAACGTGCGACCACACAATCAACAAGGCAGCTTCGAGGTCTTCGGCCAGACTTTCACGCGCTTTCAGCGCTTGGGCTCACAATTGTTGGCGCAAAAAGTGCCACCCATGCTCCGGGAAATCTTCGCGCTGTCAGGCGACCAAGTGAACATGACATTGCCTCAGCTCCAACTGGTGATCACGCCTGCGCAACACCAGCTGGAGATCAGTTATCCAAACAAAACCCAATGGATTTCTGACAACTTGTACGCGACGCTCACAAAGGAAACAACCTCAGAGGAACGCATGCTGGAGATTGTGTGGCGAGATCAAACCGTGTTTGAAGGCAAACGCAATTCATCCAGTCGAGTCGGCTTTCAAGGTTTGTTGTGTCCCCTCACAAACACGCCTCCCCCCAAAGGACTGGAGGGGCTTTTGCAGGCGGGCTGGGACCTCTGCGAAAGCCACGGCCTTGGTGAACCGTTTGTACACCAGGGATGGGTGGGGCAAGGACTCTTCTTGCAAGACAAACTGCTGCAAGCAAAGACGGGTGTGGAAGCACTCAAGGCCATGCGCGAGGGCAGCATCATGAACAATTCAATCAATGTTTTGCTGGCGATTGAGCACCCGATTGCCAACCACATGCCTATTGAATGCTGTGTGCATCAGCGCATCGACAATGGCACCCATCGGTTGAGTCTGAAATATGTGCCGGCTAGAAAGATGCATGAAGCATTGGATCGCCACCAAAACGTGTGGAAGGTGGTGCCCGATTTCGCTCACGTGGATGCAATCAGTTTGGTGGATGTTCCAGCGCTGGGCCTTGTTGAAGTCAAACACATGCCGCATCTCAAATCCCTGCAGTCCACCACACCAAACCCGTTTCTGTGGGAGGGTGAGATGGAAGATGGGAGGTTGTTGCAAGCAGGGAAACTGTTCATCGGCCGTCAAAAATCGCCTGCTGTGGTGTTTGACGAATCCAGTGATCCAGAACCCTTGCCAGTGGGTCTGCTGCCCGTGATGGCAGAGATTCTGGGCAAAGGCTTCCACGGCAAATACGCATTCAGGGGGCGGGTTTGGGAGAACGCCCATGTTTGGCCTTCTGCAGGGTTTGAGGGCTTTCTCAATCGCCAACGCTGCGGAGACTACTTTTTCTCGGGTTACTTGACTGCAACAGGCCGAGCGCTGGGCATTCTGGACCGAAAGGCCGGGCCAGAACACACCCTAGATCAAGCATGGCTCGGCTCATTCCGAGTGCTGCAGCGCCCCCTGCTGAAGATGCAAACAGCCCGCTTGGACGAACAACGCCCTGACCGCATGCATGTGCCGGTGTCCAACACCGAAGTGTTGGTGCCCCATGGGCTGGTGCGCGAGCATTTGATGCACCCCGCCAGCGATACATCACATGTGCGAATAGAACGTGTGTATTTTTGCGGTGAAGGTTGGTCTTACGGACAAATCACCCAAAGCGCGCATTTGATCTATGACAGCCCCAACATGCAGCGTTACTTGGCGGGCGCAGGTTACACCCAAAACAAAACATCGATGCAAATTGACCTGGTACTCAACCCGAACGATGGGGGAGATGACTACCTGTTTGTTCGGCCAGTTGGATACGAAAAGATGACCAACTCGCACACCTTGTATTTTGATGCACAAGGTACACAAGCCAGTTTGCTTGCGGTCAACAGGGAATTCAAGATGGGAACGATCACATTTCCCTCGGGGTTGGTTTACCGGGGCGAGTTGCAGATGAATGAGCGATTTTTCGTCCTGACGGGCCAAGGCAAGTTCACTTGGAAAAACATGGATCTCAAGGCAAAGATTGGCGTGGGTGGGCGATTGGAATCATTGCAAGGCGCCAACGACGCGGCTCACGCGTGGATCAAGGCCTTTGTGCCAGCGCACGGCAAACCGAATTTCGATGTGCAGGGCTTGCCAGAGCTGTTGTCGGGTGGGGAGATCAACTGGCAAAACGACATTCAGCCATACCTGATGGTGCGCCAGCTCAAAGAACTGCGTTCATCCGCAACCATCTTCACACGGCCACGGTGAACGCAGGACATGCGTTTAACCGGCCTCGGCCTCGCACTTTTTCATGAAAGAATTTTTGGCAGCGCCAGCCAACTTTTTGCCATCTTTGCCAACGGCACGCTCTTCACAACTGGCCTTGTTCTCTGCCAAACACTTTTTCATGAACGAATTTTTGGCCGCGCCACTCAGGGGTTTGCCCTCTTTGCTCACTGCCTTGGCCTGGCAAGCGGCCTCGGTGGACTGGGCATACGCGGGCACAGCAAAACAGAGGGCACACAACAGCAACCATTTCTTCATGATGATTCTCCAGTTTGTTTATTGGACCTGCTGAACAATTTCGGCGGCAATCGCTTGCCACACGGCATCCCACTGCCCCACCGCCGTGGTGGCTTCAATGGACACGGCCGGATACATCTGCTGCATTTCGGTCATCAAGACCGGGAAATCATTTTTTAAATGACCGCCCCGACCAAAGAAGATGGGCACCACTTGAATGTGCGACACGCCACCCAAGGCCATGCATGCCACTGTATCAGGCAGGCTGGGCGCCATCAATTCCAAAAAGGCCAGCTCGACTTGCACCTGAGGCAACTGCGCAATCAAGATGCTTTGCAAACGTTTCATGGGCTCTGCCCATTGGGGGTCGCGCGCGCCATGACCAAACAACACGATGGCCCTTTTTGATGCCATGATTTTCCTCAACTTTTTTGCTGCAAAAATCCATTCAAAGTGCGCCACGGGGCTGGTTGTGCAACCCACCAAAGGGCGGCCATGCCAATCACAAAGCCCAAAAGACTGGGAAGCGCTGCACTCACAAACGGGGGGAAACTGGCCACCATGCTGAGATGAGAAAACAGGTTATTCACCAAGTGAAAACCCACGCCAATCATCACGCCAGCAAACACTTTGACGCTCACCGTGCCGGAGCGGAAGTGCAAATAGGCAAATGGCAGAGAGATCATCATCATGATCAAAATTGCAAATGGATACATCAACTTTTTGGCAAAGGCCAAATCGATGTTTGCGGTGTTCTGCTGATTGCTCGCCAAAAACTTGGCGTAGTTGTACAACTGCCAGGCACTCATGCGGTCTGGGCGCACAAACAGGCCGGTGAGCAGCTCTGGCGACAAATTGGATTCCCAGGTGAGCATGTCCAGCGATTCAAAAGCAGAGGCCTGGATGGTCAGCCCCGCAAGCGCAGCGTCCGGATTGCTCACCGGCGCATCAAAATAGCGCTGACGCAGCACCCCGTTGAGAGTCCAGTTGCCGGCATTGGGATTGAATGTGGCGGTTTGCGCCCTCACCCACTCCCGGATTCGAAAATCCGTGTCCAACTCGTAGTACTCCAACAGCAAAAGCTCGCCATCTTTGTCAAAACTGTTGAAGTTCACAAACCGTACACGTGGACCGGTTTCAGGGCTGCTGTGGGTGTCGCGCATCCAGTAACCGCTTCGAAAGTCCCGATCCACCTCATAGCCCAAGGCTTTGGCACGCATGGGCACGGCCGCACGCTCGGCCAAAGGCGCCACACCTTCTCCAAACAACACGGTGATCACAACCACCCCCAGGGCAATGCGCACGAGCATTTTGAGCATGCTTGTGGTGCTCAAACCCGCAGCCCGCATGGCGGTGAGCTCACTGCTGGCGGCCAATTGCACCAAGGCGTAAATCGAACCGATGAGCGCTGCAATCGGTGCAATTTCGTACACCCGCGCGGGTAAGCCAAGCAACACCGCCACAAAGTAATAGAACCAACTGGTGCCTGGCAAACTCAGCCGATCAACCTCGGCAATCAAATCAAAAAATGCAAACAAACCCACAAACGCGACCATCACAAAGCTGATGGCTTTGTACAACTCACGGCGAAAATAAACCATGAGTGCATGGGGCACAGTGAATGGCTTGGTCACTCTGGAGACTCTCATGACTTGATCTCCTGATTGGCCACAACATCATTGAGATCCAAACCACGGCCGCTGCGCTTGATGAACTGGAAACGCGCACCCGCTGGTCGATTGCGTTGCAAGACCAACACATAAAAAAGCACAAGCACCGCGGCATGCGGCAAGACCAGCGCGACCCAAAAATTCAGTGTTTGCTGTGCAACCATGCTTTGGGTGATGGACACAATGTTGCTGTAGGTCAAATAAATCAGCAGGGCGAACAACTGATTGAGCGAATTGCCGCCCCGTGGATTCACAAACGCCAGGGGAATGGCCAACAACCCCAGCACCAATGCCGACAAAGGCAAACTCACCCGACCCAAAATTTCGCCTTGCGCCGCGGGAGATGAATCGGCCACCAGCAGGTCGATGCGCCGATGCTGGAGTTGAAAGCTGGGTGCTGCACCCAGGGTGCTGTCGATGGCCAAGCCGTAGGTGTCAAACTCTGTGGTGGTGAAACGTTCGCCCGTGCCATCGAGCATGGCGCGACGGCCTTCGCTCAATACCAGGTAGGGTTGACCGTTGGGATCCACCTCCACGCTGCCACGGGCAGCAGAGACAATTGTGCGTGCGCCATCTTTGCTGTCCACCACAAACACGTTTTCAACTTGTTTGGTGACCTCAGATTGCCGCTCAACAAAAAACACACGGTTGCCCTCACCAGACTCCCGAAATTGCCCGGCACTCACTTTGCTCACATCGCTGCGCTTTGCAAACCGGTCTTTGGCGGCACTCAGCTCGGCCTTGGCCCAAGGCGTGAGCCACACCGAACACACCATGGCCAGCAGGGTGAGAGGCACTGCAAACCGAAGCACTGGGCGAACCAGTGCAGTGAGAGACAAACCCGAGGCGAACCAAGCGGTCATCTCTTGCTCTTTGAATGCTCGCGACACCACGCCAAGCACCGCGATGAACACCGTGATGACAAGCGCCGCAGGCAAATATTGCAAACCACCCAATAAAATGAGTGTGAACACTTCCGCGTTGTCCACTTTGCCACCTGCAGCCTGGCCCAAAGTGCGCACCAAAACGGTGGTCACGATGATGGTGAACAGGGCCACGAAGGTGGCACCCGCGGTTTGTGCGAAATCCTTCCGGAAAGTGGATCTAAACAGCATGCATTGCGGGCGGAGCGTGCTTTGACTCTCCGCAGCGGCTTGTTAATAATGATAGATTGTCGCATGCATTCCTAGAGAGATACACCATGACCGCATCACCAAGCACGCCAAAAACCCGCAAGCCCGCCACAGCCAAAGCCTCCAAGCCAGTCAAAATCATCCCACCGCCCATGTTCAGTTTCAGGGCAGGCAGCGGACCGGTGGCCAAGGTGGTGGCCGCAGGCCCCGTGCCGGGCAAAGGATGCGAGGTGGCCGTGGTGGCGGTTTACAAGGGTGGAGAATTGAGTGCGGCTGGCAAACGCGCCGACATTGACACCGATGGCCTGCTCACCGCCGCTTGCAAAGCCGACAAAACCCTGGGCGGCTCTGGCAGCTGTCGCTTGGTGTTTAATCCAGCCAAAAACGGTGTGCCTGTGTACGTGGTTGTTGGCCTAGACGATCAGGAAAAACTCACCAGCAAAACACTGCGCAAGGCCACAGGCACCGCCGCAGAGGCCGTGAAATCACTAAAAGCCGGTAAAGTATTTTTCGCACTGAACCAAGAATTGCCAAAAGGCAGCAACGAGCAGGACACGGCGGCCCTCTGTGCCCGCACGCTGGTTGAAAGCTTTTACAGTTTTTCAGCCTGTAAAAAACAAGATGAAGAGCCTGCCGTTGTGCCCGCCTTTGATTTGGCCTGCACCAAATCCACACAAAGTGCGGTAGAAAAGGGGGCGGCCACGGGGTGGGCCATCGGCAATGGCATGCATCTCACCAAAGACCTGGGCAACCTGCCAGGCAACATTTGCACCCCCAATTATTTGGCCGAGACGGCCAAGGCACTGGCCAAACAATACAAACTGGGCGTGGAGGTCTTGGACCACAAAAAAATGGAAAGCCTCGGAATGTTCAGCCTGTTGTCGGTGGGCAAAGCATCCAGCGAACCGCCCAAGCTGATCGTGCTCAAGTACAACGGCGCCAAAAACCCCAAGGATGCGCCCGTGGTGCTGGTGGGCAAGGGCATCACCTTTGACACAGGCGGTATTTCACTCAAACCTGGCGCCAACATGGACGAAATGAAGTACGACATGTGCGGCGCTGCCAGCGTGTTGGGCACCATGAAAGCTGTTGCTGAGCTGAAATTGTCCATCAACCTGATTGTGGTGGTGCCTGCGGCCGAAAACATGCCCGCAGGCAACGCCAGCAAGCCGGGTGATATTGTGGTGTCGATGAGCGGTCAAACCATCGAGATTTTGAACACCGATGCGGAAGGTCGTCTGATTCTGTGCGATGCACTCACCTATGTAGAACGTTTCAACCCCGCCGCGGTGGTTGATGTTGCCACACTCACCGGGGCCTGTATCGTGGCCCTGGGCCATGTGAACAGCGGCTTGTACAGCAACCAGGACGCACTGGCCGATGAGCTGCTCAAGGCCGGGCAAAAGGCCTTGGACACCGCTTGGCGCATGCCGCTGGACGAGGAATATCACGAGCAGCTCAAGAGCAATTTTGCAGACATGGCCAACATTGGTGGCCCCCCCGCCGGCAGCGTCACGGCAGCTTGCTTTCTGCAAAAGTACACGAAGGCATACCACTGGGCACACTTGGACATTGCCGGCACCGCCTGGCATTCGGGCAAGGCCAAGGGCGCAAGTGGTCGACCCGTGCCTTTGTTGGCCGAGTTTGTGCTCAACCGTGCCAAAGGCTGATCTCAAAGGACGCGCACTGTGACCCGCATTGACTTTCACCTCAATGTCAGCGACCACCTGCTGTACACCTGCCGTTTGATTCGCAAAGCATACGGCAGTGGTCTAAAGGTGGTTTGCTACAGCACGCGGCCCGAGGTTTTGGACAATTTGGACAAGCTCTTGTGGACATTCTCCGAAGAGGACTTTTTGCCCCATGTGCAAAGTGGCCACCCCCAGGTGGCCGAGACACCCATCGTGCTCACCCACAAGGCCGACGACATTGCGCACTACGATTTGCTGATTAATCTGGATGATCAATGGCCACCATTTTTTGCCCGATTTGAGCGCCTCGTCGAGATTGTGGGCACCGACGAAGACAACAAAGCCATGGCTCGTCAACGGTACAAGTTTTACAAAGAGCGGGGTTACCCGCTCAACACATTTGACCGAGCCAACGGCTGAAGGAACACCCCATGAGCGAACATTTTGACGGTGGGCCCCCTTTGCTCACCGAAGTCATTGAAAGTGGGTTGCAGGAAATTGAGAACTCCACCGGGGAACGCAACAGCGACCCCCGACTGGAGATTTTGCGGGCTCAATTGCCAGAGCTGTTTGAGATGGCACTTCTGCGGGTGAAGCCTCAACTCATGGCTGAATTCGAAACTTTGATCACCGAGGCTTTGAAAAAATAAAAGCCGCTCATCAGAGCGGCTTGTTGGGTGGACAATCCGGGTGCGTGGTCAGGTTTTAAACACACCCACAGATTGGCTCAGTGACAAAGACAAATCCGCTATTTGAGCTGCGATTGATTTGTTTTGGTCGATCGAGGCCGTGTTTTCCTCGGTCATTTGAGCCACACGCTCCACGTTTCGACTGATTTCAACACTCACATTGCTTTGCTCTTTCATCGACACAGAAATCGCGTGGATGGCTTCATTCACACGGTCTGCATTCTGGCGGATTTTGGTGATGGTGCCCGACACAGCATCGGCTTGAGCAATCCCGTCTTTCACTAGACTCACAGACTCGGTCATTTTGTTGCTGGCCTCTTGCGTGACAGCCTGAATTTGTCCCACCATGTTGGAAATGCGATCGGTGGCGCCCTTGGTTTGCTCGGCCAGTTTGCGCACCTCATCGGCCACCACGGCAAATCCGCGCCCGCTTTCACCTGCGCGCGCCGCCTCAATCGCGGCATTCAGGGCCAGCAAATTGGTTCGCTCTGCAATCTCGGTGATGGTGGACACAATCTCGGAAATTTCTTGAGATTGATCCGCAACAGACTTGACCGATTGCGCGCTGCCGTTCACAGACCCGGCAATGCTTCGAATACTCTGCACCACATTGCCCAGGCTCTTCATGCCCTCGTCAGCAGATTCTTTGGCCTGCATGGCCGTGCTCGAGGCTTCCGATGAGTTTTCTGTGATTTGCCCGATGCTCACGGTGAGTTGCTCCACGGCGGCGGCCATCGATGCGGTGGCATCGGCTTGTTCAGTCGCCGCCTTGCTCATCTCATCGGAAGAGGT
>DASUDK010000126.1:0-29851 GCA_036275655.1 Limnobacter sp. | reverse complement strand
AGAATAGGAGCCGTCCTGGGCATAATGCACCAAGGCCCGGAAAAACGGGGGCGCCAGGGAATCCAGATAGCTCTTGGCCTCGCGAATGATGTGCCGGGCTACGAATTCTGGCGTGTCTTCAAACATGTGAATGAAGCCGTGTAACTCTTTCAGAATGTCGTTTGGAATGTGCCGAGATGTGCGGGTCTCGCCATACAGGTAGATGGGGATGTCGGCGTTTTTAAAGCGGATCTCTTCCACAAAACTCTTCAGGTTGGTCAGCGCCGCCACCACTTCGGGTTTGCTTCCCATCCCAAACTCTTCATCGTCGATGGACAAAATAAAGGCACTGGCGCGGCTTTGCTGTTGAGCAAATTGTGAAAGATCGTGATAACTGGTGACACCCAGCACTTCCACGCCCTCTTTCTCGATGGCATCGGCCAGGGCCCGAATGCCCAGACCTGACGCGTTTTCGGAGCGAAAGTCTTCGTCAATGATGACGATGGGGAAGCGAAATTTCATGAATGATCCTGTGGAAGTGGGTACACACGTGGGCCCGGTCAAAGCCCACCAAAACAGCGTGCATTATCCCCCAGGGTTACCTCATCTCCAAGCCTTCAGACCAAAAGAATGGTGAGATTTGCATGGCATGTGGCTGAAAAATCCCTCGATATGGGTATGTCACCAGAATGTCATGTGAATGGGGTGCAATGGCCACCCATCGAACACTTGCCCCCTCAACGCATGACATCCATCTCCACCAGGCCAACCCCGAGCCCCATCGCTGGAGAAATGTCCAAGAAACCAGCGCAGCGCCCATTGACCCAACGGTTGGATGCCTACATACAAAAGCATGAAATGGCTTATGTTCGCATGGCGGCGGTGAGAGCGTCTTTCAAGACCACAACACAAACGCAAGCAGGACTTTGTGCAGACAAGTCGCCCTTGACTCAACAATTGGCCACGACGGCGGACCAAGTGCTGTCGATGCCGGAGCAATTTAAAAACCCGATGTTGCGCGGCTTGATTGGCGCAGCCAAGTGGATTGAGGAAGTCGCTGAGGCTTGCTCGGACCTGTCGGGCATGATTGAGCGGGTCATCCGCAATGCAAGCTCTGCGGGCAACAAAGCCGATTTGGCGTTGGTGGTGGCCTCTGGATGTGCAAGGGCCTGCACAGGCCAACTCAGTTGGGTCGGATTTGCGCCGCACAAAGTGGTGGGCGCAGGCCTTTATGCAGTGTCTGCGTTGTGCAGTGGGCTGGCGGTTGGGCTGGCGCAGACCAGGCTTGGGGCCAAACGCCAAGCCTGGGAAATTGAACGTGCAATCGCCCAGAGCGCCTTTGATCAAAGCCTCTATGCGGTGATTGGGGGGTGGGTCCTGGCAGTCAAGCAGCGTTGGCTAACAAAGGCGATTGACAAACTTGGCAGCAATTCAGGATGGGCAGCCACATGGGCCAGGCACTGTTGCTCATACTTATCGCGAGACCACCACATCAACGACCAAGAGCAGTCCAGAGATCGCAAAGCGCATTGCAGTTACATGTGGAACAATCTTCATCAATATGGCCCCGTCACCAAGGCCTTGATGCACACCGCATATTTCACTTTCCAGGGCGTCAACAAGCTGTTGGGCTCCTATGACAAATACCTGGGCGATTTGTTGGGCCAAAAGCTGTTGGCTCGCCGACTTGGGAATTTGTTGGGCACACGCCTGGCAATGACCATCACCGTGGGCACTGCCGCTGCGATTTCTGTGCCGACAGCGCCTTTGATCATTGGAATATCCACCGCTTGCGCCTGCGCGTGTGGATTGGCACTTGTGCTGCTACTGGCCGCCAAAGCGTCTGTGCATTATGGTGGCACTTGGGTAGGCGATGTGCACGCCAGCAGCAAAGCTTAAGCACCCGGCTCCGAGGCTCAGGTTTTTGGCAAGGTCACGCCGTGTTGGCCTTGGTATTTGCCGCCACGGTCTTTGTAGGAGGTCTCACACACCTCGTCGCTTTCGAAGAAGAGCACCTGCGCACAACCCTCTCCGGCGTAAATTTTTGCTGGCAGCGGTGTGGTGTTCGAAAATTCCAAGGTCACATAACCTTCCCATTCAGGCTCAAATGGCGTGACGTTCACAATGATGCCACAGCGCGCGTAGGTGCTCTTGCCCAAACAAATGGTGAGCACGTTGCGCGGAATGCGGAAATATTCCACGGTGCGAGCCAGGGCAAAGGAATTGGGTGGAATGATGCACACGTCCCCATGAAAATCCACAAAGCTTTTTTCATCGAAATTCTTGGGGTCAACGATGGTGCTGTTGATGTTGGTGAATATTTTGAATTCGCTCGCGCAACGAATATCGTACCCGTAGCTGGAGGTTCCGTAGGACACAATGCGTTTGTCCCCGGCATGGCGAACCTGTCCAGGTTCAAACGGCTCGATCATGCCGTGCTGTTCAGCCATACGGCGAATCCACTTGTCGGACTTGATGCTCATGTTGGTGCGTGTGTTTACGGATTAGCAATGCGCAAATGGTACATGAGCGTTGGCCCCTACTGCTGCAATTCTTCCAGAATTTGATTCAATTCCTTGGTGACAGATTCCGACAGCGCCTCAAAAAAATGACCGATGAGTTCAGCGAGTTGGCTCGCCACCACGCCCTCGACTGGCAGCTGCATCATGAACTCCAGGTTCTCGGTCTTCATGTTGATGGCAACCTGGTATTGAAAGTCCAGCACATGGATCATGCCATGCGCCTCGGCCAGAAAATGCAGTGCGATTTCTGCCGCATTGGGCATGTTCATGTTGTACAAAGGAAATGACATCACCGCCCAGCGGAATTGACCGGATTCGCCTGATGTAAACACCAGCTCAAACGACTCCTTTTTACCCAAAATGCAAGCATCGCCGTCAAACCAACGCATGCCAGCCAAACTCAGGGCCTCGTGCAACATTTGGGATTCAGAGGCCTTGAAGCCATTGGGCAGTAAAGCCGCACCGTGAGGCTTGGCCTGCCCTGCAGCGGCTGCGCGACTGCGGATCAGTTGCTCATTGAAATGTTTAGACACTTTACTCACCCAGGTGTAGACATCAATGGGTAGTTAGAGGGAGGAAGAAAGTTCCAATTTGCCGAAAACTGCCCAGGCCTGCACCTAGGCAAGCAACTGATGCTTGGTGACTTGCTGGGTGATTGCGGCAATCATGGCGGATGAATCGGGCAAATGACCAACATCGGGAAGATTGACAAGCGTCGCATGCACAAATATTTCAGCGAGCATGGCTGCGCCTCCCGGCGGGCACACCAAATCGGCCTGCCCTTGCACGATCGTCAGTGGCATTGGGTTGACCTGCAATTTAATCAACATCTGTTCCCAATCGTTGCCATCCAAAAAGCAACCATGCAACAAAAAGTGAGACTGCAAACGATACTTCCTGAGCAACTGAAACTCTTGCAGATCGGTGTAAAAAAGCGGTGCAGCTTGCGTGGCCGACTGACCGGTGAGCAGTCGCAATTCTAGGTTGCGCCAGGCTTTGCATAGCCCAAGCGCCCGTTCTGGCGCTGCTGTGAGGATGGTGTTGCAGATTTGCGCCGTGCGCGCCCCTGCGCCAAAACTTTCGGCGAACAACTCTGGGTCAATTTGTTCAAGCTGGGAGAAAAATGCATTCACCCTTGGCAGGCTCGGAATGAATGGCGCTCGAAGAATCACACTGGCGGCTCGCTCAGGGCGGTAGGCCGCCAGCGCCATCGCCAAGGTGCCACCCCAGGAGCCGCCCAACACATGGAAGCGCTCAACGCCCAGGCGATCGGCAAGATCCAAGGCGTCATCGATGAATCGTTGGAGGTCAATTTGAGACAGGTCGAGGTCTTCGCTCAAGCCGCTGTTGCGCTGATCAAAGCCAAACCATGGCACACCAGCAAAACGCAAGGGGGCGACATGGGCTGCAGTGAGACTTCCACCAGGGCCACCATGCAAGACGAGCCACGGCACAAGCGGCTTGGTGCGCAACACCTCTGGCTGTGGCGGTGCCGCCTCACACCACACCGCCAACTGCCCCCCCAAGTCCAACATGCAGGATGGCTTGGACCAAAAGCCCACCTGCCCCGCAGAGGGAGGCAAGCTGGCAACCGATTCAAAAGACCCTGAAAGAGAAGGCATGTGGATGCCCCAAAAACAGTTGGATTGATCGAGGCTTAGGTGTTTTGCACCACGATCGACGGAAATTTCAAAGACATGTCCTTGGCTTGCTCGGCGATGCGAATGGCCACCTTGCGGGCAATGTCTTTGTAAGTTTTGGACAACTCACCGTCTGGATCGGCCACCACTGTGGGTTTGCCAGAGTCTGCTTGCATCCGGATCCGCATGTCCAAGGGCAGGCCACCCAGGTAATGGATGTTGTAATCTTTGGCCATTTTTTGACCACCACCGTCGCCAAAAATATGTTCTTGGTGACCGCAGTTGGTGCACACATGGATGGCCATGTTTTCGACCAAGCCGAGGATGGGCACACCCACCTTTTCAAACATTTTCAAACCCTTGCGGGCATCCAGCAAAGCAATGTCTTGTGGGGTGGTCACGATCACTGCGCCGGTCACAGGCACCTTTTGAGACAGTGTCAGCTGAATGTCACCTGTGCCAGGGGGCATGTCCACAATCAAGTAATCCAGGTCCTTCCAGTTGGTTTGCTTGAGCAATTGCTCAAGTGCACTGGTGACCATGGGACCTCGCCAAACCATGGGTGTGTCTTCATCAATCAAAAAGCCAATCGACATGGCCTGAATGTTGTGACCTTCCATGGGGTCAATGATTTGACCATCATCGGACTGCGGCCGACCCGTGATGCCCAGCATGGTGGGTTGGGAGGGGCCATAGATGTCGGCATCGAGCATGCCAACACGGGCACCTTCCGCGGACAAGGCCAAGGCAAGGTTCACTGCGGTGGTGCTCTTGCCAACGCCGCCTTTGCCAGACGCAACAGCGATGATGTTCTTCACGTTCGGCATGGGCTTTAAGCCGCGCTGCACTGCATGGGTTTGAATCTTGATGCCAGCGTTGACGCTGACATTTTGTACACCCTGCACCTGGCGCACAGCCGCAATGGCAGCCTTGCGGATGCCATCGAGCTGGCTTTTGCCCGGATAACTCAGTTCGAGATCGAAGCTCACATCGTTCTCGTCGACCTGGATGTTCTTGATGAGTTTGGCACTCACCAGGTCTTTGCTCAAATTGGGGTCAATGACACTGCGCAAAGCTTCGCGCACCGTGTCCACGGTGACTGACATACACACTCTCCTCAAATCCTGTCGTATGCGACTTTTGTATAGGCGTGAGTCTAGCCTGTTTTTGGGGCTGCCAGCCTGTGCAGTGGGCAAATCCGAAGGCACACTCCACATTTTTGTCAGCCACCTTGGTAGCATGCGCAGCATGTTCAATCAAGCAGAAACCAAGCCCATGAAGACTTACGTGTGCATTGTGTGTGGATTTGTTTATGACGAGTCCGCGGGTTTACCCTCAGAAGGCATTGCAGCCGGAACACCCTGGGCCGATGTGCCCAACGACTGGTTGTGCCCCGATTGTGGCGTGGCCAAGTCGGACTTTGAAATGGTCGAAGTCTAAAAAATCACCGGACCTTGGGGATCACCACTTGGCGTAGTGATCCTCGCACCACCCCCGCAGATTGTCGATCGACACTTGGCCCAGGTTTGGCAATGTGACCTGCCCTTTGAACTGACCAAAACATTGATTAAACCGACTTGCAAGTACAAGCAGGTTTCGATGGTCATGCACGCTGCCTTGCGGCATGAACCACAAATCCACAGCGCCACAACTGGAATAAACACGCCAAGGCTTGCTGACCTGGTCCCGATCGTATTCAAAGTGAATCAAAGGCAGATCATGCAGCACGCCATCGACCCACATGACGTTCTCATGCGCACTTGTCTCGTTAACCCCACGAGCAAGATTCACCGAAATGCGCTGCCCGTCTGAATTCACTCCTGTGACGCAGGCCCAGTTCCAGAAGGTTTCGCGCCTCAAATAGCCTGCAGTCCAATCGTGATAGCACCCATCGACATGTGGGTCTACGATGTGGGAGTCGCCAAACAGATGAATCTCCCCGGAGACAGAGCAGCCTGATGTTTTTTGAGCGTAGGCAAAGCCGGTGTTTGCAATCGGGGTGTTCACAGCCAACACGGGTGCAGCAGCGCAATCCAGGGAGACGTGGCCGTGGAACTGTTCTCCAAAACGAAACTCAAGTTTGCGCACGTCCGCGCCTCGCACAGAGCGCACCCAATGGTCGCGTTTGAATGGATGCACCCATCCACTTTCACCAAAAGGATGCAGGTCCAAGGTCAGCCCCCAATCACCCGGCAAATCAAATTGCACATGGTGTAAACCGCGCTCAAGGGTATGCAGATAGGCAAATGTCGCGTTGACCAAGCCCAATCTCACCAAGCCACATCCAAATGTGAACGCTGGGTTGACCACGGAATAAAAATCGAAGTGCTTGAACAGGAAATTCTTCTGCCAAGTTGGGCGCTTGGCACCCATGGGCGTTCGGGCATCAAAATCCAACCAGTTGATGTTGCCTGGCAGTTCAGTCAAGCGACCCCAAGTTGGTACACCGTTGGCGTTGATCAGGTTCATGAAACACAATCGGGCAAGTTGAACTTGCCCGATTCTGTCACGTTTCGCCTCCCGCTAGAAAGGCACTGCTTGAAATGGTGCTTTAAACAGGCAAACCTACGCCGCCCAATTGATCGGTGATGATGGATGGGTCGGCCATGGAAGTTATTGCACTCAAAGGCGTGCCTTCGGTTGCACCCAGCAGCGGGTCCAACACCAAATCCAAGGGGGTGCCTGTGGGACCACCCGAACCAGCATCACCACCGCCATCGCCACCAGGGGCCATGCTTGCCAATGTGGCCAAACCATCGGCCAAAGGCTCGCTGACTGCACTCAGGGGTGTGCCTGCAGCAGCACCAAACAGAGGATCCAGCGCAGCGTCCAGGGGGGTGCCGGTGGTACCACCTGCGTCACCGCCATCACCACCACCATCTCCACCATCTCCACCATCGCCGCCATCTTCACCACCAGGCACTGGAATCATGCCAAACACCGTGCCCAGACCGTCGGCCACAGGCGTTGTTACAGCACTCAGAGGGGTGCCCGCTGCAGCATCAAAAATTGGATCCAAGGCCGCATCCAGTGGGGTTCCAGTGGTGCCGCCCGTGCCGCCACCACCATCGCCGCCGCCGTCGCCGCCACCATCACCGCCGCCGCCGTTGCCGCCACCGCTCCCGCCACCACCAGTGGTGTTGGTGGGGCCGGAACCTTCATCACTGCCCGAGGCCAAGGCTGCAATACCAATTGCACCCGCACCCACAGCGAGGCCCGAACCCCCTAAGGAACTGGCTGCCAACAATCCACCATCAAACAGGCCAAACATGCCACCGCCCTGCCCCGCCTGCTCTACGCCTTGCAACTCAACCAACTGCGCAAAATCGGGATCCAGGTTGGCAATGGTGACGCCATCGTCAGACAAAGCCTCGAAAATGTAGGCGGTTTGTCCGTTTTTGGTGGTGGTGTCGGCGATCACGCTGCCAGTTGGGGCCACCAACAAATTGCCGATGGGTTCACCGTAGCTGTTGGACAACACAATCGATGCCCGTCCGGAATCGCTGGCGGTGATCACATCACCTGCACTGATTGAATCGCCTGCTGAAAGTGCCACGGTCTGGCCGTCACGCATGACCGTGACTGCGCCTTCTATTTCATTGACCGTGCCGATGACCTGAGTGGACATATTGCCTCCAAATTATGATTGTCTGGGTGTTCGAATTTGTAGGTAATACTCTGACAACATCGGAGTGGATTCAAAAGCCTTCAAAATTTAAACCAACACGTGCACGAGCACTGCAAGCGCCAGCCCCCAAACCGCGCCAATCAAAGGCATCATCCATTCATACCGGGCAAACACGGGGCGCAAGGACTTCTCAAATTCAAGGGCAGGCAAATTGGCCAAACGCTCAAGAATCACCTCTTCTATGCGCAATGCATCATTGAGATAAACCCGTGCAGCCATCAAATGCGCCTCCAGCTTGCTGGCAAAAATCTGTGCCGCGTCGCGCTTGATACTCACCCATTGCTCTGCGCCGAGCACAGCCACCAACAAAGGCTTGATGCCGCTGGACTCCAGATCCATGACTTTCTGCACATGGTAATCGATGAGGGCGTGCAGATTTTTGGCGTTTGGGCCGCGGCACAAAGCCAGCACAATGTTCTCGGTGGTCAGAATCTCACGGGCCGCTGTTTGAGCAAACAGTTCAGAGATGTGCTGTTGGTCACGGAAAAAGAACCCGGTGAACTTCCCCAAACGAACCGTGCCATGGTCAGGGTGAAAAAACAGGCTCTCCAGGGCCAGCGCATTGGCCAAACCACCGAGCACCAAGCCAATCGTCAACAACCAATACCAAGGCAAGTTCAAGAAAGAGAGGCAGACCAGCACCAAACCCACCACCAGGCCAGCCACCAAGGCAAACCGGACCAGATAAGCCATGGGGTCTTTGCCAGCGCTCTTGATGAGGTCAACCACCAAAAAAGGCTTGCTGGTGATGACATCCAGCACCAGGGTTTTGAGGCTCAGGTAGTAGGCAGGCTTTTTTTGAAGGTCCAGAATGATTTGTTTGGAGACCTCAGGCACGATGGCGCGAATGCGAAAAATAATTGAGTTTTGCATAAAGCTGGGCAAACTCTCCCACAGGGTGGGCTTGTGTTTGAGCATCACTTCGCGGCAGGCAAAGTCTGCCGTTTCCTGCATTGGCGGGGTAATTCGGTCTGACAAACCTTGCGCTGGAATGCGCTTGATCATTTCGTCCAAGGGCAAAAGCTTGTGGGTCATTAAACGCACGGCAATTTCAGCCATGATGCCTTTTTGATGGGGCACCAAACCCTGCCAGCCAATGCCCTCCAATCCCAGCTGATGAAGACCCAACTTGCGAAAAACGGGCAAGCGGATGCCCTTGAACTCTTGGGGATTGAACATCAGCCACAACGCCGCCGCCTGGAAAAACCACGCCAACAGCAGACCGGCCATGGCGCCCAAGGGGAAAACCACCCACCAAGGCAGCCCCAAATGAAAAGAAGAAAAATCCAAAATGTTGATCCTGAAGTAATTATTAAAATAATTGATCTAATTTGGAATCACCGTGGTGTCCCGATAGATCGTTATACTTCCGAGCTAGATATAACGGTTTAGCGCAGTGTCACAGTCTTATATTGGGTGACGCTCCTTATACTAACCAACAAATTACAAAATTATTAGGGGACGCCTTCCATGGATTGGGCAAGCATATATGCCGATGTGCAGCAAAATTATTTGGTGTACCTCTCGATCCCGATTGTGGCCGCCATTTTGGGTTACGTCACCAAGATTGCCGCGGTAAAAATGATGTTCTACCCCATGAAATTCATGGGGATTCGACCATTTTTTGGCTGGCAAGGGATCGTGCCTCGCAATGCCGAGCGCATGGCCAGCATCGCCGTGGACACCATCACCACCAAGCTGGTGTCGGTCAATGAGGTGGTTGCCAAGCTTGACTCAGAGCGTCTGGGCCGCGAGCTGGAAGGCCCGGCCATGGAGGTGATTGAGAGCATCATTCGCGAGGTGATGTCCAAGCATCAACCCCGCCTTTGGGAGAGCCTGCCAAATTTTGCACAGAAAAAGCTGATCGACCGCGTCAAGAAAGATGTGCCGAGCGTCATCTCTGGCGTGATGGACGACATCAAAGGCAACATTGATGAGATTCTTGACCTCAAAGCGCTGGTGATTCGCATCCTCATGAAGGACAAGCACCTGCTCAACCGAATTTTCCAGGAGGTGGGGCGCGAAGAATTCAAGTTCTTCGGGGTGTCGGGCCTGTATTTTGGTTTCATGATTGGTCTGGTGCAAATGGTGCTTTGGGTGTTGCTCAAAGAGCCATGGATTTTGCCCGTGTTCGGCTTTTTGGTGGGTTTCATCTCCGACTGGATTGCGCTGAATATTCTTTTTGAGCCGAAAAAACCAATCCCGTTTGGGTCTTACACCATCCAGGGCCTGTTTTTAAAGCGCCAAAAGAAGGTGGCGGCCGATTATGCGAGAATCATCGCAACTGACATTTTGACACCCCAAACCATCATCGGAGAAATGGTGGCAGGCCCCCTGTCGGAGCGTGTACAAAAAATGGTGGATGAGCGGGTGCGCGAGATGGTGGACAGCAAGGCCAGCATTGTGAAGCCCTTTGTGGTGATGGCCGTTGGCGCAGAAACCTTCCAGCGCATGAAACAGGACACCTCTGAAATGCTGATGGCCAGACTCACCGACGTGATTATGCATGCGGAGAGCTACGTGCAAACTTCTCTGGACATTGAAAACGTGGTGGGCAAGAAAATGCAGGCCATGACGCCGCTGGAGTTTGAAGGCCTGCTGCGGCCAGTGTTCAAGCAGGAAGAGTGGATCCTGATCATGACCGGCGCGGTGCTCGGCGGTTTGGTGGGTGAAGGTCAGTTGATGGTGATGATTCATCTGGGCATCATCTGACCTTTTTGGGTTGGCGCTTACATCCAGGGAGCTCGCTCTTTAACAACGACCAGCCCGCCTTGCATGGCCCGTAACTGCTAAGTTTGCAGACCCATCAACGGGCTTCCGGACACATCCAAACTCTGAAGGTTTTTGAGTTTGGCCAAAGCGTAAAGCGACTCGGGCGTGATGTGGTGCAAACCGCTCAAATTCAGGTGTTCAAGATGTTCAAGGTTGGCGAGGTGCGCAATGCCTTGGTCGGTGACGAAGTGGTTGTGGGATATGTCGAGTGCACGCAGATTTGGCATCGACCCGATGTGTTGCAACACCTCATCGGTCACCAAATCGCAGTTGGCCAGTGTCAGGTGTTCCAGTTGACCGAATCCGGCAATTGATGCTGGGTTTGTGTACTCAAGCCCGGAGCAGTGCGACAAATCCAAACGCTTTAAATTGGGAAGCTGCGTCAGAAGCGCCAGCGGATAGGAGCCCAGATTGGCGCCATTCAAAGCCAAGGCGCGAAGATTCGTGAGATGGTGGACTTGCTGCCAGGGAGGACCCGCCAAATCCATGACATGGTTGTTGACCTGGGGCGCAAAGATTCCAAAACCATCCAAGCCCGGTATCTGGGGCTCGCATGTCAAACTCAGGTGTTCCAGCGCTGTGCAATCGGAAAGATACCCCAAAGCGCAGCCCGGTATTCTATTCAATTGATGAAGTTCCAAATGCTTGAGCTGTGACAGGTCAGACAGTGTGCCCAAGGCATCCCCGGTCACCCCTCCGCAATTGCTCAACACAAGATGCCTCAAGTTGGGTAGACCAAATGCCAGGCAGGCAAGTTCATCGTCCCCAATCGTGGTCCCGGCGCTCATTTCCAAACGTTCAAGATTCACCAAATCCTGGATGGCATGAACACCCCGTGGCGTCAATCTTGAGTAGGTGTCCAACAAATTGAGCGCTTTGAGTTGCTTGAACTCAGCAAGCGTCTCAAGTGCTTTGTCATTGATCGCCCCAGTGAGGCTTAAGCGCTCAAGATTTGGGTAGTTTCTAAGATTTTGGGCCAGCTGCGTGGCGGCAGCAACAGGGTCGATGTTGAAATCGTATCGGGAGTAATATTGGCTGTAATCAATGGTTGCACCTTTCACCACATTGCGAAAGCACGACAATGTTTCTTTGGTGGCCATGGCCAAACCAATGGTGTTTGGATTCAAGGCCATTTCGCTGGATTTGCTGGAACCGAGGGCACATTTGAACAGAAAATCACCATGGAGTGCTGGGGATGGTGAAAGATTGCCCGTGGTGGCCAATGCGGTGGCGCCCGCCGCTTTAACGATCAAGTTTCCATGGCTGGAACTTGCTGAGGCTTGATTGACTGCGGCCGCTTGAGCGGGGTCTTGTTGAACGACGGGGTTGGTTTTCTCAAGCATCCGGATTTTTCTCCAAAATCGCTTAAGTAGCCAAGCCCTGTGCTCGGTTCCATCAAGAACGTTTTTTTAAGCGTGGAGCACGTGCAGCGTCAATTAAACCGGTGCGTCAGTGTTCACCCGGGCCTTGGCAAGGTGGGGCGTCTGCCTGCCAGACTCTGCGTATTCCACAAACTCCGACACGCAGTTGGCCACCCACTCGGCATGGCTTTTGACCACCCAGTGGTTCGCTTCCACATCTCGACGCCACACATTCTGGGCGTAGGGGTAGCATGACTCCACCATCGCTGGCGTCACGAATTTGTCTTTGGTGGGCACCAGCAATTGAACAGGCACATCCGTCTGACGCAAACGCGGATTGCTCACCCTGGGGATGACGTTGGCGCGGTACAAGTTGATGCCATTCACGCCGTCTTTGCGTTGGCTTGGATTTTCATCAATCGCTTGCCCTTCCATGCGCTTCAAGATGCCTGGCCAGGCTTTGTCCAAACCCATTTTCCACACGGCCGGTGCCAAAAAAGGCAGCTGAAAGGCATAAACATACCAGGAGTGAATCGCCTGCCCCGCCACGTCGGCCAGGGCGCTCATTTTGCCGGAGGCTATATTGCTGCGGAACCACATCCCAATGTGGTCCAAACAAGGGCCTGAGATGCTGGTGTAACTTGCAATTCTGGCTTTCAAACGGTGATCGGTGACGCTCTCCCAGGTCTGTATGGATCCCCAATCATGGGCCAACAAATGGACCGGTTGCGTGGGGCACACTGCACGCATCACGGCTTGCAGATCTTCAGACAGCTTATTGAGCGAATAGTCCCACATCCAGGCGGGCTCCGTGGAATTGCCACAGCCTCGAACATCGTAAGTCACGACGTGAAAGTGGTGGTGCAGGATGTCCACCACAGGATCCCAAACACTGCTGGAGTCCGGGTAGCCGTGAACCAGAATGATGGTCGGATGATGTGGCTCTCCGTAGGCAGTCACGGCCAATTCGACATCGCCGGAGTTGACAGTCATGCGGGATTTTAAACGCTGCTCAGTGTTTGTCTCTGTCATTGGGTGGATGCCCTTGTTCTAAGTTATTTGATGGATGGACTGCGCTTTGACTGTCTTTATAACCCCCAAACTGCACACATTTTCCCCACCGTTTTAGAGTGCTCACTCCAATGAGAATCCATGATTTTTAAGGTGCAGTTGCAAATAAGCAAATAACTAAAAGATAGAACAACTTAGAGCGTTTTGTGATGCAGTGCGTTATCATGGGGCCGATTGAAATTTAACTGAGATTTTGCAGCAGACATGTCAAACCTGATCCAAGAACAAGTCACAGAAGTCCACCACTGGAACGACACCCTGTTCAGTTTCAAGACCACGCGCAGCCCTGGTCTGCGTTTTCACAACGGTCACTTTGTGATGATCGGTCTTGAGGTGGAAGGCAAGCCCTTGCTGCGCGCATACAGCATCGCAAGCGCCAATTACGAAGAGCATCTGGAGTTTTTCAGCATCAAGGTGCCCGACGGCAAGTTGACCTCCCGCCTTCAACACTTGAAAGTGGGCGATGCTGTGCTGGTGAGCAAAAAGCCCACAGGCACGCTGGTGGTGGACGACCTCAAGCCAGGCAAAAATCTGTTCATGTTTGGCACCGGCACTGGCCTGGCACCCTTCATGAGTTTGATCAAAGACCCAGAGGTGTACGAACGTTTCGACAAGGTCATTCTGGTGCATGGCGTTCGCTACGTGAATGAACTGGCCTACAGCGAGTACATCACAGAGGAGTTGCCCAACAATGAGTTTTTGGGCGAGATGGTGCGTGAGAAGTTGGTGTACTACCCCACGGTCACGCGTGAAGAATTCAAAAACGTGGGGCGAATCACCACCCTGCTGGAGAATGACGAGCTGTGTAAAGACGTGGGCCTGCCCCCACTGAACCCAGAAACTGACCGCGCCATGATTTGTGGAAGCCCCAGCATGCTGGCGGACATTCGCGCCATCTTGGATGCGCGTGGCTTTGTGGTGTCGCCTGGTGTTGGCGAACCGGGCGACTACGTGTTTGAGCGCGCTTTTGTAGAAAAGTGATTTTCTAAATTGCGGCAATCTACGAAAAAGGCCTGGCCATGTCGCCAGGCCTTTTTCAATTGGGCTGCCCTCTGCTCACCCTTGTTTACCCTGCTCCTGTGCAAGCTCATCCAGCAGCGCTTTGGCTTGGCGCATGCTGTCCATTGCCGCCGGAAAGCCACAATACACACTGCCGTGGATAATCAGTTCACGCAGCTCCTCTGGCGTTACACCATTGTTTAAGGCACCCCGCATGTGAAGCTTCAGCTCATTGGGGCGATTCAGAGCGATCAGCATGGACACGGTGGCGATGCTGCGCAACTTGGGCTCTAGCGCCTTGCGGGTCCACACGGTGCCCCAGGCATGGGCTGTGACGATGTCTTGCAGGGGGGCTGCAAAATCATTGGGATCAGCCACCGCACGGTTCACATACTCTGCCCCCAGAACCTGAGCGCGCATGGCGCGCCCCGCGTCGTAGTTGGCGGGCTTGTCACTGGCCATATTTTTCACCGATTTTTTCAATAAACCGATCGACGATGCCTTCAAACATGGTCTTGATGAAGCCTGGCGTGGCTGCTTTCAACAACATGGGCACTTTGATTTCGCGCAGTTCACCCTGGATTGAAATGTCCACATCCACCTTGCCACCTTTGTCGGTGAAAGCAAAAGCACCAGACAATGTGGCGTTGCCAATGCCCTCTTTGGCCTTGAATGAAATCACACCTTTGGCCTTGTCCACCTCATAAGTGGCGGCGTAATGCACGGCGTGGGACACGCCCATCGCGCCAATGGGCTTCAATTTCCATTCAAAGGTGTTTGGACCAATTTTGGTGAGGCTCTCCAACTTTGGAAAAATCGAGATAAGGGGTTCGATGGCCTCCAGGTCGGCAGCCAGGGCACTGTATTTGACGTCCACGGTGGCTTGTTTTTTCAGTGCCAGTTTGCTGTCCATTGTTTTCTCCTCGTTGTCAATGCTGGTGTATGCCCCTTGGGGTACACTGGCGTGTGAATGAATTAGCGAATTATACTCATGAGTAACATACCAGCAGATCCATTGTTGCGGATTAAGAATTTATCAGATTCTCTTGAAAACAATGAATTTGAAACAAGCACCGCATTGATTGCTGCTTTTCGCCAGCAAAAAGATCTGCTGGCCGAGCTGCCCGCTGTGTTTGAAGGAGCTTTGGAGAGCATTTTGGAGCGGCTGGAGAGCACGGCGATGTTCACCGAAGAGAGCTGCTCCTTTAGTCAAAGTGACATGGTGGCGGCGCTCACCGTGTGGCTGGACAAAGCCCGCTCATACCTGGAAAAGCAACTGGGCGTGCAATAAAACCCTGGCATTAATGCGCACCGCTGGCTTTTTGAGATATTTCGACAATCAGCGCGTCCAATTTGTCAAAAGCAACAGGCTTGGTCAGGTGCAAATTCATGCCAGCCTGTATTGATGCTGCGATGTTTTGATCGTCTGAAAGCCCAGACACCGCACAAATCGTGCTACCCACGGAGGCGGCCGCCAGGTTTCCTCGGATGCGGCGAGTGGCCTCGTGCCCATCCATGTCCGGCATGTCTATGTCCATCAACACCAAGTCGTAGCGCTTTTCGGAACACATGTCGACCGCAGCGACGCCACCGGTGGCCTGATCCACCCGATGTCCACGCTTGCCAAGGTATCGGTCCAGAAGCTTGATGTTCATGGGATGATCGTCCACCACCAAAATATCCAGGGGTTTTTGAGGCACCGGCGTGGCCTTGCTGGTGGCGGTGGCCACCGATAGGCTGGCGGGGGCCTCGGGCATGTTCAAACTGATGGTGAACACAGACCCCACGCCGGGTTCAGAGGCAACGTCAATTCGCCCCCCCATCAACTCCACCAAACCCTTGCATATGGCCAAGCCCAGACCCGCTCCACCGTATTGGCGATTGATGCTGCGATCGGCCTGGGTGAATCGGTTAAAAATGCGATTGATGTGGGTTTGGCTGATGCCGATTCCGCTGTCTGCCACTTCAATAAAAAGCTCCAGCCGCCCACGCACCGGCTTGGACTTGATGAGTCGAAGTCGCACATACCCGCTGCTGGTGAACTTCAAGGCATTGGACACCAGATTCTGCAACACTTGCCGCAAGCGGTTGGGATCTCCGTACACGTAAAGCGCTTCAGAGTCCGGTTCGAGCCCCAGATCAAACTGGAGATTTTTGTCCCTGGCCAAGGTGGCATTTAAACCATGAACTTGGGTGATGAGCGCACACAGATCGAAACGCTCACTGTCCAGTTTCAGGCCTTTGGCTTGGATTCTAGAATATTCAAGTACATCACTAAGAATAATATGCAACCCATTGGCCGCGCTGGATATATTGCCCAAATCACTTTTGTGAACCGAATCTTCAAGTTGTTCTTCAAGTAATTTTGCAAAGCCCATGATTGCATTGAGTGGCGTGCGCAGTTCATGGCTGATGGTTGCCAAAAACTCTGATTTTGCACGATCGGCGCTCTCGGCCTCTTCCTTGGCCCGCACCAGGTCAGTCACCTCAAGACACACCGCGTGCATGCAAACGCCAGCGGGCCTGGCTTCGCGCTGCAAGGTGAGCTGATAAAACTGGGCAGGCACGCCCAGTCGAGGCTTGGTAGAAAATACGATGGACTCGCGATTTGGAAACGCTTCGGGGCGCCCAAGCACAGTTTTGAACTGCCGATGATGAATTGGATCAATGTGATCCAGCAAACACGCCCAATCTTGAAGAAACGCCTCTCGGCTCACTGGGAAAAATCGCTCAACGGACTTGTCGGCATTCTGAACACGGATTTGCCCTGCCGGATCCACCACAAATTCAACCACAAAGCCGTTGAGGCAGCTCTCCACGTTCAGAAGACGATTTTTTTCAGCCTCATAGGCCCCAATCAGCAGGTTGTTTTCACGCTTTAAGGATTCAAATTGTTGTACAAGACTGTTTGCAAGCCCGGAGAAAGAGAGATCTCCAGGCCGGTTTGTACTGGCTGCTTGCGCTTGAGCAAGCTGATGGTGAAGCCATGCACGGGTGGCAAAACCAGCCAATGTGGCCGACAAAACCACCGTGACACACCAGAGCACCGTTTGCCCGAGCCAGGCCAGATCGCCAAGTTGAGTCCAAAATATGATGGACACCAATGTGGCCACTCCAAAGACGATGCACCACAACGGGTTGTTGCGCCAGGCTTCGACCAAGGCAACCATCAAAGTGGCATGGAAGGAGGCGCGACCGGCTTGGCTTGAGGGGTTGGGCAAAGGGAACTCACGGTTGTTGGTGTAACTGGATTATAGAGGGGCAATTCGCATTTCACGAAACCGTGCCTCAGGCATGACGCCGGAGCAGTGCCACACAAACCTCTGACTTTCTGTGGAAACAACATCAATTAAAAATTACTGTACAGAGTTACAGTGTTTATTGTACAGTTGTTTGAACAGGGAAATATCGAGACAAAACAAAGAGGATCCAACATGAGCATCAAGCGCTTCACAATCTTTTTTGCAATTTGGGCACTGGCTTGCGCATTCGTGATCGAACCAGCGTTCATCACCCCGCTTTTTGATGCACAACCCAGCATCAATCTTGCATTCAACGGGCCAAGCAACACACTTGACATGGCCAGCGGCGAAGCCTTCAATCGCAATGCGGTAGAATCCATGGATCACTTTCGCGTGTTGTGTTTGATGTACTTTGGTCTTCCTGCTGTGGTGTATCTCGCCACGCAACTAAAGGATTTGTAAGGGTGTTGGCGAACCATGAATTGGAAAGGTGTTGGGGGCTTATCCCTCCTGGTAACCATGTTGTTGGGCTGTGCATCCACCAACCCCTACTTCGATCCAAATAAGCCACATCACCGGCCAGATGGTTTTGTAAACACCGACGGCACGCGCGTCTCCAAACCCCTGAGTGATTTGTTGCGCTGGTATCGAGAACGGTTTGGCAAAGAGCTTCCCCCGCCACCTGGGCAGTTTATTGCAAGTTACGCTGATTTTCCGGTCATCGATTTCAAGGCACAAACCCTCGCCCAACATGGGCCTGAAAGCATCACATGGCTTGGTCATGCAGGTGTGTTGGTGCACAGCCATGGTTTTAATCT
This sequence comes from Limnobacter sp., assembly GCA_036275655.1. GTDB lineage: Bacteria > Pseudomonadota > Gammaproteobacteria > Burkholderiales > Burkholderiaceae_B > Limnobacter. The sequence continues at coordinate 11,759 of DASUDK010000126.1, read as the reverse complement.
GTTAACAGACCCCCATTTTTCTCCAAGGGCTTTCCCGGTGCAGTGGATGGGGCCAGAGCGAAAAGTGCGCAGCCCAGCCGCCGTGAAAGATTTGCCCAAGATTGACGTGGTGGTGATCAGTCACAGCCATTATGACCACTTAGACCACGACACGATTGTTGCGCTGTCAAAGGCTCAACCCGACACCCTCTTCTTGGTGCCGCTGGGGGTGGAAAAAATTCTGCAGTCTTGGGGGGTGACGCAGGTCAAAGCCTTGGACTGGTGGGAGACGCTTGAATACAAAGGCAGCAAAATCAGCTTTGTGCCAGCCTACCATTGGTCTGCGCGTGGCCTGACGGATCGCAATAAAACACTTTGGGGTGGCTGGGTTCTTGAGCATCCCGAATTGAAGTTTTATTACACTGGGGACACCGGCTACAGCCAAGACTTTCAAGAAATTGCCAAGCGCTACGGCCCTTTCGATGCCAGCGCCATCGCTGTGGGTGCTTATGAACCGCGATGGTTCATGAAGGCACAGCACATCAATCCAGCAGAGGCGGTGCAGATTCACCGCGAAGTGGCTTCGCGCTACTCCATCGGCGTGCACTGGGGAACATTTGAACTCACCGATGAACCGTTGGATCAACCGATTGGCGATTTGGCTGAGGCGCTGAAAGCCCAGGATGTGCCTGCAAGTGCATTTGAACTGCTTCAAGTTGGACAAACCAAAACCCTGGTGCCATGAACTTGGTTGCCCTGCGAGCGCTTTGAACCAGACACAAAAAAAGGCGCTTTTGGCGCCTTTCTTATGCATACTTCATCAAATGCTTGTTTAATGCATTAAATGTATTGTAATGACTGTCTAGGTCAAACGAGCTTATTCAACCCCGGCATGCAATGGCGAACCAGTGTCAGCGCCAAAACATCTGCAAACTGTTGGTCGCTGGCGCGATCAGACAAAAAATGCAAACCAGCCAAGCTGGTTGAGCCGGATTCCGATAACTTAAACGGGGTGTCCTGAATCACGAGCACCTGCGTGCCCTCCGCGTACAGATCCGACACAATCTGTTGAATCAACGCGCTGGAGCGTTGAATACTGGCGCGAACCACCAACAACCCCACCTGCAGGTTGTCTGCGGCCAGTTTGAGTTCTTTGCCGGTTTGACGGGGTAAAACTTCGTATTTGCCCCACACTTTTTGTGCAGCATTGCACAATTTGTGGAGCAGCTGGGCGTTGGGCTCCAGCACAACAACGCCAATCGAATCTTGAGCTGTACTCATCGCGTCGCCTTTTTGTCTAGGACAATTTTCAGTATTGGAACACAAGCTATGATTTGCAGCAACTTGAATTCGCCTATCCAGCCGATAATCATTTTTTATCGCCGAACAGAATTCAATTAACACTGACTTAGATATGGTGAGCGTGACTCGGGTTCCCGAATCTCGAAAATAAATTACTCGAGATTCAGATAGGGCCGCAGAAGATCATGCAGGCGCAACTCGGCGCGCAGGGTGCGCAAAGTGACCAACACGCCGCCGATTCGGCGGTGGAGAAAAATGATTTCTTGGGGAGGGATTTTAAAATGCTTCGACATCATTTTGAGCGCAGCAGTTTGCCCAACCCGTGCGGGCAAATCGGTGTGACCGAACCGATAGGCTCCGCCGGGGGTGTACAAGTGCTCGGGCACTTTGGGATCAAAGGGTTTGCGGAAAGGTTCCACAATCAATTCAGTGAGGTCACCAAAGCCTTCCAGAACGTTGCGCGGTGTGTCTGTGTTCATCAGACCAATGTCGAGCACGCCTTGGGCGATCTCTGATCGCTCTGCCAACAGGGACCCCCGAACAATGCGTCCGTAGTTTTCTACAAACGAGGATTCGAAGGTGCGCGTTGCGCCAAAATCCAAGGCAACAATCTGATCTTTGTCGCCATGCGGGTCGATTCGGATGCGGTAATTGCCAAAGTGAGGATCGGTTTGCACAAGGCGCCAGTCAAAAAACTCGGTGACAAACAACTCTGCAAAAGCCCTGGCCAGCGCATTGCGACGCGTTTGAGACAGGGCCTGCACCTCTTTGGAAGCCACCGAGTAACCCGGCTCGTACCGCGTGGTCAGCACGCGCTGTGCACAAAACTCGGGGTACACCGCCGGAACAATAAAGCGCGGATCTCCCGCCAAGCGTTGCGCAAAAGTTTCGGTGAAAGCGCGTTCCTGTTGGTAGTCGCACTCGCGCACCAGCATTTCACGCAGTTCATTGAATACACCAGACAAATCAAGCGCTTTGGGCGCCAGTCGCGTGGCCGCGATGAGCCTGGAGAGGGTTTTGATGTCGGTGTCGATGGCATTGGCCACGCCCGGGTATTGAATCTTCACCACCACTTGTTCACCAGTGGCTTTGATGGTGGCCAGGTGAGCCTGCCCCAGGGAGGCGGCAGCAATCGGCGTTGTGTTGATGTCCAACTTGGCCAGGGTGGATGGCCCCAGGGCGTCTTGCAATTGAGGTTCTACAAACGACCAAGCGACAGCGGGTGTGTTGTCTTGCAGGCTGGCAAGCACTTCAACAGCCTCTGGTGGCAAAAAATACTGGCCATACAGGGAGAGCATCTGCCCCGCTTTCATCACACTGCCTTTCAATCGGCCCAATTCGTCGGCCAGCTCTTTGGCTTGGGCACGATAAAACGCCCGATTGGCGTCTTCTTTGGATTGCCCGCTGCGGAAAAGGTTGCGCACGGTGTGGCCGGCAATTTTTGCACCAGCGCCCACGCCCATGCGCGTGAGTGCAACGTTGCGCTCAAATGCACCAGTCTTGATGCGTTCGAGTGTGTTATCGGCGGCGTCTTCTGGCTTGTTCTTTTTGGAGTCGGCCATGGGGTGAATGCAGGCGGATTGAATCAAAACGCCCCATTGTAGTGCCACATGGGCACCCACATGACGAAAAACTCTTCTAAACCACCCTACTTCATGCGCTTGCGCAACGCCGCTGGGGTGAAATCTGCGTTTTTGGCAGGCACATTGAAGCGCGTTGCTCCTTCCTCATTTTGAAAGGCGCTGAAAATGGATTTCCTTGCGTTCATGTCGTGCTGAACTTCACCAGCCACGTACATGCCAGGTGCGTCGTAAGCTTGCATCAAGTAGAGCATCTTGATTCGCCACAATTCGCCTTTCATGTCGTATTGATCCATGAGTGCAACGTACCAACTGTCCTCGTCCACATACATGATCCGCTTGGAGTAAATGTGCTCCATGCCTGGCTTGAGCGTGCCCTCCACCACCCACACACGATGCAATTCAAAACGCGTGAGTTCGGGTTTGAGGAAAGCGTCTTGTGTAAGTTGGTCGTACTTGAGGGATTTGCTGCTTAAACGGTAATTGTTGTACGGGATGAGCATTTCGCGCTTGCCCAGAAGCTTCCATTCATAACGCTCCGGCGAGCCATTGAACCCATAAATGTCATCGACTGTGCGAAGGCTGTCACTGTTGCCAGCAGGTGCGGAGTGCACCAGCTCGGGCGCCCGAATCACGCGCCGCTGACCAGAATTGACCACCCAGGCGTTGCGAGCATCGTCTTTGAAGTTCAGCGTGTCGTGCACCAACAAGGCTTCACCCGCTTGAGACGCTGGGCGAGTGGACTCGCCAATCAGGGCAAACAGAAGCGTGCTGCCGGCTTTGCCGATGGCAGGCGCCCACGCAATGGTTTGGCTGCTGGAGAATGCCAAGGGTTTGATGCCAGCTCCGGCCACAAAGCTTGCTGTGTGGGATTCTACGCTTTGCGCCGGCCTGCGCAACAAGGTGTTCCACACCACTTCCAAGCCTGTCTTAGGCTCTGGAAAAGGCACACTGCTGGCTTGAATCCCCTCCACGGCCAAGCCCTCGTGGATGACCCTGGCTTTGCCCTTTTCTGCTTGAATGGCGGCAAGCATGTCGCTGCCAAAAGCCGCTGTCCGGTGGGTTTTGTAAACCGGGATGCTGTAATTGGGGTAGCGCTTGAGCAGGGCGATTTGACCAGCGCTTAAATACTGCTCATGTTGAGCGAGGTTGGACTGGGTGATTGTGTAGAGGGGCTTTTCATTGGCAAAGGGATCGGCATGCCCTAGGGTGGGATTGAATCCGGCCGGTGGGTTGGTAAGCCCCCCCGTGTAGGCCGGTATGGTGCCTGCCGCATTCGCACCCGCCTCGGCGCCCATCACGGTGAGCTTGGCAGTCTGAGCTTGGGCGGCACAAGCCGCCAGGGCAAGCATCAGCACGAGCCCTTTGATTCCTGCACGCATCCTTGTCTCCTCAATTTGCTTTTGTGGGTTTGATCTGTGCTAACTGCGCGTGGTCTGGCTGGCAGGCCTTGCACGAATGATTCGGGTGAGGTTTGCACCTTTGGCGGCACAGGAGTTTAAGCGATCGGCAAAATCGCTGGGGCGGTATACCTCACACGCCATCCCAATCGATTCCATGGCCAACTGCACTTCGCCGGGTGTTTCAAAATGCAAATGCACTTTGCCTCGGACAAACGCCCCCAAGGCTGCGGCAAACGCACGGCTAAGTGGGTCTGCGTTGTTGGACTGCAAATGCAAGTCGGCCAGGTATACACCGTAGGGAAAGTCATCCAAGGTGGATTCGATCCGCTCCCAGAGTTGCATCACCATGGCCTTGCTGAAGTAATTCAGCAGACCCTCGGTGACGATGGCAACGCCTTGCTTGGGGTCTAAACCACGCGCAATTTCTTCAAGGCAATACGCACCCTCGGTGGCAAACGCATCAACCACCCGCACTTGGTGATTGGGGCAGACGGCGAGGCGACGGGCGAGCAACTTTCTCTTTTGGGCAACCATCTTGGGCAAATCGGCCTCAATGTAGGTGATGCGGTCGCCGTATTTTTCAACAAACCGAGCACCCCGAGGTGACAGCCCCGCGGCAATTTCAATGATTTGGGTCACCTTGCCCGATTCAATCCGACGCGAGAGTTCCAGATCAATGATGTCATGCCGGGCCAACAAAAAATCGGTGAGTGTGGGGCCACCCAGGGTGCGCGACGCAAACATGGCGGGCGCCAAGGCGGTGTGCAAAAGGCGGGCTGGTGTGGATGCAAGCTCTGGTACAGAGCGCTGATTGACTTGCCAGACTTGCCCTGTGTAGAGGGCTGTGGGGCTGACACGTGCAGCAGACATCCATTGGCTGGCAAGTTTTTTTAACATGGCGCTATAGAATTGCGTAGTCCAGAAGGGTTTCAAGTTGTACAAGCTGAAGGGCGGATTCATGGGTGCCCTCCAGGTAAACGGGCGGGGCAACACCAGCCTCATGCGCTTCTTTCCACCGCATGGCACACAAGCACCAACGATCGCCCGGCTTCAAACCTGCAAAACGATACTCTGGCCGTGGGGTGATCAAATCATTGCCCATGCGCAGTGAAAACTCCAAAAACTCTTGGGTAACCTTGGCACACACCACATGGCGCCCCAGGTCGTTTGGGCCGGTGCTGCAACATCCGTCACGAAAAAAACCGGTGAGTGGAGCGTAAGAGCAGGCCAGCAAGGGCCCACCCAATACATTTTTGTCTTGTCTGGCCATCACTTTGGACATGTCATTGTGCTCCCGGGATGGGCACAACGGCCATGGTCAAGCGTGAAATGCAGGTGAGTTTGCCCGCATCGTCGCGCAATTCGATGTTCCAGACTTGGGAGGTTTTGCCTGCATGCCAAAGCGTGGCCGTGCCGGTGATTGTGCCTGTGCGAACGCCCCTCAAGTGGTTGGCATTGACCTCTTGGCCAACGCAATAAAACTTGCTGTTGTCGACCATCAAGTTGGCAGCAATGCTGCCCAGGGTTTCGGCAAGCACCACATTGGCGCCGCCGTGCACCAAGCCAAAGGGCTGAAAGGTGCGCGTGTCTGCTGGCATGGTGCCTCGCACATGATCGGGACCAATCTCAGTGATCTGGATGCCCATGGCTTCGCAGGCGGTGTTCTTGCACATGGCATTGGTCAACGCCAAGTTGGGCGTGGTGAACCAGATGGGGGTTTTGTCGGTTTGCATGGCTCAAATGATTTTGGTTAATGTTGTGAATCTATTGTAGTCAAGCCGCAGACTGCAGAACGAGCGTTTGGTGAAATTTGACAACGCTGTTCATCAGATTCAAACCGGTGTTGGCATGCAGTTGCTCCGCATTGGCTTTGAGGGTGCGCAAATCGTCGTCAAACCCCTCACCGCCATGGGCCAAGGCAATCACGTTGCCACTGCCGCAAGGCGGCAAAATGAGGGCTTGCCCATCAAAAGCCTCTAGCAGGCGTTGCTTGCCAGGCTCTGTGTCCTTTTGACGGCTCAAAATGTTGACCGACAGGAACCCACCGGGGGACAGACAAGACTTCACGTTGAGATAAAAAGGCACTGAGTTAAGCGGCCCCACCCTGGCTTTTTCGTCAAACCCATCCACCAACACCAAATCAAACTGGCGTTGGGTGGTGGCCATGTAATCGGCCCCACAGCCAATGTGCACATTGAAGTTGGGGCCTTGGGCAGGCAACCTGAAGTGCTGCTGGGCCACGGCCAGCACGGCAGGTGAAATTTCAACCACTGTGACTTGGCAAGCTGGGTAATGCTTGAGCAAGAACTTGGGCAATGCACCCACGCCCAATCCGATACACAGTGCCGTCCTTGGCCAATGCTGGTTGACGTTGATTGCAAGGGGCAAGAGCATCTCGCGGGTGTATTCAAGCTCCAATGCATGGGGTTTTGCAATCCGCATGGCCCCTTGTACCCACTCGGTGCCAAAGTGCAGTTGGCGCACGCCTTTTTCTTCGCTGATCAAAATGTCCATGGGCGCAAGCATAGCCCATTTTCAATGGCTGCTCATGGCTTATGACAGCAAGGCCTGCCCCATGCGCAAGCGGCTGCCTTCCAGCAAGCCCTCTACCAAATTCAAGCGACCGGGCAACAGCAACACCACCGTAGAACCGTGCTCAAACCAGCCAATCTCCTCACCTTTTTGCATGGGGGTGTAGGTGCGTACCCGCTGTGGGCCCCGGTATTGCGGGTTAAACACCTGGCCGGTGCAATGCAGGCGGATACCCGCCACCAATATGGCGGCCACTGGGACAACAGCAAAAGGTTCGCCGCTGGTGGTTTTACAACTAAGCACAGCCCGCTCGTTTTTACAGAACAACTTTTGCACGCGCTTGAGTGCCACAGGGTTCACATTCCAGGTGTCGCCATGGATGTAATCCACTTGTTCAACCATCCCATCCAAAGGCGCATGCATGCGGTGATACATGCTGGCGGTGATGCGAATGGTGACGTAGCGGTGCCCCTGGAATCGATAGGCCATGTCGGGATCGACCAGCAGGTCTTCAAGCGTGTAAGGGAAGCCCTTCACCTGCATCAACACACCATGATCGATCAAACCACTGGCACCCAAAATGCCGTCGCAGGGGCTCACCACCTCGACCTCGGTGTCAATGGGACGTGCATCGGGCTTGAGGGTTCGCGTAAAACAGGCGTGAATGGAATTGAATGACCGCGCCTGCGCCTCATGCAATTGCAGGTCGGCAAACCGCCGCCACAACCACAAGGCGGGTTGCGCAAACCACGGGTGGCTGATTTTGCTCAATTTGCCCATGAGCCAAGAAGAAAAAATGCGTGGAATGCGGTTGGTGAGCAGGAAGTTGAAATCTTCCTGCAAACGAGCGCGAGAAACGGGAGGCCTTGCTTTGAACAATTTAATCAGCCTGTCACTGAGAAGGCGTACAAGGTAGCTGTTGAATTTGACAAGCGTGTGTATGAATCTTGAAAGCCTCACCCTGATTGCTGGTGCGAGCGCCAGCGCCATCATCGCCTTGAAGCTCCACCGGCGCCTGCAATTGAGCCGGGCAAAGCACCCGGGCCTGTCAGGCCATGTTCGCATGGCCAAGCGGGTGTCCAAATTGATCCCCTTTTACAGCCTGGAGGGTGATGCATTTTTTGCCTGCGATGGTGCCGCACCAGGCTTGCAAGCGCAGCGCAAGGCAGCGTTTCACCGGCTCGCCGAGGTGCTTCAATCGCGTTGCCCACAGGGCAAAACCCTGCTGGAGCAAGCCATCGGCTGCATCTCGGATGCGCAGTTCACCCACCGGTACCGGGTGCCATTCCAGTTTCGCAATGTGGTGAATGCGCACCTGCTGCCCGCCTTGTTCATGGAAAAAAGCGAGGGTGTGACCCTGCAGGATGTGGACGGCAACTGCTACCTGGATGTGACAGGCGCATACGGCACCAATCTGTTGGGGCATGACGCATACAAGGCCTTTATTGCACAGGCTGCACAAAGCATGGCAGACCTTGGGCCTGTGCTGGGGCCTTATCACCCCGTTGTGCTGGACAATTCACGCCGGATTTTGGCGCTGGCCGGGCAAGATGAAATCTCTTACCACATGAGCGGCACAGAGGCTGTGATGCAGGCGGTTCGGCTGGCCCAGTACCACACTGGTCGCGAGCGGATTGTGCGTTTTGCAGGCGCCTACCATGGCTGGTGGGGCGATGTTCAGCCAGGCATTGGCAATCCGGTGAGTGCAGACCGCACACTCACCCTGCAGGAGATGAGCGAGCGCACACTCCAGGTGCTTTCCACCCGCAAAGACATCGCCTGTGTGTTGGTCAACCCCCTGCAGGCCCTTCACCCCAACACCAATGCACCTGGGGATTCTGCCCTGGTCAGCAGCAAGCGCAGCGCCGGCTACAACAAGCCAGCCTACACCGCATGGCTTCAGCAACTGCGCCGGGTGTGCACGGAGCGCGGCATCGTATTGATTCTGGATGAAGTGTTTTTGGGTTTTAGATTGGCCAAGGGGGGAGCACAAGATTACTTTGGTGTGCGCGCCGACCTGGTGACCTATGGAAAAACGCTTGGTGGTGGTCTGCCCGTGGGCGTGTTGTGCGGCCGGGCCGAATTGATGCGGCGCTACCGTTTGGACAAACCCGCCGACATTTGCTTTGCGCGTGGCACGTTCAATTCGCATCCCTATGTGATGCAAACCATGAACCTGTTTTTAAAGCACCTCGACCAGCCTGAAGCCGAGCACATGTACCACCAACTGGATGCCCATTGGGACGGGCGTGCCTCAAGGCTCAACGCCATGCTTTTGCAAGCGGGTTTGCCAGTGCAGGTGCGCAACATGGCTTCGGTGTGGACGATTGTGTACACCGCACCGTCCCGCTTTAACTGGATGTTTCAGTTTTATTTGCTGGAGGCCGGGGTGATGCTTAGTTGGGTGGGCTCGGGTCGCATGATCTTTAGTCACAACTTCACCGATGCCCAGTTTGCAGAGTTTTGTGAGCGGTTTGTACAGGCCGCGCAGGCCATGCATGCAGGCGGGTGGTGGACTGCCCCACCCGCTTGCAACAGCGACGCACTGATTCAGCGGCGTGTACTTAAAGAAACCTGGCGTGCTTTCACATCGTCCATGGGATCGATCAGTTGGCCTTTCAGCAGGTAAAAAGGCGATTTGTAGTAAATCTTCACGTCATGAAACGGGTCGGTGATGATCTTCAATGCCCACACCAACCCGGTTTCAATGTCGCGAATGAAAAACAGGTGCACGGTGCGAAACACCAGTCCTGCAAACCCAAGCCACAGCCAGCTCTCGCCCACACTGCGTACAAAACTCTGCATGTCGGCCCCGGTGGGTGGCAGACCAAAGGTGCCCGGTGTAAACCAAATGAGCACCGGCAAAGCGCCCCAAATGGACAACAAAACCACTTTGCGACGCAGGTTGTAACCCACCTTGATGTCCTCTTTGTGCTCGTGCGTGGCTTCGTTCACATGGTCGTAGGTTTTGGGTTCAAAAAAGAAGTGGCCAATTTGCCGGCTGGTCATGGCCACCAGCCAAGCGACCAAGGCTGCAGCCACCGGGTCGATAAAAAGCAGCACATAACCAAACAGAAAAGAGAGGGCGCTCAGCAGATGCAAGCTCTGGTTGATGCGGCTGTGGTGGTAGTAGCGGTGGTCATCCCAGCGCTGCTCGTGCAGGGTATTGAGGATTTTTTTCATTCGGCATCTAGAAGAAAAGGTTAAAAGCCCGGCTGCATGATTGGGTGCAGCCGGTTCTAACTTTCCTTTATGCCAGTGCCGTGTTGCGGTTTTGTGATCAGCGCCCCAACTCACCGCGCGCGATCATTTCTTTCATGATCTCGGAGGTGCCCGCATAGATGGTTTGTACGCGCGCGTCCAAGAAGAAACGGGAAATGGGATATTCCTGTGTGTACCCGTAACCGCCAAACATTTGCAAACACTCGTGGGTCACCTTCACCTGCAATTCTGTGGCGGTGAGCTTCAGGATGGACGCTTCTTCGGTGGTCATTACACCAGCCTTGCAGCGAACGATGCACTGCTTTAGATAAGCCTTGGTGAGCTCAATTTGGGCGCGAAGTTCGGCCATCTTGAAGCGGGTGTTCTGGAACTGGGACAAACTCTGCCCAAACGCTTTGCGCTGTGTGACGTAATCGCGCGTGAGCGCCATGGCGCCCTCGCATGCGCCAATGGCCTGGGTGGCCACGCCAATGCGTTCACGTGGCAATTCCTGCATGAGGTAGGCAAAGCCTTTGTTCTCTTCGCCCAACATGGCGCTGGCCGGCACGCGCAGATTGTCGAAAAACAACTCGGCTGTGTCGCTGGAGTGCTGCCCGATTTTCTCGATGCCCTTGCCTTTTTTGAAACCAGGCAAACTGGTGTCGACCAAAAACAGGCTCACGCCCTTGGCACCTTTGCTGGGGTCGGTTTTGGCGGCCAGCACCACCAGGCCGGCATGCAAGCCGTTGGTGATGAATATTTTGGATCCATTGATGATGTAATCATCGCCATCCCGAACCGCGTTGGTGCGCATGCCGGCCAGGTCACTGCCTGCACCGGGCTCGGTCATGCCGATGGCACCAATGGCCTCCCCGCTGGCAAGTTTGGGCAACCATTGGGCTTTTTGTGCTGGCGTGCCAATGTTGTTCACATACGGCATCACAATGTTGGCATGCACATTAAAGCCCGTGCTCAAACCATGCAAGCCCAGGCGGCAGGTTTCTTCGAGAATCATCAAGTTCACTTCAAACGGTGCACCTGCTGCACCATATTCCTCAGGCATGTCAGGCCCGAGCATGCCAGCCGCACCCAGCGTATTCCATACTTCACGGGGCATGTGCCCTTCGCGTTCCCAACGGTCGTAATGGGGCAACACTTCTTTTTCAAGGCAGCGTATGAGCATGTCCCGAAACAACGTGATGTCCTCAGACTCTTGCGATTTGAATTGATCCATTCCACCCATGGCCACGCTCCCTGTCACTTGGCCTGCATGCGGATGCCACCATCCAGGCGGATGGTCTCAGCATTCAGGTAATTGTTTTCAACAATGCTCACGCACAGGCTTCCGTACTCGGCTGGCGCACCGAAGCGTTTTGGGTTTTGAACCATCGCAATGAGCGGTGCGCGGTATTCTTCAGACACGCCCTGCATCATGGGTGTGTCAAAAATACCTGGAGCAATGGTGTTGACTCGGATGCCGTAACGAGACAGATCGCGTGCCATGGGAAGGGTCATGCCAACCACACCGCCCTTGCTGGCAGAGTACGCTGCTTGCCCGGTTTGACCATCAAAAGCGGCCACGCTGGCGGTGTGAATAATCACCCCGCGTTGACCATCCGCATCGGCCTGGTTTTTGGCCATTTCTTCAGCGGCCAGGCGTGCAATATTGAAGCTGCCAATCAGGTTGACCTGAATGGTTTTGGAAAAAGCCTCCAGCGGCAGGGCTTTGCTGTCGCGGTCGAGGGTTTTGCCAGCGGTGCCC
>DASUDK010000125.1:0-29854 GCA_036275655.1 Limnobacter sp. | reverse complement strand
TTTTTTTGCTGCTGGTTTTTTGGCGGCGGGTGCTGCTTTGTTTGCCTCTGCTTCTACTGGTTTTGTTTCTGTTGTTACCATATTTTTTTACCTTCCTTAAAGGGTGTGGTGAGTAATGTGTACAACAAAATGAATTAACTGAAAAGCTTTTTTCATCAATACATCATCAACAACCCGTTTGGATTGTTTTTTTCAAAAGAACTGTGGTTTTTTTCTCGCACCATGCGAGTGCAATTTTCAAAAAAAATTTAGAAAATTTTTTGGCATCGCTCTTGCTAGATTGTTTGAACACACATTTTGTAAATGCGTTTTGCTGTGTTCAAACACCTCTCCAATCTTTCACATCACGCGGCATGGCGACGGCAACTTGAGTTGCTGCTCGACTCCACCGGCGAGGGCATTTACGGCATCGATTTGCGCGGGCGTTGTGTGTTCATCAACAAGGCCGGGGCCGAGATGTTGGGCTACACCGCCGACGAAGTGCTGGGTCGCAACATGCACTACTTGATGCATCACTCCTATGCAAATCGCGACTTGATGCCGGTGTGTGATTGCCAGATTTTCAAAGCCTTCCAAAACAACCGGGGCTGTCGAGTCGACAATGAGGTGCTCTGGCGCCGGGATGGCACGTGCTTTCATGCGGAGTATGCCTCCTATCCCATTTTCGACGGCGAGGTGGTGGTGGGTGCTGTGGTGACCTTCAACGACATCACCGCGCGTGTGGAGGCCCAGAACATCAAGCAGGCGGCACAGGTTGAGCTGGAGCGACGCGTGGTTGAGCGCACGGCGCAATTGCAGACCGCGCACGATCGCATGCGTCGACTGTCCTCCCACCTCACCACCATCCGCGAAGAGGAGCGCATTCGAATAGCGCGTGAGTTGCACGATGACTTGGGTGCCAGGCTCACGGCGCTCGACTTGGAGCTCAAGGCCTTGGCTTATCGTTTGGAGGGGCAAGCGCACTTGGCTTCTCGGTTGCGCACCATGACGGAGCTCACCGAGGGGGCCATGGACAGCCTGCGCACCATTTTGTCTGATCTTCGCCCAGGGGTTTTGGATCACCTTGGTTTGTGGGCGGCGTTGGAGCACCTGTTGCAGGAGTTTGAATCCCGAACCGGGATTGCATGTCGGTGGATGTTGGCACCCACCCTAGAGAAGGTACGACTCTCCAAACGCAGTGAGACCTCGCTGTACAGGATTGTGCAGGAGGCCTTGCACAACGTTCAAAAACACGCGGCGGCGACGGAGGTGCAGTTGCGCATCACCCAGGCCAATCGTGCGGTGGTGTTTGAAATTCAAGACAACGGGCAAGGCATGCCTTGCGCTGCTGGGCACGGTGGATTTGGATTGATGGGCATTGAAGAACGGGCTTGGGACATGGGTGCGCACTGCAGCATCGACTCCGAGCCTGGGCAGGGGGTGTGCATTCGGTTGCGTTTGCCAGGGGTGTTGTCCAATTAATAAAAAAGGAGAGATGGATGCAAAGCGTGTTGGTGGTGGATGACCACATGATTATTCGACGTGGCCTTGTACAGATACTGGGGGAGATTGATCAGTGCTGGTACGTGGCGGAGGCTTCTGACGGTGTGGGGGCGTTGCGCCAGCTGCGCGACAAGCCTTTTGATGTGATGCTGCTGGATGTGGCCCTGGGCGAGCGCGATGGCTTTGATGTGCTGAAAAGCGTGCGCAGTGAATTCCCAAAGCTGGGTGTTGTGATGCTCTCGGTGTACCCGGAGTCGCAATTTGCACTGCGTGCGATTCGCAGTGGTGCCAATGCCTACCTCAACAAAGGTTGTTCCCCCACCGAGTTGGGGCAGGCCATTGGCTTGGCAGCCAAAGGGCAGGTGTACGTCACACCAACCACGGCCGGGTTGCTGGCCACTGGCCTTCGGCAGCCAGGGCAAGAGGCACCGCATGAGCGTTTGTCCAACCGAGAAATGCAAGTGCTGCGCCTGTTGGCCCAGGGCGAAACAGTGCAGCACATTGCACAAACTTTGAGTTTGTCGGCCAACACGGTTTCCACCTACCGCGCGCGCCTCTTCGAAAAGCTGGAACTGAAGAACCTGGTGGACCTGGTGAATTATGCGCGCGCCCACGGTTTGTAGTGCCAGCACTACAGCAGTTTCAAGGAATCGGTGATACCCGCCCAAGCACCTCTGCGCCACACTGAGCCCACATTGCAAAGGAGGGCACATGGCAAAAATGCAGGGGTTTCGCTTGGGCATTTACATATTCAAAGACGCCGAGGTGGTGGACTACGCCGCACCCTATGGTGTGTTCTCCGTGGCCAAGCGTTTTGACCCGGAGCTGGAAGTGTTTTTGCTGGCCGAGGCCATGCGCCCCATTCAAACCCAAGCAGGCCTCACCGTGTTGCCCAACTACAGCCTGGCAGACCAGCCAGACATGGATGCTTTTCTCATCCCCGGTGGCTTTGGCACGCGGCAAGAGCTGAACAACGGAAAGCTTCATCAATACATCCGCAGCTTGCCGGAGCAGTGCCTGCTCACCAGCGTGTGCACAGGCTCGTGGATTTATGCCCGCATGGGTTTGTTGGACGGCCTGGCGGCCACCAACCGCAAAGAGCCTGACCGGTTGGAAGCCTCCCACCTTGGCAAAACCCCGATTGACCGACTTGCCGAAATTGCGCCCGCCTGCCAGGTCAGCCGCGCACGTGTGGTGGATGCTGGGCGAATTGTGACCGGCGGCGGCATCGCCAGCGGCATGGAGGTGGGCTTTCACTTGCTGCGTCGCGCTGGTTATGACGAGGCGTTTATTGCCGATGTTGCCCGCGTCATGGAATACAGCAAAGCCTATGAGCAATACCAGCATGACATTGATTATTTTCGCCCGGCTTTGAGCCGCGCCCGCGCTTGAGTTTTAACCTGTTGTCCCAAGGAGTGCAGCATGTCTTTTTTTAAAAATCCCTTTGACCCCAACACCCGCTTGGGCATGCGTTGCAGCTGCGGCAAGCACGACACCCAGGCAGCGCATGACCACGCGATGGCAGTGCAAGACATGGAGAACCGCGCCGTGGAGTCTGCGGTGATGCATGCGCTGTTCCCAGATGACAATCTTCGACGCCGCTTCTTGAGTGCGGTGGGTGGTGCCACTGCCTTGGCGGCTGTGGGCAGTTTGTTTCCACTTGCCGCTGCAAAAGAGGCATTTGCCCAAAGCGGCGGGCCGCTTGAAAAACAAAAACTCAAGGTGGGTTTTATCCCCATCACTTGCGCCACTCCCATCATCATGGCGCAGCCCATGGGCTTTTATGCCAAACAGGGCCTGGATGTGGAGGTGGTTAAAACCGCGGGTTGGGCGGTGATTCGGGACAAATCTCTTGCCAATGAATACGATGCAGCGCACATGCTCTCCCCGATGCCTTTGGCCATTTCGGTGGGTGCGGGCAGCAACCCCATTCCCTGGACCATGCCAGCCGTTGAAAACATCAACGGTCAAGCCATCACCCTGGCCTTGAAGCACAAAGACAAACGCGACCCCAAAGACTGGAAGGGATTCAAGTTTGCTGTGCCATTTGATTACAGCATGCACAACTACCTGCTGCGCTACTACCTGGCCGAGCATGGTTTGGACCCCGATCGCGATGTGCAGATTCGCGCCGTGCCCCCACCCGAGATGGTGGCCAACATGCGCGCAGACAACATTGATGGCTTCTTGGCCCCCGACCCTGTGAACCAGCGCGCTGTGTACGATGGCGTGGGCTTCATTCACATGTTGTCCAAAGAAATTTGGGCTGGGCACCCATGTTGCGCATTTGCAGCCAGCAAGGCCTTTGTGACTCAAAACCCCAACAGCTACCGGGCTTTGCTCAAGGCCATTCTTGAGGCCACAGCGTACGCTCGCAAACAAGAAAACCGCAAAGAAATCGCAGCGGCGATTGCCCCCACCAATTACCTGAATCAGCCACTGACGGTGGTGGAGCAGGTGCTCACCGGCACGTACGCCGATGGCCTGGGTGGCGTGAAAAAAGACCCCAATCGAATTGATTTTGATCCGTTCCCATATCAGAGCTTTGCCATTTGGATTCTCACGCAGATGAAGCGTTGGGGACAGATCAAGGGCGATGTGGACTATGCCAAGGTCGCCCGGGACGTGTTTTTGGCCACTGACGCCACGCGCTTGATGCGTGAGGTGGGCATGCAGCCCCCCGCACAAAACGTGAAGCCGTTCAGCGTGATGGGCAAGCCGTTTGACCCCAGCAAGCCCCAAGCCTATCTGGACAGTTTCGCAATCTCGCGGCACAAGGGGTAAGGCACCATGCGCAATTTGAGCAAGTCCGTTTGGGCACCTTGGGCTTTGTCGCTGTTGCTGTTTGCAGTGATTGTGGGTGTGTGGGCTGTGGCCACACAGCAAGAGCAAGCCGCCATTGCTGTGGACCCAGAATACGCCGCGCTGGTGGGCAATGCCGCCGCCACCGGCGGGCAAACGCCCATGCCCAGCCCCGCGGATGTGGGGGCCACCATCTGGTCGCACGTGCAGGACCCCTTCTATGACAAGGGCACCAACGACAAAGGCATTGGCATTCAACTGGCGCATTCCATCGCCCGTGTGTTGACGGGTTTTGGTTTGGCTGCCCTGGTGGCCATCCCACTGGGTTTTTTGATTGGCATGTCGCCCCTGGTGTACAAGGCCTTGGATCCATTCATCCAAATTCTCAAGCCCGTGTCACCACTGGCTTGGATGCCCTTGGCGCTTTACACCATCAAAGACAGCAGCACCTCTGCAATTTTTGTGATTTTTATTTGTTCCATCTGGCCCATGTTGGTGAACACCGCCTTTGGCGTGGCCAGCGTTCGGCGTGATTGGTTGAATGTTGCAAAAACCCTCGAGGTGGGCGCACTTCGCACCGCATTCCAAGTGGTGTTGCCCGCCGCGGCACCCACCATCATGACCGGCATGCGCATTTCCGTGGGCATTGCTTGGCTGGTGATTGTCGCGGCTGAAATGTTGGTGGGCGGCACCGGGATTGGTTATTTCGTCTGGAATGAATGGAACAACCTCTCGATTGCCAACATCATCACCGCCATCGTGTTTATCGGCCTGATCGGTATGTTGCTGGACACCCTCCTCGGGCGAGCGGCGCGCCTGGTGAGCTACAAGGAGTAAAAACAGCCATGACTGACGTCAATATTTTTAGCAAAGACCTGGTGCCCAAAGAGTCGACCGCCGCATTTTTGCAAGTGGAGGGCCTGGTGAAGAGCTATGCGCCTGGCAGATCCGAGGTGCCTCCTGTGTTTGAAGGGGTGAACTTTGACATTGCCCAGGGCGAGTTTGTGTGCATTGTTGGTCATTCGGGGTGCGGCAAAAGCACCATCTTAAATATTCTTGCCGGGCTGGACGAGGCCACGCAAGGCTACGTGATCATGAATGGCAAGCAGGTGGTGGGCCCCTCACTGGACCGAGGTGTGGTGTTTCAAAGCCATGCCTTGATGCCCTGGATGAGCGCCCTTGGGAACGTGGAGTTTGGCGTGCATTCCCGCTGGCCCGACAAAAGCAAAGCCGAAGTGCGCGAGCACGCCATGAAGTACTTGGAGATGGTGGGCTTGGGCAAGGCGGCAAACAAAAAGCCGCATGAATTGTCAGGCGGCATGAAACAACGCGTGGGCATTGCGCGTGCCTTTGCCATCCAACCCCAAATGTTGTTGCTCGATGAGCCATTTGGCGCGCTGGATGCGCTCACCCGAGGCACCATTCAAGATGAGCTGCTACAAATCGTAAAAGCCACGGGTCAGACGGTGTTCATGATCACCCACGACGTGGATGAGGCCATTTTGCTGGCCGACAAAGTGATGTTGATGAGCCACGGGCCACGCGCCCGCATTGCTGAGATTGTAGAGAACACCATGCCCCGCGAACGCACGCGCAGCACGGTGCATCACGACCCGCAGTATTACGCCATACGCAATCACTTGGTGGACTTTTTGGTGAACCGTGCTGCCCCCGCCAGCGCTGCACCGGGCGCAGCGGCCAATGCGGCCAATGCAGCTTTGCATCAACAACCGCTCGTGGTGCGCCCAGGCCTTCAGGCCTTGAGCAATGCACAACCCGATTCCGATTCCAAACCCAAACTCAACCTGTTTCAAAGGAGTGCAACATGAACAGAACCGATGTGACTGAGATGATCATTGCCGCCAAGCGGAAAAAGAAATGCAGCTGGGCCAGCCTGGCCGAGGTGATGGGTCAATCCAAAGAATGGAGCACGGCCGCCTTGCTGGGGCAAATGACCCTCACCGAAGAACAGGCCAAGCGTGTGGGCGAATACCTGGCGTTGCCACAAGAGGCCGTGGACATTTTGCAAGAAACCCCTTACAAAGGCTCCTTGCCCACCTCGGTGCCCACCGACCCACTGATTTACCGTTTCTACGAACTCATCAGCGTGTACGGCACCACCTTCAAAGCGCTGATCCATGAAGAATTTGGCGATGGCATCATGAGCGCCATCGATTTTAAGATGGATTTGCAGCGCGAGCCCAATCCCGCAGGCGACCGGGTGAGCATCACCATGAGCGGCAAGTTCTTGCCTTACAAAACCTATTGAGGTGTTTTGGGCGCTGCAGGCAGGCAGCGCCTTGCAAGGTACAATGCCTCACACATCTTTAAAAAGGAATTGCTGTGAGCGACAAAAACACCCCCCAACCCGCCGATGAAATCACCCTGCCATCCGGCGTGAAAATCACCTTCAAGCAGCGTGGCGCGGGCACACAAAAACCCACGCCCACCTCCACAGTGACGGTGCACTACGAAGGCACCTTTCTGGATGGCAAAGTGTTTGACAGCTCCATTCGCCGTGGAGAAACCATTTCATTTCCGCTCAACCGTGTGATTTCTGCCTGGACTCAGGCCCTGTGCGAAATGGTGGTGGGTGACCGAGCCGTCATTTTCTGCCCCGCCGCCACCGCCTATGGCAGCCGGGGCGCAGGCCCCATTCCCCCCAACACCGACCTGATGTTTGATGTGGAGTTGTTTGACATCGACAACTGATTGGCATTGACCGGTGCTTTTTTGGCAAACCCATCTCACACATTGAGGTGGGTCCGGTGCCAACCCCTCTTCTAAGTGATGCGAGGCCCCATCAAGCAGGCCGATACTCCACTCAGCAACTGATTGGAGAGTCACATGTATTCCTGGTTCAACGAACGCATTGGTAACCTCAAAATGTCGTCGAAATTTTTGCTGGTGGTGGTGCCCATGGGGCTCGCCCTGGTGAGTATTTTTGCGGCATTGATCAACCAGCAAAATGCGCTGATTCGCACGACTGAGCAAGAATTGTTGGGTGTTGCGGAGGTACCAAAGTACTTCGCCTTGATGGAAAGCATTCAACGCCATCGAGGCCTGGATCAATTGGTGAAAAACGGAGACCCCGCCGCGCAAGGCAAGTTGGACGAACAGGTGCGCAGCGTGGAGCGTTTGCTGGGCGAGTTGAAGGCGGAGATCCCCGCAGATTGGGTGCGATCTCCCCAATCCCTGGCGGCGGTTGACCAAGCATGGCAAGCCATCAAACAAGGTGGGTCCAACACCACCGCTGCGCAAAGTTTTGCGCAGCACTCCCAGCTGGTGCAACAGGTCATCCAGTTGGTGCGCGATTCTGCCGATGACAGCACCATGACATTCGACCCTGAGGCGGCCACGTATTACCTCATCAGCGCCTTGAATTTTGACTTGCCCTTGTTGCACGAGCAGGTGGCCATATTGCGTGGCAAGTTGGCGGCTTACGCCCAGCGTGGTCAGCCAGAGCCCAGCGTGTTGGCGGAGGCGCAAACCCGCATCAATTTGGTGGGCATATTTGCCAACAACTTGGTGTTGTCTTACGACAAGGTGGAGTCGGCTGGCTTTGTGATGGACAAAGGCGTGAAAGGTCATCTGCAACAGTTCCGCACAGACATGGGCAAGCTCTCCACCCTGGTGAGCACCCTGGAACAAAACCCGAGCGCAATCTCTGGCGCCGAGGTGTTTGCCCAAGCGTCGGCGTATTTGGAAAACATCTCGGCGTTGAAGGATTTGTCGCTTGGGCAGTTGAGTACGGCCTTGGCGCAACGCATTGAGCGTGAGCAGGCCAGCATTGCCCAGAGCCTGGTCCTGGGAGGCATCCTGGCGGCCGCGGTGCTCTCGGTGTTGTGGGTAACACTGCGCAAAGTGGCTGCAGACACAGAGACGCTGTTGCAACAGGCCAAGCATTTGGCGTCTTTTGATTTGCGCCCTTACACCTGCTTGCACTCCAGCGACGAGATGGGGCTTGTGTCCAAGTCGATTGAAAACATTCGCGTGGCGCAGCATCAAGCGGTGCAAGAGATGGACCAACTGTCTCAGGGTTTGTTGGAGAGCGCCACCACGATGAGCTCTGCCACCGGGCAAATTGTTGAAAGTGCCACAGAACAATCCGATGCATCTTCCACGGTGGCCAGTGCCATTGAGGAGTTGAGTGTGTCTGTGGGGCAAGTCAGTGAGCAATGCACTGTGGCCAATGGCCTGGCCACTCAAACTGGCAGCGCCTCCAGCCAGGGGCTCAGCCTTGTGCGAGACTCCCGCATGTCGATGGAAGAAATTGGCCGAGCCTCTCAAGCCTTGGCCGAAACCATGGGGGGCTTGGGGCAGCGCTCAGAAGACATTTCATCCATCATCCAGACCATTGAAGAGATTGCTGAGCAAACCAATTTGCTGGCTTTGAATGCGGCCATTGAGGCGGCCAGGGCGGGTGAGCAGGGCCGTGGTTTTGCGGTGGTGGCTGATGAGGTGCGTCGATTGTCTGAACGGACCGCCGACTCGACCCGCAACATTGCAGAATTGGTCACTGCAATTCAGCAAGAAACCCAAACCGCCATTGAAGACGTGGCCGGCTGGAAAGAGCGCATATCCAGTGGCGTGGCGTTGTCTGCCGACACAGAGCATCAGATGCAAAAAATCAATCAGGACAGTGGCTCCACCGAGCAAGCCATTCAGGAGATCAATCAGGCCCTGAATGAGCAAAGCGAGGCGTCTCAAATGATTGCTCGGCAGGTGGAAACGATTGCGCAAATGACCGAGGAGGCGCAGTCTGCTGCGCAATCCGTTCAGCAAGTGGCTGTGGAAGTTAAAAACAGCTCAGAGCAGCTCAAGGCCTTTGTGCAGAAGTATCAAACCGCCTAAAGAGGTGTTGTATTGCCAAGGGGACCAGGGCCAGCGCGGTCAGTGAAAGCATCACATCCGCGCTGAGCAGATCTTGCAGGCGGTTGACTTGGCTAATTTCTTTGCCCGCATTGACGTACAGCAGTGTGCCCGGCAGCATGCCCACAAAACTGGTCCACAAAAATGTCCAAGGTTTAACCCGCGTCAACCCCGCCAACATGTTGAACACCACAAATGGAATGATGGGCGCCAAGCGCAGGCTAAGCATGTAAGCCACTTCATTGCGCGCAAGTCCACGGTCTACTTTGTCGAGCGTGGCGCCAAACCGCTGTTCAACCCGTTGCCGAAACAGATGCCGAGTTGCCAGCATGGTCAACAACGCGCCCACGGCCGACGCCGCGGTGGAGACCAAAGTGCACACACCAAATCCCATGCAGCCAGCGCCCACCAGCATCATCACGCTGGCCCCAGGCAAGCACAGCGCTGTGACACCCACAAACGCGGCAAAGTACAGGGATGTGGCCAACAGTGGTCGCTCGGTGAAATGCATGGCCAGCTCGCGCTGTGCCTGCAAAATGTCGGAGGGTTGAACATTGGCGCCCCAGGCCGCCCACAAGCATAGGCTGACAAGCAGTGTCACACCCAGCGCTGGCCATGTCCATCCTCTCATCTGCTACTCCTTCAGCACCACGGGCTCGATGGCCTCGCCTTGCGGCAATATCCGCCCAATGATGGCCGTGTGCGGGTAACCCAACGCCTTGAGTTGTGCCACGCAAGCCTCCGCTCGGTGGCCAGGTACGGTGGCGAGCAAACCACCGGCGGTCTGGGGGTCAAACAACAATGGGTAGCGCGGATCGTTCACCCAGTCGGCTTGGTTGCGGATGGCTCGCCGCAAACGCACATTGGCTGGCTGAAGAGAACTCACAATGCCCGCTTTCACCGTGTCGAGCGCGCCTTCCAGCAAAGGGAGTGCACCCAGGTGCAGTTCGGCATCCACGCCAGAAGGCCGGGTCATCTCCACCAAGTGCCCAAGCAAACCAAAACCGGTGAGGTCGGTGCAGGCCCGGGCCCCATGCTCGCGCAGGCATTGCGCGCCCAAGCGGTTGCTTTGCACCATGGAATCGAGCGCGTTTTGTATCCAGCGGCCCTTGGTCTTGAGTTGTGGCAGGGCAGCAAACAAGGTGCCCGTGCCAATTGGCTTGGTGAGCACAATCGCATCGCCGGGCTGCATGCCCCCTTTGATCATCACGCCTTCCAGGTTTTCGTCCACCAAGCCATTGATGGCAAACCCCAGGGCGAGTTCTTTGCCTTCGCCGGTGTGCCCCCCCACCAGGGCACAGCCTGCGGCGTTGAGCACTTCCACCGCACCACTCATCATTTGAAAGAGCAGCTCTTCCACCTTGGCCTCCAAGCCTGGGGGCACAGTGACCACGGCGGTGGCAGATTGCGCCTCCCCGCCCATTGCAAACACATCCCCCAGGGCGTGGTTGGCCGCCACTTTGCCAAACACATAGGGATCGTCCACAAACGCACGGAAAAAGTCCACCGTGTGCACCATGGCCTTGCCCGGAGGCACTTTCACAATTGCGGCGTCATCGGGGGCATGCAAGCCCACCAGCACGTCGGCGCGGTCAATCGGTTTTAAACTGCCCAACGCGCGCGACAGCACCGTGGAGCCCACCTTGGCCCCGCAACCACCGCAGCGCATGGCAATGGCCGAGATGGCCTGAAGACTCTCTTCTTGGGTGAGCGCGAGGTTGTTGGCAGGAGACCTGGCGGCTTTGGCCTGCATGTCCATGGGGGGAAACTCACTGAATTTGGCCATGAAGCGCCGATCAATCCAGTCCTTCCATTGCCACACCCAGCCCCCTGCAAAACCGATGTTGCCTTTGGAAGCCACCGCGTATTGGTCGCCTGTGCTGATGAGCGCCAGCCAAGTGCGCTGTGGCCTGTATTCGCGCAAGGTTTGCCCCTGCACGAATTTGTACAAGTTGTGGGTGAGCGGTTTGCCCATGCGCACAGCGAATACGCCGGCTTTTTCAAGGGGGGTGTCCACCAAGTGTGCAATGTCGCCTGCTGCAAAAATGCGCGGGTCACGGGTGGTTTGCAAGGTGGGTGTAACACAAACAAAACCACGTGTATCTAGCTCTAAGCCAGTGCCTTGCAGCCATTGTGGGCCGCCCGCCTGTGTCACCCACATGATTTCGTCAGCCTGCAGTGTTTCGCCATTGGCGGCCTGCAGGGTGTGTGCGTCCACGCGTTGCACTTCTGCATTGCAATGCATGTGCACACCGCGTTGTTGCAACACCCGCACAAACCGAGCGCGCACGCCAGGATTGTGGGTGGGCAAAATGTGTGCATCGGCCGTGTACAGGTGAAACACCAATTCATCCGGGTTGCGGCCCATGGCCTGTAGCTCATTGCGCAGGCGGTACTGCATGGCCAAGGTCAGCTCCACGCCGCCTGCACCACCACCCACCACGGCAATCGTGGTTTGGCCTGCGTGGGTTTTTACGCGCTCCAGCAGTTGTAGCCAACGTGCGTTGAATTGTGCAATCGGCTTGACTGGCACCGCTGATTCTTGTGCCCCCGGCACTACGTGCACTTGGGGCGTGGAGCCGATGTTGATGGAGAGCGCGTCAAACGCCACGGGCGGGCGGTTTTTGCAAATCACCTTGCCAAGCGCGCGGTCAATGCCAATCACTTCGTCTTTGAACAAACGCGCCCCGGCAAAAGCACACAGGCGGCCAAGGTCGATGTGCACATCGTCGTAGCTGTAATGGCCTGCAATGTAGCCCGGCAGCATGCCCGAGTAGGGGGTGTGAATGTCGGTGCAAATCAGGGTGAGGCGAACCCCCGGCCATGGCTTCATGCCAAACATGCGCAGCACGCCCACATGGCTGTGGCCGCCCCCCACCAAAACGATGTCGCGCAATACGGGTTGTTCACTGGACTGCATGTTGAATCAATTCCGTCAGTTGTTGTTGTTCTGTGGCTGGGGCAAACAGGGCGGCACGTGCCGTACAAGCATTGACCAAGCGGGTGTAAAGGCTGGGTTTGTTGGGCAGCGTGGCTTGCGGGTTGAGCAGGTCACGCTCCAGTTGGCTAAGCATATTGGCCAGGGCCAAGGCGTTGTCCAGCTCAAAGTAACCTGGATAAGACGCGCCGAGCATGCCAATGTTCCCATCGATGTATGAGGCAATCACAGGCGTGCCGCTGCACACCGCTTCCATGATGACGTGTGCCCCACCTTCCATCTTGCTGGCATGCACCAGCACATGGGCGCGTTGTATGCGCTTGCGGGTGGCTTCATGGGGCTGCGCCCCCAGCCAGCGATAGTTTGGGCAGGCTCGCATGGTGGCCTGTGCTGCCTCGGCCAGCTCGGTGTCCAGCGGCGCGCCAATGTGGTCAATGTGAATATTGGGATAGCCCTTGAGCAGCACGGCGGCTTCCATCAGGGTTTGGGGCATTTTTTCGTCGCGCAGGTGGCCCACCATCACCACCTTCAAGCGCGTTTTGGCTTTGCTCAGTGTTTTGCGCGAGGTCGTGGATTGAAAGATCACTTGCGTCTTTTCTCGCAGTGCCTCTGGAAGACGGTCGGGGGCTTTGTCCTGCAAAACAATCAGGTGGCGAGCCAATTGCAGCGATTGTTTTGCGTGCTCGTCTTCTTCAATGTCGCGATACAGGTCGGTGCCCGTGAGTGCCAGCACCAGCCCAGGGCTTCCATGTTCACCCACGCCGTGCTGTGCGGCCCAAGCCTGGATGGAGCTGGCCGAGCGCCTGGCGTGCAAGGCGAGCATGCAGCGGTCCTTGGCGGTGTCCGGGCCTGCTTGCCATTCTTTCACAATGCGCACCTGGAAGTGCTCACTTAAAAACTGCTGCCAACGCCTCGCGGTTTGCCAGTTGCCATTGTTGGCATCGGCCAACGCTGGGCTCACAATAACAATGGATGGTTTGCTCAAACTGCGGCCACTCAAAGGGAATCGGGATGCCGGGCCGCGCAATCCACCCCTGGGTGGTACACTGCCCGCCGATGGTAAACTGCCATCTCGGTGAAGTTTACACGAAGCCACACCGCCCCTCACATCCAGAGAACACACATGCACCACACCCCAGACACTCCCACAATTCAATGGCTGGAGGACGGCATCGAGCACAGGGCCCATTGGCAAAGCGAACGGCTGCTGCCCCCGCCCCGGCACGTGATGGTGGCCGACGACACCTTGACCGCAGACGCCGCATACCGCTTGGCCAGTGAAGGCAAGGCGTTTTTGTGGCGCAGTGATTTTCAGAATGCACGGCAGTTGTTGCAAGCGATGGCACGCCGCCTGGACAAAAACGCGGAGTACAAAAAATCCAAGGCCAGCAAAGCTGGTAAATCCCCGGAAGAGTATCCACAGCGTTTCCACCTGTATCGGCAGGCGCAGGCCCAGCGGTCCCGCATCTTGGGATCGATCCTGATTCCTTTCCAGGCCGATTACAGCATCCCTCTGAGGCGTGCCCCCATTGTGCTGGAGGCTTGCACCGAAGCGTGGGGCGAGCCCGGGCCAGCGGGTTTGACTGTGGCCTCGCTGCGCGAATTGATGGGCATGGTGGGGGCGCATGAGTGGCGCAAAAAAGGTGTGGAGATCCCCGCCCTGGGCCGTGCGCCCAACAATCGCATCCATCCTTACTATGGTGTGTTCTCACCGGTGCGCGGCGAGTACATTGATTTGGTGAGCAAAGCCCCCCTGCCCAAAGCGTGTGTTGGCGGTGGCCTGGCCATGGATGTGGGCACTGGCACCGGCGTGTTGGCCGCATTGCTGGCCAAGCGTGGCGTCGGTCGCGTGCTGGCCACCGACAACGACGCGCGCGCTTTGGCCTGCGCGCAGTTCAACATACAGAACCTGGGCTTTGCTGCCCAGGTGGCGTTGATGCAAGCCGAATTGTTCGCCGACCAGCCAGTGGACCTGGTGGTGTGCAATCCACCGTGGCTGCCAGGCAAACCCACCTCGCCCATTGAGCGTGCGGTGTACGACGAGCACAGCAGCATGCTGAAAGGTTTTTTGGCTGGGTTGGCTGGGCGCCTCAACCCAGGTGGTGAAGGCTGGTTGGTGTTGTCGGATTTGGCTGAGCACCTGAAGTTGCGCAGCCGTGAGGAGCTGACGGCCTGGATTGCAGCGGCGGGTTTGCGCGTGGTGGATCGTTTGGACGCCAAGCCCAAGCATGGCAAGGCCTTTGATGCCACCGACCCGCTCTTTGATGCGCGATCCAAAGAGCTCACCAGCTTGTGGCGTTTGGTGGTGGCTTAAGTCGCTTTTAGGCCTGTGCCCAAAACACAGCAAACTGCTGGTCCGGGTCTGTGTAGGGGGTGCAGGCTGTAAAGCCTGCGCGCATCAACAAGGTTTCAAAGCCTGAGAGTGTCCATTTGTAAGAGTTTTCTGTGTGAATGCGCTCGCCCTCAACAAATCGGCGCTCGCCACCTTCCCAGCTCACCCACACATCACGCACGGCTTCCAGGTGCATTTCAATCCGGTTGAGCTCGGTGTTGTACAAGCCAATGTGTTTCCAGTCTTCGAGTTTGAAGTTGGTGCCTGCCAATCGGTTGAAGTGCAGCAGCATGTTGCGGTTAAATGCCGCCGTCACACCC
The DNA here is from genome assembly GCA_036275655.1 of Limnobacter sp. Classification (GTDB taxonomy): domain Bacteria; phylum Pseudomonadota; class Gammaproteobacteria; order Burkholderiales; family Burkholderiaceae_B; genus Limnobacter. Next base: position 15,108 of record DASUDK010000125.1, on the reverse strand, counting down.
AATGCATCGTCATACGCCGCTTCCAGCACAGCTTTGTTTTTCACCAAGTCCACGCCAATCAGCAGGCCGCCTTGTTTGCCTGGGCCGCACACCGCATGCACCTGCTTTAAAAAAGCAAGCGCCTCCTCTGGCGTGAAGTTGCCAATGCTGGACCCCGGATAAAACATCACCCGCGCTTGGTCGGCTTGCAAAGCCAGTCCCGCAGGCAAAGTGAGCTCGCTCGAAAAATCCATGCCCACGCCAGCCATGTGCAGGGCTGGGAACTGGCGCTGCAAACATTCGAGTGAGCCCCTCAAAAACTCCACGGAAATGTCCACCGCCACATACCGGGCGGGGTGGAACACGTTGAACAATTTTGCTGCTTTTTCGCAGTTGCCCGCGCCCAAATCGATCAAGACAGAACCGGCTGGCACTTGGCTGGCCATGCGGTGTGCATGGGTGCTGAAAATGAGGGCCTCTGTGCGCGTGGGGTAATACTCGGGGATGCAGGTGATGGCCTCAAACAATTTGGAGCCCAACTCATCGTAGAGGTATTTGGGCGAGGTGTGCGCCTGGCTGGCGCACAGGCCGCTGAGCAACTCCTCGCGAATGTGGTCTGCCCGGGCTTGGTGTATTTGTATGAATTGAGGAACAGGGATCATTGAAAAATTACCGGGTGAGAATACGGCGCAGGTGGTAGCTCAGGCCGTCCACAATGGCAACCAGCATCAGCATGGCAGCCAAAATGGTGGCCGTTTTGCCCATTTGAAACAAACCCATGTGGAAGGACAACAACTGGCCCAGTCCGCCAGCACCCACCACCCCCAACACGGCGGCCGCGCGGATGTTGTTCTCCCAGCGGTAGAGCGAGTAGCTCATGAGTTGCGGCAACACCTGTGGCAGGGTGGTGAAATAAAACACGCGCAAGTTGCCCACCCCCTGGGTGCGCAAGGCGTCAGCGGGCTCAGGTGGGGCATTTTCAATCGATTCGGCAAACAAACGACCCAACACGCCGGTGGTGTGGAAGGCCAATGCCAGTGTGCCGGCAAACGGCCCCAGGCCTGCAGAAATTAACAGCAGTGCAGCCCACACCAATTCTGGGATGGAGCGCAAGGCATTGAGCACCCAGCGGGTTGGGGTGCGCAAGCGCCCTTTGTGGCTGCTGTGCAGTTTGCTGGCTGGCAATGCAAGCGCAAGGCCCGCCATGGCGGCCAACACCGTGCCCAACAAGGACATGGCGAGGGTCTCCAACGTGCCCCAGCCCACTTTTTTGAGGAATTCGGTTTGCGTGTCCATCGGGAAGAACTCCCCAATGAAGCGCCCCATGGAGCGGAAGGCCTCCAGCGACAAAAACTCGCCCCATTTGAGGTTCAGCGTCCAAAAGCTGGCCACCACCAAAATCAACAGGCTGAGCAACAGAACACCGGTGCTCGCTGTGAACAGCGCAGGCGCGCGGCTCGGGCAGGGGGCTGTTCGGGTGTTCATACCAGCCGCCTCCTGAAAAACCCACTCACCGCATCGGCCAGTGCAACCAGCAAAATAAACACAAACAGCATGGTGGCCACTTCGCCCCCATTGAACATTTTCATGGAGTTGTCCAGCTCTTGACCCAAGCCGCCTGCCCCAACAAAGCCCAACACCACCGAAGAGCGGATGGCGCATTCCCAACGGTACACGGTGTAGGAAGTGAGCTCCATCACATTCTGAGGCAGCAGGCCGTAGAAAAAGGCCTGCAAACGCCCCGCCCCATTGCGCAACAGGGTTTCTGTGGGCGCGGCCTCCCCACTTTCAAGAATTTCACCGTACACCTTGCCCAACATGCCGCCATAGGTGAGCGCAATCGCCAGCACGCCAGCCGTGGGGCCCAAACCCACCACCCGCACAAACACCAAGGCCCACACCAGTTCTGGGATAGAGCGCAACACAATCAGCAGCCAACGGATGGTCAAGCGGATTGCAAAAGGCAGCGCGTCCATGCGGCCTGCGATGGCCGACACAGACAATACGCGTGTTGACAACACGGTGAGCGGGAATGCAATCACCAGCGCCAACACCATCCCGGCGGTGGCAATGGCCACGGTTTTCCAGGTTTCGCGAAGAATGCGCGCCAGCAGATCGGGCTCCAGCACGGGCGGGAAAAAGCTGCCAATGAACTGGGCGCTCACGCGCAGATTGTCTGGTTCAAACAAAACCGAGGGACGAAATTCGGTGGCTTCTGTAAGGGGCCAAAACAGCAGCACGGCAAACACCATCCAGAATAGGCGCTGGTGCCAGGCGGGGTCTTTCAGTGGCACATCAAACCGCGGATTGTGCACCGGCAGGCTGCTCATCGACAATTGTTGACCACCACCACGGGAGCCGACCGCTCGAACTGTTTGGCAATCAGTTCTTGGTCGGGTTGTTCAAACAGCTCATGTTCATACTGGGCATACAGCGACTTCAGCATGGCGGGTGTCACTTGGTCCGTGGGCAGGTCAAACACAATTTGCCCATCCCGAAGCCCCACAATGCGCTTGAAAAAAGCCAACGCCATGTCCACCTGGTGCAGCGTACACACCAGGGTGATGTTGTTCTCGGCGGCCGATTGCGTGAGCGCCGACATGGCGAGCCTTGCGCGTGTGGGGTCCAGTGCCGACAGTGGCTCGTCCACCAGCCACAGTTTGGCAGGGGACACAAAAAGCCGTGCCAGGCCCACACGCTGGCGTTCGCCCCCAGAGAGGCGATCCACGCGTTCAAAAATTTTCTCGGGCAAATCCAGCTTGGCCAAAGCCTGGTGTGCGGCGGGAATGTCCACCGGGTAAAACAGGGACTGGATGCTTTGTAGCAGACCCATGGCGGGCAGGCGCCCAGCCAACACCGAGGTGATCACCCGCTGCCTTGGTGGCAAGGGGGGCACTTGGGGCGCCACAATCAGCTTGCCGCGCAGTTGCTGGAGTTTGCGTTTGCTGAGTGACCAGGGCGATTGGTCTTCAACGCGTATTTCTCCTTGCACGGGTTTGAGGGTGCAGGCGAGCAATTGCAAAAGCGTGGTTTTGCCTGCACCGGAGGGGCCAATCAGTGCCACCTGCTCGCCCTCGGCAATGGAGAGCGACATGTGTTTGATGGCCGGGACGCTGCCCTGCGGCGCAGAGGGATGGCAGGCGTGTATGTCCTGAATTTGAAGCTTCACTGCGCAGCGTTCCCTTTAAAACTGGGGGGGACTTACCACTGTCCCCCCAACGGGTTGATTATAACAAGCCGGCACTGCGCGCGGCGCTTTCCAGGCCTTTGTAGTTCTCAGGCTTGGTGTCCACATAGCGGGTGGCGCGGTTCAACTTCAGGATTTCTGCATGCTCGGGCACGGCGGGGTCCAGGTCAAACAGGGCTTTCTGGATCTTTTTGCGCAAATCGGCGGGCATGTCTTGGTGCACAGACCAGTTGTAATTGAAGTAGGGTGGTGTGGTGTAGAACACGTCCACATCCTTGGTGTCCACCTTGTTTTCGTTCACAAACTTTTTCCACACGGTGATGTCCAGCGCGGCTGCATCCACTTTGCCACTCACCACCGAAGCAATGGTCGCATCGTGGGCACCGGAGTAGGCCACACGCTTGAATGCCTTTTCAGGTTCCAGGCCTGCTTCTAGCAAAAAGCTGCGCGGCATGAGGTGGCCAGAGGTGCTGCTTTGTGAGCCAAATGAGATCTGCTTGCCCTTCATGTCTTGCAGGGTTTTGATGCCTGAGTTGGTTTTGGCGATGAACACGGATTGAAACTTGGTGTCTTCCACGCGCTGTGCAATGGGGATCACCTTGCCGCCAGACCGCAGCGATGCCTGCACATGGGTAAAACCGCCAAACCACACCAAATCCACTTTTTTGTTCACCAGGGCCTCCACCGCAGCGGGGTAATCGCTCACCGGTGTGAACTCAACCTTCATGCCAATGGCTTTGGACAGGTAGGCGGCCAGGGGCTCGAATTTGCGGATTTGCTCGGTCGCTGCCTCTTCAGGGATGGTGGTGACTTTGAGCACTTGCTCAGCCTGCGCGGGCATGGCAAGGCCCAAGCCCAATGCGATGGCTGCGGCTGAAAACACCCGGCGGGACATTGAAAACACAACACTGTTCATGAAAACCTCACAAAGAAGCCCCTGGGACAGGGGCAATTAACGTGTTTAATCGGCACACATGGCAATACGATATTAGCTGCCAGATTTGGCAGCTTGCACTTCTGCGGCTTGTTCTTCGCCGGTTTTGTAATGGGGCACACGCATCACCAGCCGTTTGGTGCGCTGAATGAAGCTGTTGCTGTTGGCCACCTCTTGTTGCCAGTAGGTGTCAGCCAATTGAATGCTCTCTTGCAACTTCAATTCAAACGCGGCTTTGGACACGTCGCCACCAAAAATATACAACTTTCCGTCCACCACGCTGAAATCCTGGGCGTTGCCTCCCCAAGGAATGCCAAACATGATGCCGTTGGCGCAATAGCCACCGTATTGCGGCAGGTATTTTTCGGGTTCGGCGTCAAACAGTGCTTTGTGGGCGGGGTTTGAAAAATAAAAATCCACGTCTTTGTAGGTGCTGCGGATGTCTGCCTGGCCTTGAACATACTGGTTTTGTGTGAAATAAGCCACCACGTCTGCGCCAAACAGCATGACGCGGTCGGATTGATCCATTGCAATTGCATTGACTGGGCTTAAGCCGGCGGAGGGATTTTGTGCGGTCATGGCGCCGCAGCCTGAAAGGGCCAAAGCTGCAAAAGCCAGCAAGGTCCAGCGGCGGGTGGAAGCGATGAATGTCATGGTTGATGCGACTCCGTGTGTTGTTGCGTGTGTTTCTGACTCAAGTGGTCTCACTGACCGGCTTGGGTGCAAATAGTTCTTGCCCGCGTGCATGGGGCGTGTGCATGAACTCAAACGCTTCGCCCGCGTAGGGTGCTGGCCAGCCCAGCAAGTGGCTGGCGGCCTCGCATCGCTGACGAAGATCGCTGCTGTTGGCCCCACCCAAGTGAACAATCCCGTACCGGTAGCTGCGCAGCCATTTGAAATCTCTTTCAATCTGCGGACCGTCTTTTGGGAAATCAAACAACAGGGCGTCGGGAAATTCATGGTGAAACTTTTTCCGAGCCGCAGCGCTGGGGAAGTGGGCTTGCTGCGCGGGATCAAACAGCCGATACACAAAGCTCGCGGCTGCGCCCGCGTTGGCTTGGCGTGTTGGCAGTTGCAAGGGGTCCATGCCATGGGCCAGGGCAAATGCAATCTCGTGCAGATTGATCCCGTCCACCCGTTCATAGAGGTCAGAGAACTGGGAGGCCATGCGCGGGTTGAATTCAATCACCGTGAGCCGGTCGGTGTGCTCACAGTAAAAAAACTCCATGTTGAACAAACCATGTGTGAATCCGATTGCTTGAAGGAATCGCCGTGCCACGTCGGCCGCGCGATGTTGCACGGCGGCGGGTAGGCGGCTTGGGTATTCAAACCGCATGAAGGCGTCTGTGTTGGGGTACATCACCTCGTCCACCACCCCCAAGGGGCGAACTTCGCCTTGCCAAACATAGCCATCGAGGTTGTATTGGCGGGCCTTCACAGGCTCTTCCAACATCAGGCTGTGTGCTGTGCCTGCCTGTGGAAGACGTTGGCGCGCGATCTGTTCAAAAGGCTCCACCAAGTGGCGAATCACCCACAATTCCCAAGGCCCAAAGCGGGTGTGGGCGTGCAACTCATCCCGGTTTTGCACTGTTTTGGCCAGCACAGAGAATGCGGCCTTCACCGGTTTCACAAAGCTGGGGTAAGGCAAGCCATCGGGGATGGGCTCGCCGTATCGCGCATCCAAGCGGGCAAATCGCACATTGGCCTGCGGTGCCACCTGTTGAAGCACCTGCCGGGCATACAGCTTGTGTTGGCAAGCCAGGATGGCGTTCACTGGGGTGCCTGGCCATCCCATTTTTTCGGCCAGCAATGCGGCGCACAAAGCGCCAAAATGCTCATGGTTGGACATCACCGCCTTGGCACCCAGCCATTTTGCTTTGAGGGCACAAAGCTGCACAAACCGGTCCATGTTGAACCAGGCCAGGCGGGCATTGCTGGGGAATGTGAACAAATCAAAGCCGCTGTGCGCGCTTGGCCAACGGTGTTTTAGCCGCTCCGTGGCCACTTGGTCCCAATCGTAATTGAAGAGCAGCAGTGTTTTGGGGTGTTGCATCGTGTGCCTGGGCCTGCGTTTAGGGTTTGGTGTCGTTCAATGACCAATCGTATTGGCTAAACGTCACAGGCAGTGATTTGGATGCAATTTTTTCAATCACAGTGGGGTCGTTGCTCATGGCTTTTGCCCAGCGGGCAAACACGTCTTTCACCGAGTAAAAGCCTTGGTGGCCTTGTTCAAAGTCTTCGGCAAACCACTTGAATATGGGGCTGACCTCCAATTCGCCGCCGCGCACGCGGTTGCGGGTGGGGTCACCGAGGAATCGGCGCATGCCATCTTCCAATTGCGCTTCCAGTTTGGCAGCTGTGTAGGCTTCATCGCGCAAGGCGGGGCAACCCACGCTGGCGCAGTTCACCGCCACATGCACCCGGGGCTCTTTGTACAGCGGGCGCAGTTGCTCATGTTCAATCCAGTCCAGATGCCGTTTTGCACCCAGCAGGGTGAAGAACTCCTTTTTCCAGGGGCTGCCAAACAAGCCACCGATGTCTTTGATGGATTTGATCTTTGGGTACTCGGTGAGCACAAGCTCCAAGGTAAAGCCGTTGTAGGCGTTGATGAGGAAGGCCATTTGTTGGCCTTTTGAAAATCCTTTGAACGCCGCAGGGGTGACCGCCGACCACTCGGCCAAAACAGCGCGCAGGGCGGCCCTCTCCTTGGCCAATGCGGTGTAATCCACCTCGCTTTGTTTGCCGTCGGGCAGCCAACGCACATGCTTGGCAAGCAGTGTGTTGAAGGCTTTGTAATCATGATCCAGTGCCGCTTGGGCCTGCCCATGCAGGCCAAGCAAGGCCATGAACACACACAAGAGGATCCGGATTTTTGAGGCGTTGAGCGGGAGGTGGCTCATGAAAAACCTACACGCGTTAAATTGCATGTAGTGTACTTCGTGGGCAAGGGCAGTTTGGTTACACTGCGCAATAGTTTGTACGCCCGCCAATTCAACCTTTTGGAGCCGGTGCATGCCCGCAGTGCCCACCACGATTGTCTTGCTGTTGATCAGCAATGTGTTCATGACCTTTGCCTGGTACGCTCACCTGAAGGACATGAGCCAAAAGCCCTGGATTGTGGCGGCCTTGGCCAGCTGGGGCATTGCCCTGTTTGAGTACCTGTTCCAAGTGCCTGCCAACCGGATTGGTTACACGGCATTGTCGGTGGGGCAGCTCAAGGTGCTGCAAGAGGTGATCACGCTCACGGTGTTTGTGCCGTTTGCTGTGTTTTACATGAAAGAGCCGTTAAAACTGGATTATCTGTGGGCGGGGCTGTGCCTGGTGGGGGCGGCTTACTTCATGTTCAGGGACAAGATGTGAGTTGGTGTTCCGCCATGAAATGGCGAATGGCTTGCTCAAACAGCACGCCTTGCCCGCCTTTTTCGACCGCTTGGATTTTGCCGCCAGACCTTTTCACCAACTCCGCGGGCAACACCGGGTCGGAGGATTGAACCAGAACTTGGGTGTGCGCGCAGGCCTCCAGCAGGTACTCTGCCGTGCGTTCGCCGGGTGAGTCGGGCACATGGAGGTCTGAAATCAGCAAATGGCAGGTTTTGCCTGCGTTTTGCAATTGCTGCATGCTGCGAAAGTAACGGATGTCGGCGGCGTTGTTGAGCAATCGATCCAGGTGCGATTCAAGAATGAACCGGTGCAGTTCAAAGTCTTCCAGACAGTGGATGATGGGCTTCATGCACAACCTCGCAAAACATGGCATCGTCGAATCAAGATCCTAAGCCAGTTGCGTCAAAACACACAAAAGAGGGAGCTTGGGCTCCCCCGTGTGAGTGTGTTGCCACGGTGATTCCCCGGAAGCCCAGAGTTTGGTTAGACTGTGTACATTAACTTTTAACAAGATTTATACATTTATCATGCTAACCACGTTGCTGTTTGTTTTGGGCCTGGGTGCCCTTGTGCTGGGCGCCAACTTGCTGGTTCGCGGGGCGTCCAACCTGGCCTTGTCATTCGGTATCTCGCCTTTGGTGGTGGGCTTGACGGTGGTGGCTTTTGGCACCAGCGCGCCTGAAGTGGCGGTGTCCGTGGGCGCTGCATTGGATGGATCCACCGACATTGCCACTGGCAACGTGGTGGGAAGCAACATCTTCAACGTGCTGTTTATTCTCGGCTTGAGTGCCTTGATCACGCCGCTCGTGGTGAACACCCAGCTCATCAAACAAGAAGTGCCCATCATGGTGGGGGCCTCCGTCTTGTTGCTGTTGTTGGCCCTGGATGGTGTGTTGGGTTGGGCAGATGGTGCAATTCTTGCCGTGCTCATGGTGGCTTACACCGCCTTTTTGATTGTGCAGTCTCGCAGCCAGACCAAGGCCGCAACAGCAGAATTTGACGAGGAGATTCATCCGGCACAAGCGGGCTCCCTGGATTCAAAGCTGCCTTTTCAGATTTTGTTGATTGCCGTGGGTTTGGGATTCTTGGTGTTGGGCTCGGAGTGGTTGGTGAGCTCTGCCGTGACTTTTGCAAAGGCCCTGGGCGTGAGTGATGTGGTGATTGCACTCACCATTGTGTCCGCCGGCACCTCCATGCCCGAGGTGGCCACCTCGATTGCAGCGGCGCTCAAGGGCGAGCGCGACATTGCTGTGGGCAATGTGGTGGGCAGCAACACCTTCAATATTTTTGGTTGTCTTGGCATGTCTGCCTTGGTGTCTGGCACGCAAGGGCTCGGGGTGGCCCCTTCGTTGTTGGCCTTTGACATGTGGATCATGTTGGCGGTGGCGTTTGCCTGTTTGCCTATCTTTTTGACAGGGCGTGAGATTGCGCGTTGGGAGGGCGCCGTGTTCCTCCTGTATTACGTCGCCTATGTGGCCTACCTCATCCTGGATGCGCAGGGCCATGACGCTTTGGGGGCCTATTCCACTGTAATGATGAGCTTTGTGGTCCCTATTACAGTGATCACTTTGGTGGTGTCGGTTATACAGTCAAAGTCAGGTCAACAAAAAAGCTAAGTTCGATTGGCTCCGCGACAAAGGTGGCGCGTGCAACATGAATAAAAAAAGCGTTGTGGCGTGGTTGTTGGGTGTGGTGTGTGTGCAGCCCGTTTGGGCGCAAAGCGACAGCGATTTGCCGCTGTGGCTGCAAAAGCGGTTTGAGCCTGTGCACTACGATTTAACCCGGCTTGTGGACGACACCGCACGAGGTTTGGACCAGTTCTTTGGCACCGACGACAGTTTGTTTGTAGAAAATCAGTCGTTTTTGCGGGTGGGTCTGGAGACGCGGTTGCAGCCCGGCGACTCCAAGCTGGACCCGAGCTTGCGTTTCAGGGTGGATTTGCCAACCACGCGGGAACGTCTGCGCCTCATCATCGAAAGCGACATTGAAGAACCTTTGGGCCGCTTTTCGGAGCAGGGTATTCGAGAGATCCGTGGCGGTGAGCGCTTTGACACCAACAATGCAGCGGTGGGTCTGGAACAGCGCAGTGCAAAGGACCCGAGCCAGCAGTGGGTGCAAGGCTTGGGGGTGGGTGTGAAGTTTGGTTTGCCCCTGGATCCCTATGTGCGGTATTCGGCTGCGCGGCAATGGAATTTCTACGACAAGCTTTGGCAAATCAACTCGGTGAGCCGGGTGACGCAGTTCAATCAGCGTGGTTTGCAGGCGCGCACCAATTTCGACATCAATCGCAAATTGGATGAAACCCGTTACTTGCGTTTTCAAACTTATGTTGAATACGATGAGCGGCGGGATTCAACAGTGTTTTCTCAAACAGCCGAAATCAATCAGGTGCTGAATGCTCGGACAGCCATGCGTTATGCCGTGATTGCCGTGGGGGACGACCGTGGCTCCGAAACCATCAAGGACTACATCTTGCAGGTGTTCTACAGGCGTGATGTGCACAAAAACATTGTGTTTGTGGATGTGATTCCAGAACTGCATTTCCCCACTTTGCCAGGCCAAGACCCCTACGTTGCGCTCACGTTCCGGGTGGAGGCGTTTTTTAGGGGCAACTTCGCCCGAGGTTTGTAAAGCCAGGTGGCGCCAGCCCACTTGGCATCTTTCTTTCGCGTAATTTTTTAATTCCACCACGCAAATCAATGTGACCGGATATTCCTTATTTGAATAAAGGGATTGCCTGTTTTCTTGTGTTTTTGGGGGTGGGGTGTTGAAAACCCAATGCTGGCAAGATAGGTCGCCGGACAAACGTTTAACAATTGTTTACCCATTGGTTTTTTTTTAAAACCTTTGCTGAGAAATGATTGGGTGGTGGTTAAAAATTTTGTAAGTTTTTGGTAAGAAAGTATTGGATTGTGTTAATTAATTAGTATTCCTGAAATAAATAAATATCTTTATTATTCATGGTTTTATATGAAATGTGAAATCGTAAGATATTAGTCAGGAAAACTTTGGATAGTCCTCCTCAATTGCTTGTACACAAGGCAATTTCAATTCCAAAGGAGGAGATATATCCATGGCCAGTGTTGCTGCAGAAAAGCGACCCATGACCGGTGAAGAGAAAAAGGTAATTTTCGCTTCGTCGTTGGGCACAGTGTTTGAGTGGTACGATTTTTATCTGTACGGGTCTTTGGCGGCCATCATCGCCAAGCAGTTTTTCTCGGGGTTGGATCCCACATCCGCATTCATTTTTGCCTTGTTGGCCTTCGCCGCAGGCTTCATTGTTCGTCCTTTCGGTGCTTTGGTGTTTGGCCGCCTCGGCGACATGATCGGCCGCAAATACACCTTCTTGGTCACCATTCTGATCATGGGTGGTTCCACCTTCATTGTGGGTATTTTGCCCACCTACGCCACCATCGGCGTGGCTGCGCCCATCATTTTGATCTTGCTGCGAATGCTGCAAGGCTTGGCGCTGGGGGGGGAGTACGGCGGTGCTGCAACCTACGTGGCCGAACACGCGCCACAGGGCAAGCGTGGCGCCTACACGGCCTGGATTCAAACCACAGCCACGTTGGGCTTGTTTCTTTCGCTCATCGTGATTTTGGGCACCCGCACCATTCTGGGCGAAGAAGCATTCACGGATTGGGGCTGGCGCATTCCTTTCCTGCTGTCCATCTTGCTGTTGGCCATCTCGGTGTGGATCCGTTTGACCATGAACGAGTCGCCTGCTTTCAAAAAGATGAAGGAAGAGGGCAAGACCTCCAAAGCGCCTTTGACTGAGGCCTTTGGTCAGTGGCGCAACCTCAAGGTGGTGATTCTGGCTTTGTTGGGTTTGGTGGCGGGTCAAGCGGTGGTGTGGTATTCGGGCCAGTTCTACGCCCTGTTCTTCCTCACCAGCGTGCTCAAGGTGGATGCTGCAACGGCCAATATTCTGGTGGCTGTGTCGCTCATCATCGGTACACCGTTCTTCGTGATTTTTGGTTCGCTGTCCGACAAAATTGGCCGCAAACCCATCATCATGGCGGGCTTGTTGCTGGCATGTCTCACGTATTTCCCGCTCTTCAAAGCACTCACCAACGCAGCCAACCCAGACTTGGCAGCGGCGCAGGCCAAAAACACCATTGTGGTGACTGCCGCACCTGGCGATTGTTCTTTCCAGGGCAACCCCGTGGCGCGCGAGATCGACTTCAAGAAGAGCTGCGACATCGCCAAGCGCTTTTTGGCACAGAACTCGGTGAGCTACGAGAATGAGACAGTGCCCGGCACCACCCAGGCCACGGTGAAGATTGGTGACAAGGTGATCACTGCACCCGTGGGCACGGTGGTCAACGGCAAGTTTGATGACGCTTCGAAAGCGGCCATCGACGCCTTCAAGGCCGAAGTGAAAGAAGGCCTGGCTGCCGCCGGTTACCCAGCCAAAGCAGACCCAGCCAAGGTCAACAAACCCCTGATCATCGGCATTCTGACCATCTTGGTGATTTATGTGACCATGGTGTACGGACCAATCGCAGCGATGTTGGTGGAGTTGTTCCCCACACGCATTCGCTACACGTCCATGAGCTTGCCTTACCACATCGGCAACGGTTGGTTTGGCGGTTTGATGCCCACGATTGCATTTGCGATGGTGGCGCAAAATGGCAACATGTATTACGGCTTGTGGTACCCAATTGTTGTGGCCGCGGCCACCCTGGTGATCGGCTTGCTGTTTGTGCGTGAAACCAAAGACGTGGATATTTTTGCTAACGATTAAATTGGAGAAGCAAACATGTGGAAATTGATTGTTGCCTTTGTGCTGTTTGCAGCATTGTCTCTGTTTGTGATCATGCAGGGGGGTGACAACCTGAACATGGCTGGCGAGCAGCATGGGGCAGACGTGCCGCACCATGACAACCCTGCACCCAGCCAACCCGTGCAGCCAGCTGGCAATGCTGCTGCATCCGCTGAGCCCACCTCACCTGTTGCCGGTGTTCAAGCGCCGGCAGCAGCGGCTCCGGAGGCCAAGCAGTAAACCCAAGGCAATTGTTGGGTGTTCACTTGAGGCCAGCGCAAGCTGGCCTTTTTTTATGGTCTTGTGCATCCCCCACATTGTCACCACCTTGTGAACTTGTGTGAATTCGGCCTGTTTGAAGTGTGGATTGCGTTAATTTACGGATGTAACAGTCGTTAACCAGTCCATGACGCTGAACCATTACAAATCGGATTTTTCATCGGTCAGGAAGCCAGACATGTTGCTGGTCTTGCTGTTGGTGGGGCTTTGCCTGGTGTTGTCGACCTTGGCGATTGCCCGCCTTCAAGACAGCAATCGGCAAAATCTTCAAAAATTGTTTGACGACAGTTTTGAGCGCATTTCGCATGGTGTGAAAGAGCGAGTTGCACTGTATGAATACGGACTGCTCGGCGCGCGTGGCAGTTTTGTTTCCAACACCCGCAGCACATACACACTGGATATTTATCGGCGCTATGCCGCCACGCGCAACATTGATCGGGAGTTTCCAGGCGCACGCGGATTTGGCCTTATATTCAATGTGCAAGCGGACGATGTGCCGGCCTTTGAGCAAAGCATGTCTGCCGAGTACGGTGAACCTAAAAAAATCCGCAATTTGGGCGATCCGGGCAATCGATATTTTGTGATCCGTTATGTCGAGCCCTACGCCCGCAACATGCAGGCGGTGGGTTTGAATGTGGCCTCAGAACCCAAGCGTTTGCGCGCGGCCTTGGACTCGGTGCGCACAGGGCAAGCCACCATCACAGCGCCCATCACTGTGGTTCAAGCGGCCGAGGAGGTGTCTGCCGCTTTTTTGTTGATGCTTCCCATTCAGCGTCATCACCTTCAATCGGATCACTCGTTAAACCATCCCCCCGATTTAAGACAAACCATTGGTTGGTCTTATGCGGTGCTGGTGTTTAGTGACATTGTTAAAGAGCTGGATTTTGAAGCGAGTCAACTGGCCATCCGGATCTCTGATGTGACCGAGCCTGCAGCGCCCATGTTTTTCAGCACGGGCGATTGGCTGGATCAAGGGATTGCTCACCAAGGCAGCAAGCGTTTGGAGGTGTTTGGTCGAACCTGGCAGATTGATGCGCAACTCACGCCGGGTGCTGCCGCCACTGCACCCTACAACCTGTGGTTTGCAGCGGTGCTGGCGGTGGTGTTGTCTTTCATGGCAATCGCTTTGAGCATTTACATATTGCGCACCAAAAACCGCGTCGTGTCTGAGCGTCTGCATGAGCTGGAGTTGACGCAGGGGATCATCGAGGGCTCTTCCATTGGGCAACTGTTGGTGGATGAGCGCGGTGTGATTGCAAAAATCAACAACCGTGTGAGCGAGCTTTTTGGATACACCCAAGAGGACTTGTTGGGTCAGCCTGTCGAAAAATTGGTGCCGCAGCGATACGCCGCCAAGCATGTGAATTTTCGCAAAGGATACGATCGCCAAAGCCGCCACATGGCCAGTGGCCGTGTGGTGTCGGGCTTGCATCAGGCGGGTCACGAGTTTCCAATCGAGGTGACCCTCACTTGGCTGGAAGTGGGGCAAGAAGGTTTTGTGCTGGTCAGTGTGGTGGATGTTTCTGAGCGCATGAACTTTGTGAATCAGCTTCAAGCCAGCGAACGCAAGTGGAGCGAACTCGCCAATTCCCTGCCCCAGCTCACCTGGACCATGACCGACGAAATGCGGGTTGATTTTCTCAATGAGCGTTGGGGCAACTTGTCTGCAGATTCAAGCATTCGGGTGTTGGAGGAGCGCTTTTACGGCGCGATCGCCGTGGAGGATTTGCCTGCGGTGCGCGCAGCGGTGGCAAAGGCCTCGGTCTCTCAAGAGGCTCAAAAATTGGAATGCCGATTGCTGTTGAATGGCAAGTTTGCCCGCTGGTACGACTTTGAATTGCAACCCATCTTCAAGGGCGATGAGGTGGTCAAATGGATTGGCTCCATGACCGACATTCAGGAGCGCAAGCTGGCAGAGCTGGCTGTGCTTCAAATGAATGCGGAACTGGAGAGCAAGGTGGAATTAAAAACCGCCGCCCTGCAGAAGGCAGAAAGAAGCCTCACCCGCATCATGGACTCTGTGCCCGTGATGATTGGCTACTGGAACGAGCATGTGGAGGAGGAGTACTCCAATCAGCAATTGCGGGAGTTTCGCCGCCAGTTGGCCCACCTGGCTGGGCAGCACGCCTCGGGCCTCACCGTGGATGAGTCCTCTTTGTTTGGCATGGCAAGCCCCCATGCGCAGGCGGCGCTGTCGGGGCGGCCGTCGCATTTTGATGTGTCCACCCCGCTCGATGACGGCACCATTCACCATTATTCTTTCCACTACCTTCCCAACGTGGTGGATCGTCATGTCCTGGGGTTTTTTGTGTTGGTGCAAGACTTCACCGAACTCAAGGATTTGCAGTTCAAGGCCGAGCTGGCGTCCAAACAAAAGTCGGCTTTCCTGGCGGTGATGAGCCATGAAATTCGAACCCCGTTGAATGGTGTGTTGGCTTTTTCCAGTTTGCTTCGAGAAAAAATTGACGATCCAAATTTGAAAGACGATGTGGACGTGTTGTACCGCAATGCGCAATCCATGACGCTCATCTTGAACGACATCCTGGACCTGAGCAAAATCGAAAGCGGTCAGTTCAAAGTGGA
>DASUDK010000124.1:0-19669 GCA_036275655.1 Limnobacter sp. | reverse complement strand
GCCGCGGTGGCTCAGTTGGGCCCGCACATCAGCGACCGCCGCATCTTGCATGTGTCCAGCGGCGCGGGGCGCAGCGCTTACCCAGGGTGGTCTGTGTATTGCGCCACCAAGGCGGCACTGGACATGCATGCTCAATCCGCACAGGCAGATCAGCAGGCACGGCTACGCATTTGCAGCCTGGCCCCGGGGGTTATTGACACGGCCATGCAAGCGCAAATCCGCCGAGTGAACAAAGCGCACTTTCCGAACAAAGACCGCTTTGTGCAGCTCAAAGAACAAGGCGAGTTGGCCAGCCCCACAGACACCGCCCAAAAAATACTGGCTTATTTGCTCAGCCCGCAATTTGGCAGCCAGGCCGTGCAGGACATTCGCTCAATGTAAGGTCGCAGCAGACCCACTCGCTTGCGATTTAACGGATGGCGTCCACCACAGCCTTGTTCAGTGTTGCCAGCCCCTGAAGGGAGAGCCTCGCCATAGCGGGTCCATTGAGCTCCACCTCTTGCTCCACGGTCTTGAATTTGTCTGCACCCATGCCTGCCAGGTTTTGAAGACGGCCCAACACCTGCATGCCGGTGTCCTTGTCACTGTCAAAACCGCCCACCGCTTTGAAGTTGGCGAATGCACCTGGCACTGGCAGTGGCTCTTTGATTCGAACCACACCGCCGTAGACATGGCTTTGAACAACCAATTCATCGGGTGCGCCAGCGCTCAAGCTGGACTTGGCATCGGCCTCCGAGCCACGCCTGAATATCGACGAGCCGGACCCGGAGCTTTCATGCTCTGCAATTTGAATGGTTTGCGTGATGGACAAGCCCTCGGTGTTGGCCTTGCTCCATTCAATCCGCTTGCCGATGTTGCCAGCCCCAATCCCGGTGAAACCGCGTGGGATTAGGCGCATGCCGGTGGGTGCCATCACCAGGTACTGGCGGGTGGATTGACCAAGCTTTTTGGTCAAATAAACAGGTTTGTCCGGCGAACTCCCCGGCTCGGTGGTGTCGTACACGCCACCCTCGGCTGGATTGCCAAAACGCACATTGGCTCCGGAGGCCAACATCCTTGCCTTGAAATCTTCGAACGCACGATCGGTGATGGCTTGAAATGCTGCCACATCCACATTCGGGATTTTGTATTTGACGGTGACACGCGTTGAACCGTAGTCCGTGCCAAGCAAATATCCACCTCGGGTGCTTGCGTTCACCTCCCCGCCCACGTCAAACAGCACCCGATACTCCGTGATCACGATGGTGCGGTTGCGCACGGCCAGTGAGCCATCCATGGCCGAAGAAATATCCAACACATCAACCGGCTCTTGCAAGGCGGCCACAACCACATCGCTCGTTAAAGCCTTGGCTTGCACCTGCCCCAGGGGCGGTGCCATGGCCACTTGCTGGTACTCCGCCAAACTCAATGTTTTCTCGGCGCCACTTCCACCACAATTTTTGGCCGAGGCCAATTGGGTTAAAAAATCATGCCTCGCCGCAGCCTTCACCGCCAGTGCCTGAGCCTCTGGGCTTGGACCCACGGCTTTTTCCGCCTGGCCACGGGCCACTGCGCCAGCCACCTTGGAAGCAATTCCACCAAAGGCGCCAAACAGGCCGCTTGCCACTTGGGCAGTGGCCACCTGCCCACCCACATCGGCAGCACCGCCCACCGCAGCAGTCCCCAAAGTGCGTTCCGTGTTGCCAGCATCCATCAGGGCTTTGAGTTCAAGTTGTTGCTTGGCAATGGCCTCGCAGTTGAGGGCAGAGTCGTTGCCCTGCACACGGTCCACTGCAAAAACCGGGGATTGCATTGCTGCAAATCCAACCCATATCCATGCGTGCTTTTTCATGCGGCCCACCCAATGATGTCGTTGTTGTACAACCACGAGGGTATTCCCCAGCGGCGCAGGGCACAGCCCCGTAAATTGGGGGGTGCAGCACATGGCCTTGCGCCTGAGGCTTGCGCCAATCGATTGACATTCAATTCCTGCAATGAAAAAATGAACGTTCATTCAGAATTCTTGTCTATCCCTGCTTGAATGCCTGCGCGTGTCACTTCGCTGGAGTGACCGGCAAGCTCAACAGCATTCCGCAGTAATCCAATTTGAGGTAGTGCACCATGAGAAGCAAAACGATACCGGCGCTCGGTTTGAGCGCCTTGGTGGCTGTGGGCAGCCTGACCCTGTCCGCCTGCGGCAAACCCGATGGGGCCAATGCCGCACCTGCCCCGCAGTTGCCCAAGGTGGTGGTTTTTGAGGTGGAAGAAAAGCCCGTTTCTTTGTATGCCGAGTTGCCAGGCCGCACGGCACCGTACCTCATTGCCGAAGTGCGCCCGCAAGTCAGCGGCATTGTGAAAAGCCGCTTGTTCACCGAAGGGTCTACTGTGAAAGCGGGTGTATCGCTCTACCAGATTGACGCTTCCACCTACCAGGCCGAATACGCCAGCGCCAAAGCCGCGCTTGAAAAAGCAGAGGCCAACCTCACCAGCGCTGAAATCCGCAACACCCGTTTTCAGGAACTGGCCAAACTCAACGCCGTGAGCCAGCAAGAACGGGACGATGCTTACGCAGCACTGAAACTGGCCCAGGCCGATGTGGCCAGCGCGAAAGCAGCCCTCCAACGTGCGAGCATCCATTTAAATTACACCAAAGTGACTGCACCCATCAGCGGCCGAATTGGCCGCTCCAGCATCACCGCGGGTGCACTGGTGCAACAAGGCCAGACACAGGCCCTGGCCACCATTCAGCAACTGGACCCCATCTATGTGGACCTCACACAATCCACCACAGAGCTGATGGCACTTAAAAACGACTTGGCCAGCGGTGTGATCAAAAGTGCAGGCAAAGACGCCGCCCGGGTCAAGCTCAAACTTGAAAATGGTCAGGACTATCCGCACGAGGGCAAACTTCAGTTCTCGGAAGTGACCGTGGACCAAGAGACAGGCTCTGTGACCTTGCGCGCCGTGTTCCCCAACCCCAACCTGACCTTGCTGCCTGGCATGTATGTGCGCGCCGCCCTGGAAGAAGGCATTCAGGAGGGTGGCATTTTGGTGCCGCAAAAAGGCATTGTTCGCGATGCCACGGGCGCACCCTCCGCCCTGGTGGTGAACAGCGACAACAAAGTAGAACGCAAAGCCGTCAAAACCGCCCGAGCCATGGGCAACCAGTGGTTGATTGCAGAGGGCCTGAAAGCAGGCGACCGTGTGATCGTGGAGGGCATCCAAAAGGTGCGACCCGGTCAGCAAGTGGAGTCCACCACGGCAACGCAGGAGTAGCACCATGTCTCGATTTTTTATTGATCGCCCCATCTTTGCGTGGGTGATCGCGATTGTCATCATGTTGGCAGGCGCCTTGGCCATTTTTAACCTGCCCATTGCGCAGTACCCTGCCATTGCACCACCTGCGGTCACCATCCAGGCGACTTACCCTGGCGCATCGGCAGAGACACTGCAAGACTCGGTGACGCAGGTCATTGAGCAACGGATGACCGGGCTGGACGGGTTCCGCTATTTGAAATCCACCAGCGATTCCAGCGGTCGATTGCGCATTGAACTCACTTTTGAACCGGGCACCAACCCAGACATTGCGCAGGTCCAAGTTCAAAACAAGCTCAGTCTGGCCACGCCGCTGCTGCCCGATGCGGTGCAGCGGCAGGGCATCCAGGTGACCAAAAGCTCGGCCGGGTTTTTGCTGGTGATTGCCTTCACGGCGGTGGATGGCAAGTATACCTCCACCGAACTGGCCGACTTCATCACCACCAACGTGCAAGACACCATGAGCAGGGTCAACGGCGTGGGTGAAGTGCAAGTGTTTGGTAGCCCCTATGCCATGCGCATCTGGCTGAACCCGGACAAAATGAATCAGTTCAGCATCACACCCGCCGACATCCGCGCTGCGGTGAATGCGCAAAACGCACAAATTTCTGCCGGTGAGCTGGGCGCCGCCCCAGCGGTGAAAGGACAAACCCTGACGGCCACCATCTCTGCACAAAGCTTGCTGGAAACCCCGGCTGAGTTTGAGCAAATCATCCTGAAAACCACCACCGACGGCGCGACCGTGCGCCTCAAAGATGTGGCGCGGATTGATTACGGCAGCGAAAACTACAACATCCTTCCCCGCTGGAATGGCCGCAACGCTTCGGGCATTGGTATTCGGCTTGCCTCCGGTGCCAACGCACTGGACACCGCCGAGGCCGTGGTGGCCGAGATGAAGCGCATCACGCCGCTCATCCCCGAGGGCATGGAATGGGACGTGGCCTATGACACCACGCCCTTTGTGAAAATATCCATCGAAGGCGTGGTGAAAACCTTGATCGAGGCCATCATCCTGGTGTTCCTGGTGATGTATCTCTTTTTGCAAAACTTCCGCGCCACGCTCATCCCCACCATTGCGGTGCCGGTGGTTTTGCTGGGCACGTTTGCGGTCCTGTCCGCTTTCGGATTTTCAATCAACACACTCACCATGTTTGCCATGGTGTTGGCCATTGGCCTGTTGGTGGACGATGCCATTGTGGTGGTCGAAAACGTTGAGCGCGTGATGGCCGAGGAAGGCCTCTCACCCTTGGAGGCCACTCGCAAATCCATGGATCAAATCACCGGCGCCTTGGTGGGCATCGGCTTGGTGCTCTCCGCCGTGTTTGTGCCGATGGCATTTTTCCCGGGCTCCGCAGGCGTGATCTACAAACAGTTTTCAATCACGATTGTGTCGGCCATGGCGCTCTCTGTGTTGGTGGCGCTGGTGCTCACCCCCGCTTTGTGCGCCACCATGCTCAAACCCATTGAGCAGGGTCACAGCCATGAGAAAAAAGGATTTTTTGGCTGGTTCAATCGCAAGTTTGATTCGAGCAATGCCCGTTACCAAAGCATGGTGGGGCGCATGCTGCACAAGTCAGGCCGCTACCTGTTGATTTATGGCGCACTGGTTGGCGTGATGGCGTTCATGTTCACCCGACTGCCCACCTCTTTCCTCCCCGATGAGGATCAAGGTGTCTTCTTCACGCAAGTGCAATTGCCCGCTGGGGCCACGCAAGAGCAAACACTGGCGGTGCTTGCAAAAATGGAAGATTACTTCCTCAATGAGGAGGGCCACAACGTGAAGTCACTTTTCACCGTGGCAGGCTTCAGTTTCTCTGGCACTGGGCAAAACTCCGGCATTGGATTTGTGCGCCTGCGCGACTGGAGCGAACGCCCCGGCAAAGAAAACTCTGCACAAGCCGTGGTGCAGCGTGCGTCCAAAGTGTTTGCTGGCTGGCCCGAGGCACAGGCTTTTGCTTTTGCCCCACCGGCCATCCGCGAGCTTGGCAACGCACTGGGCTTTAGCATGTTTATCCAAGACCGAACCGGCCTTGGGCGGGAAGCGCTGTTGCAAGCACGCAATGACATGATTGCCAAAGCCAATCAAAACCCAGTGCTCACTGGCGTGCGCCCCAACGCGCCCGCCGACGTGTACGAGTATCAACTGGACATTGACAACGCCAAAGCGGGGGCACTGGGTGTGACAGTGGCCTCCATCAGCGACACGCTCACCTCGGCCTGGGGTGGCAGCTACATCAACGATTTTTTGGACCGAGGCCGGGTAAAACGGGTGTTCATGCAGGCCGATGCGCCTTACCGCATGCTGCCAGAAGACCTCAACCGTTGGTACGTGCGCAACAACCAGGGCGCCATGGTGCCATTTTCCAACTTTGCCAGCGCCGAGTGGTCCATGGCCTCGCCCCGTTTGGAGCGTTACAACGGCGTGCCCGCAGTAGAAATCCAAGGGCAGGCAGCGCCCGGCATGAGCTCTGGTGACGCGATGATGGCGATGGAGAGACTGGCCGAAGAATTGCCTGCGGGCATGGGCATTGAGTGGACTGGATTGTCGTATGAAGAACGGCAATCTGGCTCGCAGGCGCCCCTGCTCTACGCACTTTCATTGTTGGTGGTGTTTTTGTGCTTGGCCGCACTGTACGAGAGCTGGTCCATCCCATTTGCCGTGATGCTGATTGTGCCCCTGGGTGTGGTGGGTGCCTTGCTGGCGGCTGGTGGTCGCGGTTTGGCAAACGATGTGTACTTCCAGGTGGCCCTGCTCACCACCGTGGGGCTCTCAGCCAAGAACGCCATTCTGATTGTTGAATTTGCAAAAGAACAGGTGGAGCAAGGCAAAACGCTGATCCAAGCCACGCTGGATGCTGTGCGCATGCGCCTGCGCCCCATCATCATGACCTCGCTGGCCTTTGGCCTCGGTGTGGTGCCCTTGGCCATTGCGACGGGCGCGGGCTCTGGCAGCCAAAATGCGATTGGCACCGGCGTGTTGGGTGGCACCATTTCTGCCACGGTGCTGGGCATTTTCTTTGTGCCATTGTTCTTTGTGGTGGTCAACCGCTTGTTCACCAAGCACAAGCCCCAGGGGGAATGACATGCAGATCAAGACCACATGGCCACTCGGCGCCTTGGTGACCGCGCTCTCCCTGCTGGCAGGCTGCAGCACACTGGCTCCGCAATATGTGCAACCGCAAGCCCCCGTGGCCCAAAGCTGGCCCGAGGGTGAGGCCTACCGCCCAGACAGCGCCGATGCTGTCGATGCCCAAAACCTCGCATGGCGCGCGTTGTTTGTTGATCAAAAACTGCAACAGGTGATAGCGCTGGCTTTGCAGGAAAACCGCGACCTTCGCATCGCCGTGCTTAACATTGAGCGCGCGCGTGCCTTGTACCAAGTGCAGCGCGCAGAACTCGTGCCCAGCATCTCGGCCAATGGGCAAGGCAATCGCCAACGCTTGCCTGCCGACCTTGCGGGGGGCCGGGCTGGCGGCGCAACGCCCACGCAATACAGCGCGACAATCGGATTTTCTGCCTATGAATTGGATTTGTTTGGTCGAGTGCGCAGCTTGAACGAAGAAGCGCTGCAACGCTTTTTGGCCACTGAAGAAGCACGCAAAAGCACACAGATCAGCTTGATCGCCGAGGTGGCCAACAGCTACCTTGCCTTGGCAGCAGACCAAGCCCTCTTAGAGCTGGCGCAAGACACACTGAACAACCAACAGGCTGCATACAACCTGGTCAAACGCAGCAATGACCTGGGCGTGGCCTCTGCCCTGGACTTGCGACAAGCGCAAACCAGCGTGGAGGTGGCGCGTGGTGATGTTGCCCGATTTACACGCGCCGTTGCGCAAGACCGCAATGCCTTGGAATTGCTGGTGGGCACCAACCTGCCCAAATCGCTTTTGCCAGGCAGTGCACTGGAGAGCAACACGGCGCTGGTGGAACTTCAAGCTGGATTGCCTTCAAAAGTGTTGCAACAGCGTCCCGATGTGCAATCGGCAGAGCGGCTGCTGCAAGCCGCAAATGCACGGATTGGCGCGGCGCGTGCGGCATTTTTCCCGAGCATCTCACTCACCGCCGAGACGGGCACCGCCAGCAGCGCTTTGTCGGGGCTTTTTGAGTCGGGTTCGCGCACCTGGAGTTTTGTGCCACGCATGAATCTGCCCATTTTCGATGCCGGCCGAAACAGCGCCAACCTCCGGGTGGCCAACACCGATCAACAGATTGCACTGGCCCAATACGAAAAAACCGTTCAAACAGCATTTCGCGAGGTGGCCGATGCATTGGCCGCTCGTGGCACGCTGGACGCGGAACTTCAAGCGCAAACCGATTTGGTGGAGGCAAGCGCTGAATCCTATCGCTTGAGCCAAGCGCGCTTCAGGCAGGGCATCGACAGCTTTTTGAATGTGCTCGACTCACAACGATCCCTCTATGCTGCCCAACAAGACCTGATTGGTGTGCGACTTGCACGCAGCAGCAATTTGGTCACGCTCTACAAAACACTGGGTGGCGGTTGGAGCGAGGCCCACAACAATCCACAGGGAGGATGAGCATGACCACCAAAGCAGAAGTGCGCAGGCAGCAAATTCTGGATGCTGCCGCCTTGTGCTTCCGCAAAAGCGGATTCCACGGCGCCAGCATGGCCGACATTGCCAAAAGCTTTGGCATGAGCGCCGGGCACATCTACAACTACTTTGAAAGCAAAGAAGCCATCATCGAGGCGATGGTGAAACGCGATCTGGAAGACACGCTGCAACGCATTGCGGCCATCAAAGGGCAAAAAGACATTTTGAATGCCATGCTGGCCACCGTGGATGAAGGCGTACAAAGGCGGATTGCGCAAAGCCAACTGGATGCAGAGATTGTGGCAGAGGCCTCGCGCAACCCCAAGGTCGCCAAGGTGGTGCGAGACACCGACGCGGTGATTCGAAGCGAAGTCGCACAATTGATTCAAAGTGCAAAACCCGCCTTGGCCAAAGGTTGCCCACACATGCTTGCAGCCAAAACCACGGTGTTGATGTCTCTCTTTGAGGGGCTGATGATCCGAGCGATTCGCAATCCCGAGATGCGGCAAGCGGAACTCGGACCCGTGCTCAAAAAGATGATTGAGCAAATGCTTCAGGGCTGACCCACCGCAAACCAGACCTTGGTGGGTCACGCGTTGGGCGGGGCTTTGGCCCCGCCCTTTTTATTGCGCAAAAGCCGCTATACTCGGGGCTTGTCACCCTGCGCGCACCATGAAACACCCCACTGCCCTGCTTTTCGCGATTGCCTGTGCACTGCTGTTGTTGGCCCTGTGCACGGGCGCATACCCCGTGAGTGCCTCACAGGCCCTGGGTGCCTTGCTGGGCCAAGGCGATGCCACAACGGTGCAAGTGGTGCAAGAGTTGCGCCTGCCGCGTGCACTGGGCGCGCTGCTGGTGGGCTCAGCCTTGGCTGCAGCAGGCAGTGCCTACCAATTGCTGTTTAAAAATCCACTGGTATCGCCAGATATTTTAGGCGTGTCTGCCGGTGCAAGCCTGGGCGCTGTGGGTGGCCTGTTTTTGGCGTTGCCCATGTTCGCCGTGCAGGCCAGTGCATTTGTTGGTGGCTTAATCACCGTGGCCATCGTGCTGCTGCTGGGTCGATTGGTGAAACATGCAGATCACCAGCTCTCTTTGGTGTTGATAGGCGTGGTGCTGGCTGCACTCGCTGGTGCATTGACATCCCTCCTGAAAATTCTGGCCGACCCGTATGAGCAGCTGCCTGCCATCACCTTCTGGTTACTTGGCAGTCTCTCTGGCGTTCAATACAACGCACTGGGGCATGCGCTGCCCTGGGTTGTGTTGGCCCTGGGTGTGTTGCTGGCCCTGCGCTGGAAACTTTCGGCACTCTCGGTGTCAGAAGATGAAAGCAGAGCACTTGGAATTCAAACACGTCAATTGGCCCTGTGCGTGATTGTGGCGGCCACACTCATGACCAGTGCAGTGGTGGCAATTGCAGGTGCAATTGGATGGGTGGGGCTCATCATCCCACACGTGGCGCGTCAAATTGGTGGAGCCAATTTTGCGAAAAACCTGCCAGTGAGCATGTTGATGGGTGGTGCTTTTTTGCTGTTGGTGGACACACTTGCGCGCAGCCTCACCGAGTTGGATTTGCCACTGGGCATATTAACCGCCATGGTGGGTGCGCCCTGCTTTGTGTACTTGCTTGCGCGGCGCAATGCCAGCCAAGCCGGGGGCACGCCATGAGCATTGCGTGCAACAATTTGTCTGTGGGCCATGGCCCATGCGCTGTGCTGGAAGGAGTCAACCTCCAGGTTGAGCCTGGCCAAGCGCTGTGCGTGCTTGGGCCCAACGGCTGCGGCAAAAGTACACTCATCAAAACACTGCTGGGTTTGCTGCCCCCGATTGCCGGTCAGGTTTTGGTCAATAAAAAAAATCTTCAAACCATGCCTTTGAAAGAACGCGCCCGGCAGTTGGCGTATGTGCCCCAAAATCAAGGTTTGGCATTCAACTTCAACGTGCACGAGGTGGTGTTGATGGGGCGCACAGCCCGCTGGGGTTTGTTGCATGGTCCCAGCAAGCAAGACCACGCCGAGGTGGGGTTGCAACTGGAATCCCTGGGCATTGCCAACTTACAGCACCGGGCGTTCAATGAATTGTCAGGTGGGCAACAACAACTGGTGCTGATTGCACGCGCCTTATACCAAGGCGCCAATTGCCTGGTGATGGACGAACCCACCGCCAACCTGGATGTGGCCAATGCAAGCCTGGTGCTGCGCACCACACTTGCGTTGTGCAAACACCAAGGGTTTGGTTTGGTGTTTTCTAGCCACAACCCGCAAGAAGCACTGACCCACAACACCAGCGTGTTGCTGCTTAAAAATAGGCAGGTGCTGGCCCAAGGCCAGGCACATGAAACCCTGGATGCCGCACATTTAAGTCAACTGTATGGCTTGCCTGCACAGGTCCACCATGTGCAAGCACACCCGGTGGTGGTGTGGCCTTAATCGGCCAAACCTTCGAGGATTGGGCAGTCAGGGCGGGCATCGCCTTTGCAACAGAGCACCAGGCGCTCCAGTTCACTCTTCATCGCATTCAACTCGCGTATTTTGGCGTTGAGCGCATCCAAGTGTGCTTGAGCGAGTTTTTTCACCTCGCGGCTTGGTCGGTTGGTGTTCTGCCACAAAGCCAATAGTTCTTGAATGTGCGCCAGTGAAAACCCCAGATCACGCGCATGGCGAATAAAACGCAAGACATGCAGATCCCGCTGGTTGTAGAGGCGATAGCCTGCGTCGGTGCGGTTGGCTTCGGGCAGCAAACCCACCTGCTCATAATGGCGAATCATTTTGGCGGTGATGCCCGATTCCATCGCCGCCTCGCCAATGGTGAACCATTCTTTGCGTGTCCATTCTGGATGCATGTTTACAACTCCACGGTGTTGACAGGTTTGAACTTCGGCTTCCAACGGGTGAGCAACAAGGCATTGCTCACCACGCTCACAGAACTCAAGGCCATGGCAGCCCCTGCGAGCACAGGGTTCAAAAGACCCATGGCAGCCAAGGGGATGCCCACTGCGTTGTACACAAAAGCCCAAAACAGGTTTTGTTTGATTTTGCCGTAGGTGCGGCGAGAAATATCAATGGTTTGAGCCACCAAAGCCGGATCTGGGCGCATCAATGTGATGTCGGCCGCATGCATGGCCACCTCGGTGCCAGTGGACATGGCAAAGCTCACATCGGCTGCGGCCAAAGCGGGTGCGTCATTGATGCCATCGCCCACCATGGCCACCACCTGCCCTTGCCGACGATAATGCGCCACCGCTTCGCTTTTGTTGTGAGGCAACTGCTCAGCCTGCACCTCTGCAATGCCCAACACATGCGCAACGCGCTGCGCACTGGCTTTTGAATCGCCGGTGAGCAACACCGATTGAACATGCAAGCCGTGAAGGCTTTGAACAGCGTGCGTGGCACTTGGCTTTAGCGCATCGCCAAAGCCAATTGCCCCCAACAACGTTACCTGCCCGCCAGTTTGCTCTGCCACCCAGGCGTGGGTTGGAGCGTTGCTGGGCAGCCCGGCATTCACCCCAGCCAATGCGGTATCGGACACGCCCAGTTCACGCATCCAGCGGGCGGTGCCCACATACACACGATGACCATCAACCACACCACTCACACCACGCCCTGCTTGGTCTTGTAGTTGTGAGGCCACTTGCCATTGCACACCTTGACTCTGCGCATGCGCCAACACGGCCGCCGCCAAGGGGTGCGCACTGCCCGCCTCCACCGCGGCGGCTTTGCCCAGCACATCGCTCAAATCTTTTGCATGGCTGGGAACCACAGCACCCACAGACGGTTTGCCTTCGGTGAGGGTGCCGGTTTTGTCAAACACCACCGTGTTGATGCGATGCGCCAACTCCAAGGCCTGGGCGTCTTTGATCAAAATCCCATGCCGTGCAGCCACGCCAGTGCCGGCCATAATCGCCGTGGGTGTGGCCAGTCCCAACGCACATGGACATGCAATGACCAACACCGCCACAGCGTTGACAATGGCCAACTCCAGGTTGCCACTTTCAGCCAAGACGGCCCAGTAAAACAAGGTCAATGTGGCAATCACCAGCACCACTGGCACAAACACGGCGCTCACTTTGTCCACCAACTTTTGAATATCGGGTTTGGCGGCCTGGGCGTCTTCGACCAAGCGGATGATTTTTGCGAGGGTGGTTTCGGTGCCCACGGCGGTCACCTCAATCACCAAGCGCCCGTCGAGGTTCACTGCCCCCCCAGTCACCTTGCTGCCCGGGGATTTTTCAACAGCTTGGCTCTCGCCGGTGATCAATGCCTCGTCCACATGGGCTTCGCCTTGCAGAACCCGTCCATCTAGCGGGATGCGTTCACCAGGCTTGACCACGAGGTGCATGCCCACCGCCACGCTGGCAATGGGCACACTCCGCTCTTGGCCCTCTTGGAGCACAGTGGCTGTGTCGGGCCGCAAGGCTTGCAAGGCTGCAATGGCTGCAGTGGTTTGGCGCTTGGCACGCGCCTCCAGCCATTTGCCCAGCATCACCAGCGTGATCACCGCCGACGAGGCTTCAAAGTACAAATGTGGATTGCCCTCCCCCAACATGTAGGCGGACAATCCGAAGGCGGCGGACGTACCAATCGCCACCAGCAGATCCATGTTGCCTGTTCGGTTTTGAATGGCCTTGAGTGCGCCACGGTAAAAACGCGCCCCCAACCAAAACTGCACAGGGCTGGCCAGCAACAACTGAATCCAACCCGGCAGCATGGCGTGTTTGCCAAACAGCATGCCCACCATGGGCAAGACCAAGGGCAATGTCAGCAATGCACCCCACAGCACCATCTTGCCCTCTTGGTCAATCCGCTCGGTTTGCGCATTTTTTTGAGGGACTTCGGCTGGGCCCGCCTGCGACTCAGTTTGAATGGCTGAGGCTTCATAACCTGCTTTTTCGACGGCCAGCAAGGCATCTTGCAAGCGCTCAGGCTTGCTCAACTCCACACGGGCCTTTTCGGTCGCCAAATTGACGGTGGCACTGATGACACCCGGTGTGGCCAGCAAGGCCTTTTCAACGGCGCTGGAACATGAGGCGCAGCTCATGCCGCCTACGGCAATGTCGATGGTGTTGGACGAGGTATTGCTCATGTGTGCTCTCCACAAAAAGATGGATGCATGATGAACCTTGACACAATGGCAAGGTCAATCGCTTGACCTTACCATGATTGGAAGCTTAAGAATAGGTCCATGTTCACTCAACAGGAGATTGTGCATGACGCCGCCATGGCAACTTCCCAAACACATGCATGGATTAAAATGGACCTCAACCCGATCAGGAGAACACAACATGATCACGCTGAATGTAGAAAAAGTGAAATGCGGCGGCTGTGCTGCCAATGTAAGGCAAACTGTTTTAAGCAAAGATCCGCAAGCGGACATCGAAGTGGACTTGGCGCACAAGCAGGTCCGCATTGAGTCTAGTCTGGATGGCCAGACCCTGGCTGAACTCATCAGCCATGCAGGCTACCCCGCCACGGTCCAAGGCTGACAAAGCAAATCAGCTTGCCTCGCTGTAAGCTTGGCCCCAGTAGTTGTATGTGAATGCCCTGGGGCCCGGCACATACATGGTTTGAATCTCATCCATTTCAAACCCGCCTGCTGCGAGCAGCGCGGGAATGTCCCGGTTCAAGTGACAGCCGCCAGCCAATTTGCCCCACACGGGTTGAAGGCGGTTCTGCATCTTGCGCACGTTTTCATCGGGCGCAACACCATGTTCACAAAACAACAACTTGCCGCCCGGCTTTAATACACGGCGCATCTCCTGCAAGGCTTGCACGGGCTCGGGAATGGTGCACAAGGTGTAGGTCATGACGATGGTGTCAATGCTGGCATCGGGCAAGGGAATTCTTTCAGCAGGCAAACCCATCAACTCCACACTCAAACCTGTGAGGTCAATTCGTTTTTTCGCCAGGCGATGCATCTGCATGGCGGGATCCAGACCAATGATTTTCTTGACCTTGGCTGCGTCGTAATGGCGCATGTTCAAACCCGTGCCAATGCCAATTTCCAACACTTGGCCTGTTGCCCTGGGCACCACCTTTTGGCGCTGCCGATGGATGGCTTTCATGCCGCATGCAAAATCCAGCAAAGTGGGCAATACATGGCGATCGTAGAATTCAGCGAGCTTTCCCAAACCAAACATCCTCAAAGTTGTACGCGCGTACCAAGCTCCACCACCGCGTTGTCTGGCAATTTAAAAAACGCCACGACCCCGCCTGCGTTGCGCACCATGGTGGCAAACAGATGCTCACGCCAACACATCATGCCTGCACCTGGCGTTGGTACCACGGTCTCTCGGCTCAAAAAGTAACTCACTTCATGCAAATCCACACTCAGCTCGGGGTGTTGCAAAGTATTCAAAGCCTCGGGCACATCCGGACTTTCAGTGAACCCATAGTGCAGTGTGACTTTCCAGAAGTTCAAACCAAAGTATTCCACACGGGCTCTTTCGTGTGCAGGCACCACGGGCACTTCTTCAAAATGCACATGCAGCACGATGTTTTTTTCATGCAGCACCTGGTTGTGCTTCATGTTGTGCAACAAAGCTTGCGGCACGGTGTCTGGATTGGCCACGGCATACACGGCGGTGCGTGTGGAACGCGCCATGTCTGTGGGACTCAACACCTGAAGAAATTCATTCAAGGCCATGCCATCCCGATGAATGCTCTCGACCAACAGCGCGCGCCCCCTTGCCCAGGTGCTCATGATGACAAACAGCACCAATCCCAAGGCCAAGGGGAACCAACCACCGTCAAACAGCTTGACCACACACCCCAAGAACAGAAACACATCGATGCTCAAGAAGAACAGTGTGGCACCGGCCGACAACCACAAAGGCAAACGCCAGGCTGCACGCACCACAAAGAATGTGAGCGTGGTGGTGATCACCATGGTCAACGTGACCGCAATGCCATAGGCACCAGCCAATGCAGATGAGCTTTGAAACCCCAGCACAGCCAGCAACACACCGGCGAGCAACATCCAATTGACCGCAGGCATGTAAATTTGACCAGCCTCATTGGCGGAGGTGTAAACGATGCGCATGCGAGGCAGATAACCCAGCAAAATGGCTTGTTTGGTGAGCGAATAGGCGCCAGAAATAACCGCCTGCGAAGCAATGATGGCCGCCATGGTGGCCAGCAACAAGGCCGGTATCAACAAGGGCTCGGGGAACATGCGGTAAAACGGATTTTCAAGGGCGCTGGCATCGCGCATCAGCAATGCGCCCTGCCCCAGGTATTGCAAGGCCAGGCTGGGCAACACCAACACCGTCCAAGCCAATTGAATGGGCTTGCGGCCAAAGTGGCCCATGTCGGCATACAAGGCCTCGGCCCCCGTGATGGCCAACACGATGGCCCCCACCACCACCAACACCAGGGGTCCGCGCTCCCACAAGAACTGCGCTGCGCGCAAGGGATTCAGCGCTGCCAATATGGCGGGTTGTTCAAGCACCTGCACCACGCCTGTGATTCCAAGTACCAAAAACCAGATCAAAATAATGGGCCCAAAAAAACGCCCAACAATGGCCGTGCCCCAGCGTTGCACCAAAAAAAGTCCACTCAAAATCACCATGGCCACGGGCACGATGTAGGGCTCAAGCTCAGGCGTGAGCACCTCCAGCCCCTCCATGGCACCAATCACCGAGATGGCCGGCGTGATCACACTGTCCCCATAAAAAAGCGTGGCGCCAAACACGCCCAGCAAAAGCACAAAGTTGCGCAAGGCGGGTTGATTTTTAACCGCTTGAGCAGCCAAGGCTGTGAGCGCCAAACCACCACCCTCGCCCCGGTTGTCGGCACGCAAGATGAGGATCACATACTTCAAAGTGACCACCAACATGAGCGCCCAAAGTATGGTGGAGACAGCGCCAATCAGATTGTCTTCGGTGGGGATGACACCGCCGTGGGGCGAAAAAATCTCTTTGAAGGTGTAAAGCGGGCTGGTGCCGATGTCGCCATACACCACCCCGATTGCGGCCAGGGTGAGGGCAGCCAGTGCAGGCTTTTGGTGTGAAGCGGCAGAAACAGGTTCTTGTTGCGTTGCCATAACAGCTCCGCTTTTTGTTGTGAGGAGACAGAGATTACTCCTAGGTTTTAGAGTAATTCAACCAAAATGTTGCTTTGCAACATTTTTTATAACAAAACCAATAAGTTACCGATGAGGTAACATGATTAAAAATCACAACAAGGTTGAGCCCAACCACACCCCGGGAGACATCATGAATTCAACCCCTCACCAGCAGGCCTGGCATTTGCCTGGGCTGCTCACCTGCGCTGCACTCCTTGTTCTTGGATTGGCCGCTTGCTCCAAACCAGAACAAAGCCAACCCGCTGGCAAAGCCTCCAGCTTCACTCAGGCCATTCACGCCGAAGTGGCAAAAACCACCGACCTCGTGGACTCGATCAACACCGAAGATGCCAAGCGTGGCTTGAT
Source organism: Limnobacter sp. (assembly GCA_036275655.1). Classification (GTDB taxonomy): domain Bacteria; phylum Pseudomonadota; class Gammaproteobacteria; order Burkholderiales; family Burkholderiaceae_B; genus Limnobacter. Next base: position 3,401 of record DASUDK010000124.1, on the reverse strand, counting down.
TGCCAAACCCAGTGGCCAAGTTAAAAACGCGGCTGGCGAGGTGATCTGGGATTACGATGCCTTCAACTTCATTGAAGGCAAAGCCCCGCCCACGGTGAACCCAAGCCTGTGGCGGCAGGCCGCACTCAACAACCAGATCGGCTTGTACAAGGTGGCCGAACGCATCTACCAGTTGCGCGGTTTCGACCTCTCCAACATCACATTGATTGAAGGCAACACGGGATGGATTGTGGTGGATGTGCTCACCAGCGAGGAAACCGCCCAAGCGGCCATGGCCTTTGCACGCCAGCACTTGGGCAACAAACCCGTGAGTGCAGTGATATTCACCCACAGCCATGTGGACCACTTTGGCGGCGCACTGGGCGTGGTGAGTGCCCAAGACGTGACGGACAAGCGCATCCCTGTGGTGGCTCCCTTGGGCTTTATGGAAGAAGCCACCAGCGAGAACGTGCTGGTGGGCATGGCGATGGCCCGTCGCTCGGTGTACATGTATGGCAAGCGTTTGCCAAAAAGTCCGGAGGGTTTGATTGACAATGGGCTGGGCAAAGCCGTGGCTTACGGCCGCGTGGGTATTTTGGAACCCAACTTGGTGGTGAAAGCGCCCAAAGAAACCCACACCCTGGATGGTCTTGAATTTGAGTTTCTGAATGTGCCGGGCAGTGAGGCCCCGTCCGAGTTTGTGTTTTATGTGCCGCAGCTCAAGGCGTTTGGCGGTGCGGAGCTGTTTGGTCACACCCTGCACAACCTTTACACCCCACGGGGAGCGAAAGTGCGTGACGCCTTGAAATGGGCGGGTTACATGGATGAGGCCATTGCCTACGCCGACAGCAGCGAGGTGCTGTTTCACCAGCACAACTGGCCTGTGTGGGGTAGCCAGAACATCCGCAACTTCATGGAAAAGCAACGCGACACCTACCGCTTTATTCACGACCAAACCGTGCGCAAAATCAATGCGGGCGAAACACCGGTTGAAATTGCAGAAAACATCAAAATGCCTGCCGTGTTGCACAACTTTTTGAGTGCACGGGGATACTACGGCACGGTGTCACACAATGTGAAAGCGGTTTACCAAATGTACATGGGCTGGTTTGATGCCAACCCCGCCAACCTCCACCCCATTCCACCCGTGGAGGCGGCCAAACGTTATGTGGCCCTCGGCGGCGGCATGGACGCGCTGCTGGACAAAGCGAAAACTGCTCACGACCAAGGGGATTACCGCTGGTCGGCCGAGCTGCTCAAGCATGCGGTGTACGCCGAGCCAGAGCACCTGGGTGCCAAGGCGCTGCTTGCCAGTTGCTTTGAACAGATGGGTTACCAGGCTGAATCGGCCCCTTGGCGCAATTTTTACTTGACCGGCGCGCTAGAACTGCGCAAGGGTGGCTACAGTGAAGGGTTTGACCGAAGCCAATTCATTGACATGCTGATGCACACACCGACGTCGCGCTTCCTGGAGGCCATGGCCGCATCGCTCAATGGCGAAAAGGCTGAGGACAAAGACATCCGCATCAACTTGGTGTTTACAGACAACGGCGAGACCTATCAGTTGCATGTGAAAAACAGCGTGCTGCATCACCGCGCTGCGCCACCCGATGCCAACGCCGCGGCCACCTTGAAACTCACCAAACCATTCTTTTTGAACATGCTCACCGGTGAAGCTGGCGCCATCGATTTGCTGTTCTCGGATGCCACACAGATCGAAGGAAGTCGATTACAACTCGGCCAGTTTTTCGGACTGCTGGACAAAGCCACGGGCAACTTCAACATTGTGACGCCCTAAGGTCGCCGGCTTGTGGTGGAGCGGCTATCCCTTGGCCGCTCTCCACACGGTGTAAGGCTGATCGTCTTTGGTGCGCACCACGCCATCCACTTCATCAATAAACACGTCTCGGTCTTTGGACCCAAACATCTCGGTCAAGTTAAACGCCCCCAAAGAAAACCCAGTGCCCACGGTCACATAGCCAAAAGCCCAGTCTTGCACCACCCCTTTTTTGTCAACCAAAAAATAAGTGGCCATGCGCTTTTTGCTGTCAAAACCGATGCCCTCTTTCATGTCGTCAATCAGCAAGCCCTCATCCATCCGGCTTGTGAAATGCTTTTTCACCACCATGCCATTGGCCAGTTTTTCTTCACCGATGAACGGCCCGTAAGGCTTTTGGTCATGAATGGGCTGGTATGGCTGGCCCACGTGCTTGGCCAACATGCGCGCGGCGATGCCCTGCCCCACCGATTCACTGACGCTGTTTAAGGTGCCACAACCGCCCACATTCAACGCGGCAAACAGAACGCCCACCACCAGCGCCCACGACCCCAATTGTTTGAATTTTTCCATCGCCCACGCCTCAACTTTTTTCTGGATGTGCGAGCAATGTAAACCCAAAGCCGTAAGCAATGTATCCGATAGAAAGACTAGTCAAAATGACTACAACGTTTGGAAGATGTGCAGATGGGAACCCGCGATTTAGCATGGGGCATTGCGAAAAAGGAACAACAACATGACTCGTCATCTTCGAATTGTGGCATTGGCTTGCACCTTGGCCGCCACAGGCTGCGCATCCATCACCCAGGGCACCACACAAACCCTGATTTTTAAAATGGAGCCATTGCAAACGGTTTGCACACTGAGCCGGGAGGGTGAAGGCGAGCTTGGTGTGGTAAACGGCAAAGAAAACACCATCACCGTGGGCAAAGACAAAGACGACATCATTGTGGCCTGCAAGGCACCCGGCTATGAAGACAAAACCATGCGCCTGGTGAGCAGCGCCAGCACGGCGGGTGTGGCGGGCGGGGCCTTCATCGACCTGGGCATCACCGACATGATCACGGGCGCCATGTGGCAATACCAAAGCGAAATTCGGGTGGCTTTGAACAAGCCCGGGCAAGCGCCAGCCAATTCAGATTTTTCCAAACCACTTTAAAACAGGGTTTCCATATCGCGGCGAAACTTCACCGCCGTAGCATTGGCATCGTAGGCCACATCGCCCCAGCTCACTGCTTGCCCGGCTTTCACCGGGTTGAGCAACTTCACGCCGTGGGCCAATCCCAACGGCAAGCCACCAAGAGCGAGTGACTCTCTGGCGGGCATCAGCTTGCCGTACACGGTGTACCCCCCTTCGCCATCGAGCATTTCACCCGCTTTTAAATCGCGCTTGGCCGTGGCCACCACATCGCCATGCCAGCAAATTGGTGCGCCGGTGGACTCGCCGCGCACACCGATGGAGGCCACAGTGATGCCCAGCTCCAGACCAATCAAATGAAACGGTTTGTACATGCTGGAGTACTGGCCGCTGGGGTCGGTGATCAAACCATATTCTTTAAAACACCTTGCTACATAGTCGCTGTCCGCAGCGAAGGTCACATAGACCCCCCAACGCAAATCGCGAAACACTGGGCGAGTGTCGCGC
>DASUDK010000123.1:0-5034 GCA_036275655.1 Limnobacter sp. | reverse complement strand
GCCATCTTGCCGCTGGGCAGCACCAGTCAACAGGTGGATGTTGTGCGCGACCGCTTGGTCCGTGAAGTGCAGCAGGTGATTGAAGCCCACGGCGGCCCAGCCATTAGCACGGGGGTGTACGCCAGCGTGAATGAAAACCAGGTGACGGTGCGTGCCTACCTCACACAACCCGATGTGCGGCCCATTCCCACCGCGGAGTTCACCGACGAGTGGCGCAAACGCGTGGGCACCATCCCCGGTGTGGAGAGCATGCGATTTGCAGCAGACTCTGGTGGCCCAGGCAGCGGCCCGGCCTTCACAGTGCAACTGAGTCACCGCAACGTGGACACCCTGCGGCAAGCCAGCGAGGCCATGGCGCGCGAGTTGGCCAATTACCCCATTGTGTCCGAGATTGACGATGGCTTCCAAAACGGCAAACAGCAATTCAGCTTCACACTGAAAGAGGAAGCGCGTCGCCTGGGCTTGAGCGCCAACGACATTGGTCGACAGGTGCGTGCAGCATTTTTTGGTGCCGAGGCCATGCGGCAGTTGCGCGGCCGCAATGAGGTGAAAGTGCTGGTGACCCGTCCGGAGGCCGAGCGTATTTCGCAAACGGATGTGCGCGACTTGTTGATACGCACGCCACAAGGTGCTTTGGTGCCTTTGCACACGGTGGTGAACTTTGACGACACACGGGCCTTTGCAAGCATCACGCGCCGGGATGGTCGACGAACAATCTCAGTCACCGCCAACGTGAATCCACGCAACCAGGCGCAACAAATTCAGACTGCCACGGTGAATGAGATCATGCCAAGGCTGATGCAGGATTACCCAGGGTTGAGCTACAGCTTTGCGGGTCGCCAGCAAGATTTTGCTGAAGCATTTGCAGGCCTCACCAAGGGATTCATGGTGGCACTGCTGCTCATTTACGTGCTGCTGGCCATTCCCTTCCGCAGTTACCTGCAACCCTTCATCGTGATGCTGGCCATCCCGTTTGGTATTTTTGGCGCCATTGTGGGCCACCTGCTCATGGGGTACAGCATGAGCATCGTGTCCATGATGGGCATCATCGCCCTGGCGGGCGTGGTGGTGAACGACTCCTTGGTGATGGTGGACTACGCCAATCAAAAAGTGCGCGAAGGCATGAGCCCCCACGAGGCCATTTGCACCTCTGGCGTGCGGCGATTCCGGCCCATCATGCTCACCACAGTCACCACTTTTGGTGGCTTGGCACCGATGATTTTTGAAACCTCGCGGCAGGCCAAGTTCATGATCCCCATGGCTTTGTCGCTGGGCTACGGCATTTTGTTTGCCACTGCCATTACACTGGTGCTTGTGCCGTGTTTGTATCTGATCATTGATGACGTACGCAAACTCACGGGCACCAGCCCCAGCCTGGCACCAGATCGGATTGACTTGAACACCCTCAACGACTCAACCGCTGCATGAGTGATTCCACGCCACTGCCCGAATTTTTAACCACCAAAGAAGTGGCCGACTTGTTGCGCCTGAAAGAACGCAAGGTGTATGAGTTGGCGAGCAACCAGGAGATTCCTTGCCTCAAAGCCACCGGCAAACTGCTCTTTCCAAAAAAAGAGCTGATGCACTGGTTGCAAACAGGCGAATCGACCTTGCCTACATTCAACACCTCCAGCCCCAGCCAGGCCCCTGTGCGCCCCGCGGTGCTGGCGGGCAGCCACGACCCACTGTTGGAGTGGGCCATCCGGGAATCGGGCTGTGGCCTGTCCACCCAACTGGATGGCAGCCTTCAAGGCTTGGCGCTTTTTGAGCAGGCGCAAGCGGCCATCACTGGCTTGCATGTGCCCAATGCCCATGGCGATGGTTGGAATGTGGGTGCCGTACAAAAACGTTTTGCTGGTCAACATGTGGTGCTGGTGCGGTGGGCAAGCCGCCAGCAAGGGGTGCTGGTTGCACAAGGCAACCCGTTGAACATTGCCAGCATTGAGGACCTGAAAGGCAAACGAATTGCGGTGCGCCAAAGCGGCGCGGGTGGCATGATTTTGTTGGAGCAACTGCTCGCCAAAGCCGACATGCGCATGGTTGACCTGTTGCCCACAGAAACTTGCAGAACTGAAAACGAATCGATTGCTGCGGTGGCCAGTGGCGCTGCCGATGCCGCCCCAGGGCTTGAAGCGCTGGCCCGCCTCTACGGCCTGGGCTTTGTGCCCACGCAGCGTGAGCAGTTTGATTTGCTGGTGTGCCGCAAAGCCTGGTTTGAACCGCCCGTGCAAACCCTGATGCACTTCACGCACACCCAAACCTTTCAAAACAAAGCCCGCCAAATGGCGGGCTATGACGTGAGCGAACTGGGTCGCGTGGTGTGGTCTGCCTGAGGCTTTTTTATGGCTTGGGTGCGTTGGGGAAAAACAGAGACTGCCCGTTTTGCTGAAATCCGGCAATTGCCTTTTGACCTTTGTCGGAAAGCAGCCAATTGGCAAAAGTGTTGGCCAAATCTGCCTTGACGTTGGGGCATCTGGCTGGGTTCACCGGCACCACGCCGTACTGGTTGAACATTTTGGGGTCGCCTTCAATGGCAATTTTAAAATTGCCTTTGTTGCCAAAAGCAACCCAACTCGCCCGATCGGCCAGCACGTAGGCGCCCATGCCCACCGCGGTGTTTAAAGTGGCGCCCATGCCGGAGCCTGTTTCGCGGTACCACTTGCCACTGGCCGCTTTCACATCCACCCCAGCCTCTTTCCAAAGCTCAAGCTCTTTTTTGTGCGTGCCACTGTCGTCCCCCCGGGAGGCAAACAGGGCCTGCTTGTTGGCAATTGCCTTCATCGCAGCAACCGCATCCTTGGACCCGCTCACCTTGGCTGGGTCTGCGGCGGGCCCCGCCACGATGAAGTCGTTGTACATCAGGTCGGTGCGTTTGGTCCCAAACCCCTCGGCCACAAATCTTTCTTCCGCGGCCTTGGCATGCACCAGCAACACATCGCCATCGCAGTTTTGTGCATTCTTGATCGCTTGGCCTGTGCCCACGGCCACCACGCGCACCTCGATCCCTGTCTCCTTGGTGAAAATCGGCAGCAAATAATCGTACAAACCGGAGTTCTGTGTGGAGGTGGTGGACTGCACCAGAATAAATTTGTCGGCCGCCTGGGCTGACCCAGCAAGCAGTGCCAACAGGCCAACAATGAAGGGGTTTTTCATGATCAAGTCTCCGATGCACAACTCAAAGGGGTCTACATGGTTAACAGTTCACCAGCCAGGTAGGCACGTGCCTCAGGGCTGTTGGGCTGCTTCAAAAATTCAGGCGTTGGTGTGATCTCGAGCACATGCCCACGGTGAAGAAAGACCACCTCATCGGCCAAGCGCGCGGCCTGCCCTGCGTCGTGGGTCACAATCACCACCTTCACACCGCTTTGGCTCACATGCCGGATCAGGTTTTCAATCAGCACGGTGGCTTGTGGGTCCAAGCTTGCGCTGGGTTCATCCAGGAACAACACACCTGGTCGGCATGCCAGTGCACGCAACACCGTGAGGCGTTGTTGCTCACCACCCGACAACCTGCGGGCCGGGGAATTTTCCAAGTGCGAGAGTTTGCCCAGGTCGAGCAATTCATGAGCACGTTGATGACATTCCTTGCGGGGCACGCCCGCCAACTTCAAGGCGTGCATCAGGTTGGCATGCACGCTGCGACGCAAAAGCACCGGGCGCTGAAACACAAAGCCCAGGGCATTTTTGGGCAGCGTGCTGTGCACGCCAAACCGAACTTGGCCAGCGTCTGGCGTAACCAAACCCGCCATCACACGAAGCAAAAGGCTTTTGCCCGCGCCGTTGGGGCCCATCACTGCGGTGATGCCTTGGCTGGCAAGACTCAAACTCAAACCATCAAACACGGTGCGGCTATGAAAGGCAAGCTTCACACGCTCGACGACGATGGGCAGCAGATGTGAACGAGATTGCGTTGGCATCATGCGTAGGCCCTGCGCTGTGCCGTGTGTTTGAGCAAAAACACGCTGGCATTGATCATGATTGACAGGGAAATGAGGATGAAACCCAAACCAAGCGCGAGTGCCAACTCGCCCTTGGAGGTTTCCAGGGCAATGGTGGTGGTCATCACACGGGTCACATTGGCAATGTTGCCACCCACAATAATGACCGCCCCCACCTCGGCCAGGGCCCGCCCCAGGCCAGCCAATGCGCTGGTGATCAGGGAGTAGCGTGCATCGATCAGCAAGGTGAGCATGGTTTGCCAACGTGTGGCGCCCATGGCGCGCAACATTTCGTCGTATTCGGCATGCAAATCTTCGATGACCTGGCGCGCCAAGGCGGCCACAATGGGTGTGACCAGCACCACCTGTGCAATCACCATGGCCGTGGGCGTGTACAACAATTGCAAAAAGCCCAAGGGACCTGCTGCAGACAACAACAGGTAAACCACCAAGCCCACCACCACGGGTGGCAAGCCCATCAGTGAGTTGAGAAACACCACCAACACCATGCGGCCCGGGAAACGCCCCACCGCCAAAGCCGCCCCCACTGGGAACCCCAACAGGCAAGCGATCATCACGGCCGTGAAGGTGGTTTGCAAAGACAAAGCAATGATGCCCACCAAGGTGGAATCCAGATTGAGAATCAACAGAAAGGCTTGTACAAACGCCTGAGAAAAGTCCTGCATGGTGTGCTACACCTGTCCCCTTTTGCTTTTATATGCATTTTTTTTGTAATTTATGCAGTGTAAGCGCAAAAGCAAGCAATGTCATTGGGACAAACGCCAATTACCTGGACTCGACAAAACAACCGGAAGAAGAAAAACAGGGGGGAGAAGTCGGCCGAAAGCCGAAAAAGAGGCAGAGGACGAAAGGTCCGAATTCGGGTGTTGCCCTCTGCCAGAAAGCGGCTGGATCGATGCTAGGTGAACCAGCCGCTGCTTGGACTACAAGAAGGTTACTGCAACAGGCTCAGGACGTTGTTGGGCAACTGGTTGGCCTGTGCGAGCATGGCGGTGCCGGCCTGCTGGAGGATCTGAGCGCGGGTGAGCGCGGCGGTCTCTTTGGCAAAGTCGGCGTCCATGATGCGTCCGCGAGC
>DASUDK010000122.1:0-4528 GCA_036275655.1 Limnobacter sp. | reverse complement strand
ACAGGCATTGGCCAAGGTGTGCGACCCCACACAATCCACCACACCCGCCCAGCGCTCCTTTTGCAGAGGTTTGCCTGGTGCAGCCAGCAAACCACGGTCCATCACTTCAGTGGCGCCCAGTTGTTTCAAAAACTCGGCCTGTTCTGGCTTTCCGCTGGTGGCCACCACGGTGTAGCCCAGCTTGTTCAACAGAGCAATCGCCACGGTGCCCACGCCGCCCGTTGCACCGGTCACCAAAATTTCACCGTCGGCGGGTTTCACACCACCGGCTTCAAGCCCCAGCACGCACAACATGGCGGTGTAACCCGCCGTGCCAATCGCCATGGCCTGCTCAGCGCTCAAGCCCTCTGGCAGGTGGATCAGCCAATCTCCTTTCAGCTTGGCTCGCTCAGCCAAGCAGCCCCAGTGAGTCTCGCCCACACCAAAGCCATTGAGCACCACAGCATCGCCTGTTTTGAACTTTGGGTGTTTGCTCTCTAGCACAACACCAGCACCATCAATGCCGGCAACCATCGGCCATTGGCGAACCACTGGCGACTTGTTGCAAATCGCGAGGCCATCTTTGTAATTGAGTGTGGAATGGGTGACCTGAACCAGCACGTCGCCGTTTTCTGGCAACTGTGATTCATTCACCTCGGTCACGCTGGCGCTGAATTCGCCTTGTTCATTTTTTTCTAGCAGCACTGCCTTAAACATGTTGTCTCCATCTGATGTGCTATCACTTCAGGTCAAAGACTACACCATTTGCGCAACGCTCGCGGTGAGCAGCAATCCAAGAACCGCGCCCAGTGTCAGGTGGTTTCTCAAGCGCAGGTATTCTTCAAAAGCTTTCAATGGGCCCAACATCCATCGATCCACCCACCAAACCAACAAAAGCACCGCCGCCAACAAATACAAGGTGTAGTCGGCTGGCGCAAAAGCACCGATCAACCATGCCAGCAGGGAGGGTACAACCCCCCACACAAATGCGCGCGTTTCAAACTCTGCAGGGGGTTGCCCAGCCAAGTAAATCGCCTCGGTCCTTTTGCTCAGTCCAAGCGCAATGCCCCAATGCACCGCGCCCAAAAACGAGACGATGCATAAGGCATATACAAAATTGTATTGAGCGAACATGGTGGCCAGGTCGCTGTTTTGGTACAAAGCAGCCATGCAGGCCAGTCCAAGAAAAGGAACCAAGCCCGCATAACCCAGAATTCGCATCCAACGCGTGTTCAATGTTTCCATGTGCGAGTCGTCATCAAGCAATTAAAACCGTGCGAGTGCTTTGTCCAAGTTCCCCGCAATTGTTGCGGCCTCCCTGTAAAACCGCGAGAAGCTTTGTTGAAATCGGCTTGGATTGGGCAATATTCTGGGTTCATGCAGCCAACGGATTGGCATGCAACGAGACACCTGCACATACCCAGGGTTCAGTGTCTCCAACATGTCGAACCGAATGTCTTCGGCTTTGAACAGATCAATCAAGGCACTGCCTTTGGCACAGGCTCTGCTGTCCACCAACCATATGGTTTCACAGCGGGCAAAAGCTTCACCAACAAATCTCCATCGAGCCTGGCTCCAGGCGTGTTTTTCATGGAAAGCAAGCTCCAGCAGGCCAATACTTTTCTCGTTTGGCCCCCGTGATGTTTGTGTGGCAGCCAAATCCCACGGGTGTATAAGCCGAACGTTCGCTGCGCCTTTCACACAGGCCAGGGCCGCTCCAATGTCCTCGTCTCGGCGAAGATCCAACACGCGCACGTCCCCAAAGCTATTGATGATGTTGGCATTCACGCCACCACAAGCTGGTTGCTGCACGCCCACGGCGGGGCGAACACGCTCTGGCCCCACGTCCCGGCGGCTTCGTGCAGTTGCCTCCAAATCTTCGTAGCTGGTGTCAATCGCTGTGCCTCTGCAATCCAAATGGCGAGCGTACTTGCTCACATTCTCGGCGTTAAACACATAGGGTTTGTGGCTGAAAGTCCCGGCCACCCATTGCCAACTCAGATGGTTGGATGCCAGGTCGCCATCCAACAGATGCGCGTACATCCAGTCGGCGCCCGCTCGCCAATCCACCTTCCGGAGGTGCACCGTGTAAGAGGCAATCCACATCCGAATATGGTTGTGCAAATAGCCCGTCTCATAGAGTTGCTTAACCCCTTCATCCACGGCAGGCACCCCAGTACGGCCTTGCAGAATGTCGTCTGGCATCCGATCTTGGTAGCGACCTGCCCACACCGGCCGGCGTATGTCCTCCAAAATACCGCTGCCCAATTCTCCATGCACATGCTTAAAAAATTCTCTCCAAGCCAGCTCAAAAACAATTTTGTCGTCAAACCCGAGAGGTGTCCTTCCATGCAAACGCGAGCACACTTCGTGGGTGTTGGTGTACCCGTGTGTAATCCAGGGCGATAGACCTGTTACAGCCCCATCCAAAAAGTTTCTGGTTTTTGCGTACAAGTCCGGATTCACCCGGTCAATCGCGTCAATTGCAGCTCGCCTGCTAGATTCAAAGTGTTGGTGTTTGGGCGCTGTCTCAACCCTTGCTTTTTTCAACATCTACTTCACCAGGGGCCGAATGTTTCTAAAACCGCCATCCACGTTGATCACAGCGCCAGTCACGCGGGCTGAATGATCCGACAGCAGCCATAGAAGTGTTTCAGCCACTTCCTCTGGTTGGTTGATCCCATTCAGAGGGTATTGCTTCTCACTGGCCGTGCGCATCACATCGCTTTTCAAAAAGCCTGAGGCGATTGGGCTGTCTGTCAACCCGGGCGCCGCCACGTTGACACGTATTCCATCGGCCGCATAGGTGGCCGCAGCCGCTTTGGCCATGCCCTCCACGCCGCCTTTTGCCGCTGCAATGGCCTCATGATTGGCAACGCCAATGCCGGTTGCGCAGGTTGATACCAACACCGCACTGCCGCCATGGCCATGTTGTTTGGCGTGCTTCAGCCAGGCTCGCAAACCATACATGGCTGAGATCAAATTCACCCCAATCACCTGTTCAATTTGCTGGTCGGTGGTTCTTGTCAATGGCGCCACAAGAATGGATCCCACACAGTGGGCGTACCCGGTTAATTGCTTTCCTTGCTGCGTGAGGTCTGCAAAAGCGGCCTCCACCTCTGCGCTGTTGCAGGGATCTAGCACGCAGATCTGGACATGCGCCGCATTTCCGTACAATTTGTTTAAGGCATCCTCGTTGCGCCCCATGGCCACAACTTCCCAGCCCTTCGTCTCAGCCTGTTGAATCAGGGCGCTGGCTATTGCGCTGTTTGCGCCCATCACGGCGATGCTTTTTGGCATGGATACAACTCATGTTTTAAACTGCAAGACCATATTTTGTCCTAGACAGAAAATAAAGTCACGTCCTCATTTACAAACTGCTCAATCCCCGGGTTGGGGGGATGTAGACTTTGCTCACCATACATATAGGGAGACAGCCCATGCATTACGAAACCATTCTTGTTGAAACCATTGGCAAAGTCGGATTGGTGCGGCTCAACCGCCCGCAAGTCCTCAACGCCCTAAACGACCAACTCATGACCGAGCTTGGCCAAGCGCTCACCGACTTTGATGCAGACGAGAACATCGGCGCCATGGTGATTACCGGCAACGAAAAGGCCTTTGCCGCCGGCGCGGACATCGCTGCCATGGCCACATTCACATACATGGATGTTTACAAAGGCGAGTACATCACGCGCAACTGGGAGACCATCCGCCAAGTCCGCAAGCCGGTGATAGCTGCTGTCCGTGGGTTCGCGCTGGGTGGCGGTTGTGAGCTGGCCATGATGACCGACTTCATCATCTGCGCCGACACGGCCAAATTTGGTCAGCCCGAAATCAAGCTTGGCATCATCCCAGGCGCCGGCGGCACACAGCGATTGCCCAGGGCCATCAGCAAAGCAAAGGCCATGGACCTGTGCCTGACTGGCCGCATGATGGACGCTGCTGAGGCTGAGCGTGCCGGCTTGGTTTCCCGTGTGGTGCCGGCTGATCGATGTCTCGACGAAGCCCTGGAGGCCGCAGCAGTCATAGCCGCCTATTCGCAACCTTCGGTCATGATGGCCAAAGAGAGCATCAACCGTGCATTTGAGGGGCCGCTCTCCGAAGGCATGCTCTTTGAGCGACGTATGTTCCACAGTTTGTTCGCCACCGACGATCAAAAAGAAGGCATGGCGGCTTTTGTCGAAAAAAGAAAGCCCAATTTCGGCAACAAATAAACGGAAGAGGGGTTGTGACGCCGTAAAAGTCCAAAAAAATCGCCTGGCTTTCAAAAAAATTAGGCCCCAGTTGTGGGGCCTTTTTTGTGTACATGGATAAAATTTTCCTTGTGCGTCAAAGGCTTGTTTTTGGTACAAGTGTGGGTGCCAAAGAACACTATTTTTGGCGTTGTAAAAAAATAGAAATTTTTTGCCAAAAGTGTTTGACAGGTGTGAAATAGGTGTGCATAATCTCGTTTCTCTGCTGCACGAGACGCAGCGCAGAACGAAGCCAGAAGCGGCTTTGCAGGAGATTCGGTGGATAAGAAGCCGGATTGTACAGCAAGGCGGTG
>DASUDK010000121.1:0-2187 GCA_036275655.1 Limnobacter sp. | reverse complement strand
GAAAACCCAAAAAAACCCGCAAGCTTTGAGATTGCTTGCCAAACTCAGTATTATCCTCCGGTTGCAAAAAATTTTCTTGGAAGTACTCAGAATGAACACTTGGATTTGCTTGATTTGCGGTTGGGTATACGATGAAGCGGCGGGATTGCCTGAAGAAGGCATCGCCCCAGGCACCAAATGGGAAGATGTGCCACCCAACTGGGTTTGCCCAGAGTGTGGTGCCCGCAAAGAAGATTTCGAGATGACCCAAATTTAATTTGAGGACTGATGACCGCACAAACACCGGACCCTGCCCCGTCTTTTGAAGATCACGCACCCACCCCGGTGAGACCCACATTTGTGCGGCAGTTGGGCTATTTTGCGGCGGGCTTGGGTGTGAGTGCTGCCCTGCTGCTGACATTGGCCCTGTGGATGCAATGGCAAGGCCAAGCGCTGCAAACACAACGCCTTCAACAACTCAGCCTTGTAGAGACCGCCATACAGCTGGAACTGGCAACGCTCAACGGCACCACACCCGACGCCTTGCAGCCGCTGGCGCTCAAGCGCTTGTTGGGCATGGGCCAACAACTCACAACAAGCAGCAGCACCGAGTGGTTTGGCAGCTTGCACCGGCAAACCCTGCAACGCCTGCTCACGCAAGCCATCGAGACCTTGGCCCGCCCCGTGGCTGGCATCAACACCGACCCACAAGCGATTGCGAAGGCCGAGGCGCAAGTGCGCCTGGACACATTGCCCAAGCTCCAATCCCTGCGGCAGCACATTGAACAGGGGCAAAACGGCCTGTTGGTGATGTGCTACGGCTTGGCGATTTTGCTGGCACTCGCGTCCGCAGTGCTGGGCTTGCATTGGTGGACCCACCGCAAAACCATGGCCTTGAATCAGCGGATCCGCCTGCTCGGGCGTGCGCTTCAATCGCAAGAAGCCCAGCAAAACCAGCTCGCCGGCGCACATCAGGCGCTTGAGGGGGTGTTAAAAGCGCTCAACAAAAACCAACAATTGGAACACCGCAGCACCCTGATGCAAATTGGTCAACAACTGGAAGAACTCAAGCAAAGTGGCCAAACAGTGCTTCAATTCGCCAAGTCCTTCCATCAACTCTCCACCCAGGGCACGCATGTGGCCAAAACAGCCCTGAACAGTGAACAACGCAATCAGCGGGCAGACACCCACATGGAGATCATGCAAGCTCAATTGGAAGGCTTGCGGGGGGACATCCGCAGCGCGGCGCAGGGGCTGCGCAAGGCTGGCGAAGTAAGCCGGCAATTGCTGACGAGGCTGGACGACTCACAGCTTGAACTGAGTCTCTCCGAGCCCGATCGCAACGCCCAACTGCAACACCTGGTGGAACAAAGCCAGCAGGCTTTGAAAGAAGCCATTGAGGGATTGGTGCTCGCCAGCCAAAAAATCAACATGGGCCAACACGAGTCCCACAGGCTGGCCGAATACATGGCAGTGAATCAAACCGCTTGGAGCAATTTGCTCAATCAGATTGAGTTGTATGCCGAATCGGCCTCCAGCGAATCAGAAAAAGCGCTGATGCTTGCCAAGCGCCTCATCTCGAGCGGCCAACAACTGGCCGCCCTGCCGGTGGCCCGCCCCGATCAGGCTCAGGCCGCCAAAGCGCCCCCGCAACTGCTGCCCTGACCCGCCGTGCATCCGTAGCAGTGGTCGCCCACCACCACATCAATCTCATCCAGCGTATGGCGCCCCAAATCGGCCAGCGTGAGCGCACGCCCGCTTGAATCCCGCACCGGCCAACCCAGTTGCTGGTTGAAGTCACAATCGTACAAAACACCCTGATAATCCACAGACACCAGGCTGCGGCACATCACAGCCTTCAGGTTGTCCTCGCGGTAAGCATCCTTCAAGGTGTTCATGTAGGCCTCAAAGGTGCCTTTGCTGATCAAAGTGCTGCCAAAGCGGGCAATTGGCATGTTGGTGATGGTCACCAAACTGTTGAAACGCACACCAAATTTGTCGAACAACACTTTTTTGTAGTCCGCCTCCAAGCTGGCCTGAGGCGGCGGCAACACGGGGCCCTGGGGGTTGAACACCAGGTTGAGCGGCAATTGCTCACCGTAACCGCGAGCATTGAGCATTTGCAAACCACGGATGCTGGCATCAAACACGCCTTTGCCGCGCTGCTTGTCCACATTGTCTTCCAGGTAACAAGGCAAAGAAGCAAAA